>CBFGLF010000068.1:0-9562 GCA_965649545.1 uncultured Methylotenera sp.
GACGCATTGAGCGCTTCTGCAGGGTGGATCAGGACGATCCTCACGCCGCCGCTGCGATGGCTGGCCAGCTCGAGAAAATCGGCGAGCTCACGGACCTGCGCAATCGATATCTGACTTTTTTTGCCTGATTTCTTGACCGGTGCCGCCTCCTCGTCTTCAACCGCATCCTGTTCCGGGGTCAGTAGTCGATAGTCGGGATGATTGCCTTGAACGAACCAGTTGCAGCTCGGGCATGCATCACATGCGAAACCGCGCGCATCGGGGGCCTCACACAGCAAAGCCTTGCTCAGCTGCACTGCGAAATCGAGTTTACCGATTCCCCGCCTACCTTTGAGCAACATTGCATGATGTCGGCGGCCACGCGCGGACGCCAGTTGCTGCCATAGATCATCCTGCCAGGTATAGATTATATCTTTCATATACTTGAAATGATGTTATCAAGTGATTTGACAACATCTTCGAGGGATTGATGGCTATTGATGACACGGAAACGATGCGGGTATTGTTGCGCCCGTCGCAGGTAGGCGTCACGGATCCGTGTAAAGAAATCAGCGCCTTCTTGTTCGAACTTGTCCGGAGCGCGCGCTTTCGACAAGCGTTGCAGGCTGACTTCTACCGGTACGTCGAACAACAAGGTGATGTCAGGCTGCAGTTCGCCCAGCGCCCATTGCTCCAATAGATTCATCTTTTCGAAGTCCACGCCTCGGCCACCGCATTGATACGCATAAGACGCATCCGCAAACCTATCGGAGATAACATAAGCGCCACGGGCCAATGCGGGCTCGATGACCTGCGAGATATGCTCCCTGCGGGCCGCAAACATGAGCAACGCCTCTGTCTCCGGATGCATGGCCTCATGCAACAAGATCTCGCGCAGGCGTTCGCCAAGCGAGGTGCCGCCTGGTTCACGAGTCGAAACCACTTCCAGTCCACGTGCCCGAAAATGATCGAGGATGTGCGGGATGTGGGTGCTTTTCCCTGCCCCATCCATGCCTTCAAGCGTGATGAATTTACCTCGCATTGCTCGATCTTCTCAGCTGATATTTGACTACCGCACGATTGTGCTCCGCCAGTGTGCTTGAAAACACGTGACTACCATCTCCCTTGCCGACGAAATACAGCGCTTTGGTTTTGGCAGGATGAAGTGCCGCTTCAATGGCTGCAAGGCTTGGCATGGCGATGGGCGTCGGTGGTAATCCTGCCCGGGTATAGGTGTTGTAGCGGGTGTCGGCGATGAGGTCGACCTTGCGCAGGTTGCCGTCGAAACGATCCCCCATGCCATAGATGACGGTCGGATCGGTTTGCAATCGCATGCCGATGCGCAGACGATTCAGGAACACCCCGGCGATCTCGGGGCGCTCGGAAGGCTTGCCGGTCTCCTTCTCCACGATGGAAGCCATGATCAAGGCTTCATAGGCGGAATCATATGGCAGACCGGACTCACGCTCCTGCCAAGCCTTTGCCAGCTTGGTTTGCATGGTCTGGTAAGCACGTTTCAGCACATCCAGATCACTGGCGCCACGGCTAAAATAGTAAGTGTCCGGAAAGAACAAGCCTTCCGGATGCGTCTCCTTGGCACCGATCTCCGCAAGGATCTGTTGATCCGTGTAAGCCATGGTCATGTGCCTGACGCCTTCGTTCTTATCGAGGGCCGCACGCAGCTGCTTGAAATTCCACCCTTCGATGAACGTGATACTGGCTTGTGTGATACTACCCTCTGTGAACGTCACATAGAGGCCGTAAGGGGTCACGCCGCGTTCTATCAGGTAATTCCCTGCCTTGATGTTACCGGCAGCGCCCAGCAGGCGGACCATTAGGACAAAGCTCCAGGGTTCGTTCAATATGCCTTGATCAACCAGCTGCTGACCTACGCTCTTCAAGCTGCTCCCCGCCTTGAGGTCGATCTCCTGGGACTCCGCACGCATGGGGATAGGCATATGCGAGAAGTACAGCATCCAGGCGCTAAGTACGATCCCCAGGAAAACGAGCATGAAGAATAAACGTTTGATCAAGGCTGTTCCTGTAATAACTCACGAATGGTTGAGGCCAAAGGTTGGCCAAGCCATTGCCGTTGATTGAAATCGATCACTTGCCAGGCGCCATACAGGCTATTGCAAATCAGGATTTCGTCAGCGCTCATCATATCTGCCATAGAGATGCGGCCTATATGGACGTTCAAGCCCAGCGGTTCCGATAGCTGAAGGATGCGCTGGCGGGTGATCCCTGCGACACCGCACATGGCAAGATCGGGAGTGACGAGATCTTTGCCCGAACGAATGAAGAGGTTAGCTGCCGTGCATTCGATGATGTTGCCGTCAATATCCTGCAGAACACCGTCGGCGTATGCAGAGGAATTCCACTCCATACGTGCCAGGATGTTTTCCAGTCGATTGAGATGTTTGATGCCTGCGAGCTGAGGCTGATGCCCTAGCCGCAGCTGGCAAAGATGCAAACTGACGCCTTGGGAGAAATTCGATGCCGGATATTGCGGATAAGCAGACTTGATCACTACTCGATTTGGCTGAGCCAGAGCAGGCAAGGCATAGCCTCTTGTCCCTTCGCCGCGGGTCACGACGATCTTGATCACAGCATCCGCCACTTCGTCATCATTCAAGCGCTGGATGTCAGCATGCAACAGATCAGAAGATGGGCAGACGATATCGATGCGGTTGCAGTCCTCTACCAGCTTGCTGTAATGAATCGGCCAAGAAGCGACGCTACCTGCTGTCATGCGCATGGTGCGAAAAACACCATCCCCGTAGGAAAAGCCGCGGTCAAGGGGCGATACTTGCGCATCCAGCCTGCCATTGACTATGTACTTAGGGGTAGCGGTCATCGAATTCGTAACATGCGTTGATTGGTCTGCGCCTATGCTAAAGCATGTTGCTTGCCACACAAAGGATTTTAGCTATTCCACAAAAGCTGTGGATAGTTTTGTGGATGACTGTTGGATTGGCGTCCTAACTCTCGCTCCTGATTGAGTTTTTTGCCAGTTGATTATTATTTATGCAGATAAAAAATATAATATAATCAACAAGTTATAAAATACTCAATGGAAACAGTCACTAAAGCCTACATCTGCCTGTCATATACCGGGAATCTGTGTACAAACGTACAATGATGCGACCATCTTGGTGCAGTTCCACTGCACCAAGATGGTGAATAGTTACACCTTGGCGAACACCAGGCTTCCGTTGGTGCCACCGAAGCCGAAATTGTTTTTGAGTGCGACATCGATCTTCATGTCGCGCGCCTCGTTGGCACAATAATCAAGGTCACATTCAGGGTCCTGATTAAAGATATTGATCGTCGGCGGTGATACCTGATGATGGATAGACAATACTGTGAATACCGATTCCAGACCCCCTGCACCACCCAATAAATGTCCGGTCATGGATTTAGTCGAATTCACCACCAGCTTCTTCGAGTGGTCGCCGAATGCCGCCTTGATGGCATTGGTTTCATTCGTATCACCCAGTGGTGTCGAGGTGCCGTGTGCATTCACGAACTGCACCTGGTCAGGATTGACGCCGGCATTCCGTAGCGCATTCAACATAGAGCGACGCGGGCCATCCATATTGGGTGCCGTCATGTGATAAGCATCCGCACTCATGCCATAGCCTGTGAGCTCGGCATAGATCTTGGCACCGCGCTTCTTGGCGGATTCATACTCTTCAAGCACCATCACACCCGCACCTTCTCCGATGACGAACCCGTCACGATCACGGTCCCAGGGACGGCTCGCCGTCGCCGGGTCATCGTTTCTGGTGGATAAGGCTCGCGCAGCGGCGAAGCCGCCGACACCTAGTTGCGTGATCGCCGCTTCAGCGCCACCCGCGACCATGACATCAGCATCGCCGTATTCGATCATGCGCGCTGCATCGCCGATCGAATGCGTACCCGTCGTACAGGCGGTGACGATGGCGACATTTGGACCTTTGAACCCGTACATGATGGACAGATTGCCTGAGATCATGTTGATGATGGTGCCGGGGATGAAGAATGGCGAAATCTTGCGTGGGCCGCTCTCGTCGTAGATATCGTTGGTGTCTTCGATGAGCTGCAGGCCACCGATCCCGGAGCCGATGGAAACACCGATCCGTTCGGCATTCTCTTCGGTCGCCACGATGCCCGAGTCCTTGACGGCCTCGATTGCCGCTGCCATGCCGTACTGGATAAAGATGTCCATGCGGCGCGCTTCCTTCGCAGGAAGATATTGCGACACATCGAACCCTTTCACCTCGCCGGCGATCTGGGAAGCGAAATTGCTAGGATCGAATTTGGTAATTTTGGTGATACCGGATCTACCGGCAACCAGATTGGCCCAGGACGCTTCGACACCGATACCCACTGGTGACACAACGCCCAGGCCCGTGACTACAACTCTGCGCTTTTGCAGGTCTGGCTTGGACAAGGCAACTCCAAGAAAAAATGACTAGGAAAAGTCGGGATGGTTACTTCAGGTTTGCGTTGACGTAGTCAATCGCTTGCTGGACGGTGGTGATCTTCTCTGCTTCTTCATCAGGGATTTCACAGTCAAACTCTTCTTCCAGCGCCATGACCAATTCCACTGTATCCAGTGAATCTGCGCCCAGATCGTCCACGAAGGAAGACTCATTCTTTACGTCTGCCTCATTGGCACCCAATTGCTCGGAAACGATCTTTTTAACGCGTTGTTCGATGTCAGACATCTAATTACCCCTTTCAAGTTATGTAGCTTGTTCAGCTCAGGCTATTCTAGCAAAAGTCCTGAGGAATTCAAAAAACAACCACAGGCCTCGATCCCTGAGGATCAGGCCATGTACATGCCGCCATTCACGTGCAATGTCTCGCCAGTGATGTAACCGGCTGATGGCGAAGCTAAAAATGCCACTGCCGCCGCGATATCCTTGACGTCCCCGAGCTTACCCATCGGAATCTTGGCCAGGAGATCGGTCTTGATCTTTTCCGGCAACTCGCGTGTCATATCGGTATCGATGAAGCCGGGAGCGACGCAATTGACTGTGACGCCGCGGCTCCCCAACTCCTGCGCCAGCGACTTGGTGAAGCCGCTCATACCCGCTTTAGCGGCTGCATAATTGGTCTGGCCGGCATTGCCGGTATGGCCGACGATAGAAGACACGCTGATGATACGGCCATGGCGGGCCTTCATCATCGGGCGCATGACGGCCTGCGATAGACGATACACGGATGTAAGGTTGGTCGAGATGACGGCATCCCAGTCCTCATCCTTCATGCGCATCAGCAAGGTGTCGCGGGTGATCCCGGCATTATTGACCAGGATGGAGACCTCGCCGAACGTATCGGCGATCGTTTTCAGTACAGACTCGATTTGGGTGGCGTCATTCACATCCAGCGCCATTCCGGTGCCATTGATGCCTGCCTCTTGCAGGGCCTGCGTGATCTGCTGGGCACCATTGGAAGTGGTTGCAGTACCGACGACCACAGCGCCCTGTTTACCCAACTCCTGAGCGATCGCTGCTCCGATGCCGCGACTTGCACCTGTCACCAGGGCGATTTGATTTTCCAGCATGATGCCTCCCTTGGATCTTTAGCCAATCGTTAGCTATTGAATTGTGACTTTGCTTCAGCCAGGCTTTCCTGACCGACCAATGCGATACATGGCAACTCAGCCACGATGCGCTTGGTAAGCCCTGCAAGCACCTTACCTGGCCCGCATTCTGCAGTTTGTGTGACACCCATCGCATGGATGGCTTGAACGGTCTCGACCCAGCGTACAGGGCTATATAACTGGCGTACCAATGCATCTTTGATCTGATCAGCAGCCTCGTGGCTGGCTACGTCAGCATTGTGTAACACGGGCACTTCGCCAGCACGTACAGTGACTTGCTGCAGGTAAGTCCGCAGCTGTTCGGCTGCAGGTTTCATGAGTGCGCAGTGGGATGGGACACTGACCGGCAAAGGCAAGGCGCGCTTGGCACCCTTGCTCTTGGCAAGCTCCATGCCTCGCTCCACGGCGGCTTTATGCCCTGCAATGACGACTTGGCCCGGCGAGTTCAGGTTGACGGCTTCCAGCACTTCACCTTGCGCGGCTTCCGTACAGACAGCGCGCACGGTCTCGTCATCCAGCCCCAGGATTGCCGCCATTGCGCCTACTCCTTCCGCAACGGCACCTTGCATGACTTCCGCACGATAGCGCACCAACGGCAATGCATCCTTATAGGTCAATGCGCCTGAAGCCACCAGGGCGGTATATTCGCCAAGACTGTGACCTGCCATGACGGTTGGCATGGCGCCGCCTGCCACTTGCCACGCACGCCATGTGGCAACGCCCGCAGCCAGCATCAAAGGTTGGGTATTCGTTGTCTGATTCAATAGCTCGTTCGGTTCGGTCGCCATGGACCAGAAGTCTGTCTTGAGGATATCCGAAGCTTCAGTGAAGGTGTCGCGCACGATCGCCAGATCGCCGAAGCCCTGCATCATGCCGACGGATTGCGAACCTTGACCAGGAAAGAAGAAAGCAGATTTCATAGTGTTCTCTAGATTCGAGTGAGGATTAATACTTGAGCAGGGCGGCGCCCCAGGTGAATCCGCCACCGAAGGCTTCCATCAGCACTGTCTCGCCGCGTTGTATGCGGCCGTCGCGCACTGCGACGTCCAATGCCAGCGGGATCGAGGCAGCCGAGGTGTTGCCGTGGGTATCCACGGTGACAACGACGCGATCCATGCCCATACCCAGTTTTTTCGCAGTGGATTGCAGAATACGGATATTGGCCTGGTGTGGCACCAGCCAGTCGACATCGGACTTCTCAAGACCGTTCGCCTCCAGCGCTTCATCGACGATGGCGTCCAGCGTGTTGACGGCAATCTTGAATACCGCGTTGCCTTCCATCTGGATGGTCTTGCTGCCATGACCGTTGGATATGCCGGAGGGCACATTCAGCAAATGATTGTAACTACCGTCGGCATGCAGATGCGTGGAAAGCACACCCGGCGTATCGCTGGCGGTCATGATGACCGCCCCGGCACCGTCCCCCCACAGGATGCAATTGCTGCGGTCGGTCCAGTCGGTGATGCGAGACATACAGTCCGCACCGATGACCAAGGCGCATTTTGCACTACCGCTTTTGATGAACTTATCGGCGGTCGCGACCGCGTATACGAAACCACTGCATACCGCCTGGATATCGAATGCCGGGCAATTATGGATTCCTAGCTTGTCCTGCACGATACAGGCGGTGCTGGGGAATGTGTGATCCGGCGTGGTAGTCGCGACGATGATGAGATCGACTTGCGTGGCCTCGATACCTGCTGCTTCCAACGCTTTGCGCGCAGACGCGACAGCCATGTCGCTGGTGAATTCATCATCGGCGATGATGTGACGTTCGCGGATGCCGGTACGGGTAACGATCCACTCATCCGTGGTGTCGACCATCTTTTCCAGCTCCGTATTGGTCAGGATTCGTTGGGGCAGATAACTGCCGGTTCCTGCGATACGGGAATAGATCATGCAACCTCATTTACTGCGGCCTGGCGTTCCGCCAAGGCTGCCGGTTTGATATGTTCGATCTCAAGCTGCTCCGTGATGCGGCGGAGCACGCCATTTCTGGATTCTTCCGCGGCTGTGTGGATGGCATGGTAGAAGGAGAAGCTATCCGCCCCGCCGTGACTCTTGACGACGATACCACGCAGGCCGAGAAAACTTGCACCGTTGTAGCGCCGCGGATCAAGACGGCTCTTGAACGCCTTCAACACCGGCATCGCCACCAGCGCCATCAGCTTGGTCGTCCAGTTGCGCTTGAATTCTTGCGTCAGGAACCGTGCCATCATCTGCGCCAGCCCTTCGGAGGTCTTGAGTGCGACATTGCCAACGAAGCCGTCGCACACCACGACATCGGTCGTGCCTTTATAGATATCGTTGCCTTCGACGTTACCGTAGAAATTCAGGTGGCTGGCACGTAGCAATTCACCAGCCTGTTTGACGACTTCATTGCCTTTGATATCTTCGGAGCCGATATTGAGCAGTCCGACGGATGGACGTTCCTTGTGTTCGACACAGGAGACCAGCATGGCCCCCATGATGGCGAATTGCAAGAGATGTTCTGGGGTGCAATCTGCATTGGCGCCCAGGTCCAGCATGTAGGTCATGCCTTTCTGGCTAGGCAAGGTGGCTGCGATCGCGGGACGATCGATTCCAGGCAGGGTCTTCAAGACGAAGCGCGCCGTGGCCATCAAGGCGCCGGTGTTACCGGCACTGACGCAGGCGTTCGCTTCGCCGCTCTTGACCAGGTTGATCGCCACGCGCATGGAAGAGTCCTTCTTGTTCTTCAAGGCGCTTTGTGGGGATTCATCCATGGTCACGACTTCGGTCGCGTGATGGATACGTAGGCGCGGACCGACGGTCGCTTTGTGGGCGGCAAGTTCCGCCTCGATGACTTCGGTCAGACCTACCAGAACGATATTGATCTCACTATCCTGCTTGAGCGCATCAAGCGCAGCAGGCACTGTGACATGCGGGCCGTGATCGCCCCCCATGGCATCGATAGCGACGGTGATATCCATGTTCAGGATGAGATGTTCAAAACAAAACGCCAAGCCGGAATGACTTGGCGCACTTGCTCAAAGATCGAATCGATTACTCGCCCTTGGAAGGCAATACCTTGCGGCCACGGTAGTAGCCGTTCGGGCTGACGTGGTGACGCAGATGGGTTTCGCCGGTGGTAGGCTCAACTGCCAACGGTGGGTTGGTCAGAAAATCATGCGAGCGATGCATACCGCGCTTGGAAGGCGACTTCTTGTTTTGTTGAACAGCCATAATTTACTCCTATCAATACTCTCTAGTCCTGACTCTCATCAGTTTTACGCCCTTGTAGCTTGAGCTTTTGCAACTCAGCAAATGGGCCGGGCTTCTTTAATTCGTTCAGCTTGCTTGCGGCATCGCAGGCTTCGATCTCATGCTTGGGTGCCAACGGCAAAGAAAGCAGGATCTCATCCTCGATCAGATCAGCTACCGACATGTGCGTTTCCGCCACCAGATAGTCGATCTCATCGGCCTCGTCTTCCGTTTCAGGAATGGAAGCCTCGTCACGCACGATCACAAACGTCGCGTGCGCATCCAGGTCGTAGTCCATCGGACCCAGACAACGCTGGCAAAGCAAATGCAGCTTGCCGCTTATCTCCAGTTTCAGGCTCGGCTTGTTACTGCCATCCTGATAACCCGCCAACCGGAATTCCAGAGCGCCTTTATCGGTACTCAGAAAATCAGCCAGCCGCAAAAATTGCGAAACCGCGATTGTATCATGAATTTCAAGCGCTTTTCTCGCAAAGTCGAGGTTGTTGATAGTGACGCTGTTACTGGGTAATGCAGCCATAAGGCGCGCATGATATAATTTGCGGGTTTCTGTGTCAAAAATCAGTATCAATCTTAGGTTCAGCGCGTGATAAAAAAAATACTCGTAGCCAATCGCGGCGAAATCGCCGTGCGCATTGTTCGTGCGTGCTCTGAAATGGGCATCAAGTCTGTCGCCATCTATTCCGATGCCGACCGCCATGCCCTGCACGTCAAGAAAGCTGACGAGGCCTATAACATAGGCTCAGACCC
>CBFGLF010000069.1:0-9554 GCA_965649545.1 uncultured Methylotenera sp.
TGGGCGTGCAAGGCTTGTCGACCCTGATGCATGCGGCGGCAGATCTCTTCGTCCTCGATCGCCGTTTCCTGGTAAGCGGCTTGCTGGGCTTCCACGAACTCACGTTCGAATAGCGCGATATCCTCGGGGTAATAGAACTCGACCACATTGGTGCAGGCATCGACGCCACGTGGAATGAGATGCGAGACCACCAGTACGTTGGGATACCACTCGATCATCAGATACGGGTAATAGACCATCCAGATGGCGCCGTGACGGGGCTTCTGGCCCTGCGAGTACTGCGTCAGTTGCTCCTGCCAGCGTTGATAGACTTGGGAGCCAGATTTCTCCAGCGATTTCACTCCCACGGTCTGCACGCTGTAGTGCTCGCCGAATTCCCAGTGAAGTTCGTCACAGTCGACGAACTGATTGAGTCCCGGGTGGAAAGGCCCGACATGGTAGTCTTCCAGATAGACTTCGATGAAGGTCTTCCAGTTGAAGGCGTATTCCTCGATCATCACGCGATCCAGCATGTAGCCCGTGAAATCGAAATCCTGCCGACAGCCCAAGTCACTGAGTTCTCGCGCCACATCGCGTTTGCCATCGAACAGCAATCCCTGCCATTGCTGCAGGCTGGATGTATCGAGGTGGAGACACGGCTTGTCCTCGAAATGCGGCGCGCCCATGAGTTCGCCCTGGAGGTCGTAGGTCCAGCGATGGAGGGGGCAGACGAT
Source organism: uncultured Methylotenera sp. (assembly GCA_965649545.1). Lineage (GTDB taxonomy): Bacteria > Pseudomonadota > Gammaproteobacteria > Burkholderiales > Methylophilaceae > CABHOJ01. The sequence continues at coordinate 714 of CBFGLF010000069.1, forward strand.
GTTGCGGGTGTTGCCTTTGCCATCGAGCATGACGGCCTGGCGGTGGCGGCAGACGTTGCTGATGAGCTCGATCCCGCGCGCGTTGTGCACCAGCGCTTTGCCTTGTTGCATCCAGTCCAGCACGTGATAATCGCCGGGATTGCTGGCCATGAGCGTGTGGCCGATATAGCGGGGACGCGCCGCCAGGAGTCTCTGTTCGAGGGTGTGGATGTTCGGGTCTACATACCACGCCACAGGCAGCTGCGGGGTGGATGGACGTTGGAGTGCGCTCACATTGTTCGCGCTGACGGATGCCAGTGATGCCATAACTTGAGATGCTTGCGTTACTATGGGCCGGAAACGATGGGTTCACATGCCGTATTTGGCGAACACGCGATTTTGCCCGAATCCGGGGTTTTTTCAAGTACATTTTGTATTTCGAGGCTTGCCGGCGGAGCAAAAAACACCTGTAAAACCAAGGCTGAATCTTGCTTAATCCATGGTTTTGCGCTAACCTCGACGCTCTTGATACGAAACGACTTTTACTGGGGAGGCTGTTGATGAAAAATCCGTTGGATTCGATCCTGGGCACCATCATATCCGGGCTGGTATTGACGCTCGTTTTATATTTCTTCCTCAAGAATTTCATTGCGGCGGGGGTCTAGATCATGGAATTCCAGATTGAGGCCGTCTTCCGTTTCGTGCATGTGATCGCAGGCGTCGCCTGGATCGGCTTGCTCTATTACTTCAACTTGGTGCAGGTGCCCGCCATGGCGGCTGCCACGGCTGACAAGGAAGGCCCAGGCGGCGCGGGCATCTCCAAGTACGTCGCACCACGCGCATTACTCTGGTTCCGTTGGGCCGCAGTCGTCACCTGGCTCGCGGGTGCAGCTTTGCTCGGTGCGAACTTCGTTCCGGCGTTCACCCTGCAACCGGCGTTTGCCGCCATCGGTATCGGCGCCTGGCTCGGCACCATCATGCTCTTCAACGTTTGGGTGCTGATTTGGCCGAACCAGAAGAAGATTCTGGGGATGGTTTCCGCGACCGATGCAGAGAAAGCCAAGGCGCGCCGTGTGGCGTTCCTCGCTTCCCGAACCAATACCATGCTGTCGATCCCCATGCTGTTCTTCATGGCGAATGGCCTGACTCACAAGGGCCTGATCGGTTTGTAACATTCCGGCTTTATGCTGCAAACGGCGGCTAAAGCCGCCGTTTTTATTTTTTGAGTACGAAGTTAAATCATGTCGCAACATTTGATGAATACCTATAACCGGCAGCCGGTCAGCTTTGTCAAAGGACAGGGCGTCTGGTTGTGGGACGCGGAAGGCAACCAGTACTTGGATGCCCTCTCTGGCGTCGCCGTCAATGGCCTGGGCCATGCCCACCCGAAACTGGTCGCCGCCATCAGCGAGCAGGCCGGCAAGCTCATCCACGTCTCCAACATCTACGGCATCAACGAACAATCGCGTCTCGCCGACAGGCTGGCCGAAGTCTCCGGCATGGACAAGGTGTTCTTCTGCAACTCCGGTTGCGAAGCCAACGAAGCGGCTATCAAGCTGGCGCGTCTCTATGGTCATAACAAGGGCATCGAGAATCCCGAGATCATCGTCATGGAGAAGGCGTTCCACGGCCGCACCCTCGCGACCTTGTCCGCGACGGGCAACCGCAAGACACAGGCTGGTTTCGAGCCGCTGGTCAGCGGCTTCGTGCGCGTACCGTTCGACGATCTGGAAGCGGTGCGCCAAGTGGCCGCGCGCAACAAGAATGTCGTCGCCATCCTGGTCGAGCCTGTGCAGGGCGAAGGCGGTATCAATATCCCCAAGGACGCCAAGGCGTATCTGGAAGGCTTACGTAAGCTCTGTGACGAACACGGCTGGTTGTTGATGCTGGATGAAGTGCAGAGCGGGATCGGCCGGACCGGTACCTGGTTCGCTTTCCAGCATACGGATATCAAGCCGGATGTATTGAGCCTCGCCAAGGGGCTGGGGTCCGGCGTGCCCATCGGTGCCTGTGTGGCTGCGGGCAAGGCGGCCGATGTCTTCACCTACGGCAAGCATGGCTCGACGTTCGGCGGTAACCCGCTGGCGACCACGGCCGGTTACGTGACCTTGCAGACCATTGCCGAAGAAGGGCTGTGCGCGCATGCCGAGAAGATCGGCGACTGGATCCGTGAGGCCTTCAAGGCGGAATTGAAAGAAGTGCCTGGGGTGGTCACCGTGCGCAATGCAGGCCTGATGATCGGCATCGAACTCGACCGGTCCTGTGGCGACCTGGTCAAGCACGCGCTGGAAGCCAAAGTGCTGATCAACGTGACTGCGGACAATGTCATCCGCTTGCTGCCGCCCCTGATCATCAGTCAGGAAGAAGCCAAAGAGCTGGTCGACCGGCTGGTCCCGTTGATCAAGCGATTCCTGGGGCATTGAGATGGCAGAGATCAAGCATTTCCTGCAGTTCAACGATTTCACGGGCGAAGAGCTCGAGCACGTGTTCGAGCGTACGCGCTGGATCAAGCAGCAATTCAAGAACTACCAGCAATACTGGCCGCTGAGCGACCGGACGCTGGTGATGATCTTCGAGAAGGCCAGCACGCGCACGCGCCTGAGCTTCGAGGCTGGCATGCAGCAGCTGGGCGGTTCCGCCATCTACCTCAATACGCGCGACTCGCAGCTGGGTCGTGGCGAACCGGTGGAGGATGCGGCACAGGTCATTTCGCGCATGAGCGATCTGGTGATGATCCGGACCTTCGAGCAGGAGATCATCGAACGCTTCGCCGCGAATTCGCGCGTGCCGGTGATCAATGGCCTGACCAACGAATATCACCCGTGTCAGATCCTGGCCGATATCTATACCTTCATCGAGCATCGCGGTTCGATCAAGGGCAAGACCGTGGCCTGGATCGGCGATTCGAACAACGTCTGCAACACCTGGCTGCAAGCGGCGGAGCTGCTGGATTTCAATGTCCACGTGTCGACGCCGCCCGGCTACGAAGTCGAGCCTGAGCGCGCCAACCTCTATGGCCACGACCATTACGAGGAGTTCGCCGACCCGATGGAGGCCGCCAGGGATGCCGACCTCGTGACGACAGACGTCTGGACTTCGATGGGCTTCGAGGCCGAGAACGAGGAGCGTCGTCGCGATTTTGCCGACTGGCAGGTCGATACCGACATGATGAAGGTCGCCGCCAAGGACGCGCTGTTCATGCATTGCCTGCCTGCGCACCGCGGTGAAGAGGTGGCGGCCGATGTCATCGACGGTCCGCAGAGCGTGGTTTGGGACGAGGCAGAGAACAGATTGCACACGCAAAAAGCACTCATGGAATATCTATTGTTAGGAAAAGTGAAGTAATGAGCGACATTAAAAAGGTAGTGCTGGCCTATTCGGGCGGTCTGGATACTTCGGTCATCCTGAAGTGGCTGACCGACACCTATCAGTGTGAGGTCGTGACCTTCACGGCGGATCTGGGCCAGGGCGAGGAACTGGAGCCCGCACGCGAAAAGGCCAAGAAGTTCGGCGTCAAGGAGATCTACATCGACGATCTGCGTGAGGAGTTCGTCCGCGATTTCGTGTTCCCGATGTTCCGCGCCAACACCGTCTATGAAGGTGAATACCTGCTCGGCACCTCCATCGCACGTCCACTGATCGCCAAGCGTCTGGTGGAGATCGCCAACGAGACCGGCGCCGATGCCATCTCGCACGGTGCGACCGGCAAGGGTAACGACCAGGTGCGGTTCGAGCTGGGCGCTTACGCGCTGAAGCCCGGCGTCAAGATCATCGCGCCATGGCGCGAGTGGGATCTGCTGTCCCGCGAAAAACTGCTGGCCTATGCCGAGAAGAACGGCATCCCGGTCGAGATGAAACACAAGCAAGGCGGCAGTCCGTACTCCATGGATGCCAACCTGCTGCATATCAGCTACGAAGGCCGGCATCTCGAAGACCCGTCCGCCGAGGCGGAAGAATCGATGTGGCGCTGGACCGTGAGCCCTGAGAATGCGCCCGATGCGGCCGAGTACCTGGATATCGAATACGTGAACGGTGACCCGGTCGCCTTGAATGGCAAGAAACTGCCGCCACATGTATTGCTGGCTGAACTGAACCAGTTGGGCGGCAAACATGGTATCGGCCGTCTGGATCTGGTCGAGAACCGGTATGTCGGCATGAAGTCGCGCGGCTGTTACGAGACGCCGGGTGGCACCATCATGCTCAAGGCGCACCGCGCTATCGAGTCGCTCACGCTGGATCGCGAAGTCGCGCATCTGAAGGACGACCTCATGCCGCGTTACGCCAGCCTGATCTATAACGGCTATTGGTGGAGCCCGGAGCGCGTCGCATTGCAGACGCTGATCGACCACACGCAGAAGAGCGTCAACGGTTTCGTGCGCCTCAAGCTCTATAAGGGTAATGTCATCGTGACTGGCCGCGACAGCAAGACCGATTCGCTGTTCGATCCGACCATCGCCACGTTCGAGGACGATGCCGGTGCCTATGACCAGAAGGATGCAGGCGGCTTCATCAAGCTCAACGCATTGCGCATGCGCATCGCCGCGAATCTGCGTAACAAGAAGAAATAACCGAAAGTTCAGGAGAGAGAAGATGGCACAGTTCGATCACGTTAGCGTCAAAAAGAAAGCCAATGTCTATTTCGACGGCAAGTGTGTCAGCCACACGGTCATGTTCCCTAACGGCACGCGTTGCACCGTGGGCGTGATCTTCCCGAGCACGCTGACGTTCAATACCGGATCCCCTGAGCTCATGGAGATCAATGCCGGTGTGTGCAAGGTGCGCCTCAAGGGCGAAGACCAATGGAAAACCTACGGGGCGGGCGAGAAGTTCGCGGTGCCGGGTAATTCGTCGTTCGATATCGAGACGTTGGAGATGGTGGACTACGTCTGCCACTTCGAGTAATCACCAGCTCGCCGCTGTATCGTTATTAGGAGAGAACAATGCCTTCCTTTGATATCACGTCAGAAGCCGACATGGTCGCCTTGAAGAATGCGGTCGACGTAGCGGAACGCCAGATCATCAACCGTTATGACTTCAAGGGGACCTCCGCCAAGGTGGAGCTTAACGAGAAGGACAAGCTGATCACGCTCAACGGCGATTCGGATTTCCAGCTCGACCAGATCAAGGACATCCTGTTCCCTGCGATGGAGAAGAAGGAACCCGACAGCAGCAAGCGTCTGGACCTGCAGGACGTGCAGAAAGTGTCCGGCAACAAGGTCAAGCAGGAGATGAAGATCAAGGACGGTATCGACAGCGATCTGGCCAAGCGTATCGTCAAGCTGATCAAGGATTCCGGCCTCAAGGTGCAGGCCAGCATCCAGGGTGACACCGTGCGTGTGAATGGAGCCAAGCGCGATGTGTTGCAGGACACCATCGCCCACGTAAAGAAGTCGGTGACGGATTTTCCGTTGAAGTTCGGTAATTTCAGAGACTAGTTTCAGGAACAATCGTGGCAAAAACGCTTTACGACAAATTATTCGATTCCCACGTGGTGCATGAGGAGAACGGCGCCGCGCTGCTCTATATCGACCGCCATCTGGTGCATGAAGTCACCAGCCCGCAGGCTTTCGAAGGCTTGAAGCTGAGCGCGCGCAAGGTCTGGCGCGTGAGCTCCGTGCTCGCCGTGCCCGATCACAACGTACCGACCACCGATCGCAGCAAGGGCATCGCCGACCCGGTGTCGCGCTTGCAGGTCGAAACTTTGGATAACAACTGTGCCGAGTTCGGGATCACCGAATTCCGCATGAACGATGCACGCCAGGGCATCGTGCACGTCATCGGCCCGGAACAGGGGGCGACCCTGCCGGGCATGACCGTCGTCTGCGGCGACTCCCATACGAGCACACACGGTGCATTCGGCGCACTGGCCCATGGCATCGGCACTTCTGAAGTGGAGCATGTGCTGGCCACGCAGTGCCTGGTGCAAAAGAAATCCAAGGCCATGCTGGTCAAGGTGGAAGGCCAGTTGGGCCGCGGCGTCACCGCCAAGGACATCGCATTGGCGGTCATCGGCAAGATCGGCACCGCTGGCGGTACCGGCTACGCCATCGAATTCGCAGGGTCTGCCATCCGCAGCTTGAGCATGGAAGGGCGCATGACGCTCTGCAACATGGCGATCGAGGCTGGTGCACGCGCCGGCATGGTGGCTGTGGACGATACGACGATCGATTACGTCAAGGGCCGTCCTTATGCGCCCAAAGCCGAGCAGTGGGATGCTGCGGTCGCTTACTGGCGCACGTTGCACAGTGATGAAGGCGCGAAGTTCGATGCCGTGGTCGAGCTCGACGCGGCGACCATCCTGCCGCAAGTGACCTGGGGCACGTCGCCCGAGATGGTGACGAGTATCGACGGTCGCGTGCCTGACCCGGCCAAGGAATCCGATCCGACCAAGCGCGGCGGTATCGAGCGCGCGCTCGAATACATGGGCTTGCAAGCCAATACGCCGATCGACCAGATCCACATTGACAAGGTGTTCATCGGTTCCTGCACCAATTCGCGCATCGAGGACTTGCGTGCCGCAGCCGCGATCGCCAAAGGCAAGCGTGTGGCCCCCAACGTCAAGCTGGCGATGGTGGTGCCGGGTTCCGGCCTGGTGAAGGCGCAAGCCGAGCAGGAAGGCCTGGACAAGGTATTCAAGGATGCAGGTTTTGAATGGCGCGAGCCGGGTTGCTCGATGTGTCTGGCGATGAACGCCGACCGTCTGGAACCGGGTGAGCGTTGTGCCTCCACTTCGAATCGTAACTTCGAGGGCAGGCAGGGCCAGGGTGGGCGCACCCATCTGGTCAGTCCGGAAATGGCAGCAGCTGCCGCTGTCGCCGGGCATTTTGTCGATGTCAGGCAGCTTTAAATCCAGGGGAAATTGAAATGAAGAAACTGATGTTAGGCCTTGTGTTGGTATCCGCTTTCGTATTGTCCGCTTGCAACACCATGCACGGTGTGGGCAAGGACCTGGAAGCGGCAGGCGAAGCCGTTCAGAAGAACAGCAAGTAACAACAGCACGTCATCGAGACAAGTTAAAGAGAATAGATCACCAAGATGCAACCTTTTGTCACGCTGGATGGATTGGCCGTACCGCTCGACCGTGCGAACGTCGACACCGACGCCATCATCCCCAAGCAGTTCCTCAAATCGATCAAGCGCTCGGGTTTCGGCCCGAATGCCTTCGACGAATGGCGCTATCTCGATCACGGTGAGCCAGGAATGGATAACAGCCAACGCAAGGTCAATCCGGATTTTGTGCTGAACCAGTCGCGTTATCAGGGGGCTGAGATCCTGCTGGCGCGCGAGAACTTCGGCTGTGGCTCGAGTCGCGAGCATGCGCCATGGGCACTGCTGGATTACGGTTTCCGCGCCATCGTCGCGCCGAGCTTCGCCGATATCTTCTTCAATAACTGTTTCAAGAACGGCATCTTGCCCGTGGTCTTGAGTGCAGAAGCCGTCGATCGACTGTTCAAGGCGGTCGAGACGACCCCCGGCTACAAGATCCTGATCGACCTGGAAAAGCAAACCGTGCAAACGCCGGACGGCCAGGCCTACAGCTTCGAGGTCGATGCCTTCCGTAAGCACTGTTTGTTGAACGGCCTGGACGACATCGGGCTCACTTTGCAGCATGTGGACAAGATCCAGGCCTTCGAAACCAAGCACAAACAAACGCAGCCCTGGCTGTTCAACCAGTAGGTTGCGCGACTGAGCGGCTGTTCAACTCATCAGTAAGAAAGTGATTCAAATGAAGATTGCAGTATTGCCAGGCGATGGCATCGGCCCGGAGATCGTGGCGCAAGCCGTCAAGGTGCTGAAGGCGCTGGATATCCCGATGCAACTGGAAGAAGCGCCGATCGGCGGAGCGGGCTACGAAGCCGCGGGCGATCCGCTGCCTGCCGCCACGCTGAAGCTGGCGAAAGAATCGGATGCCGTGCTGCTGGGTGCCGTAGGCGACTGGAAGTACGATAGTTTGCCACGTGACCAGCGTCCGGAACGCGGTCTGTTGCGTATCCGCAAGGAATTGAACCTGTTCGCCAACCTGCGGCCAGCGTTGCTGTACCCCGAACTGGCCTCGGCCTCGACCCTGAAGCCTGAAGTGGTTTCTGGCCTCGACCTGATGATCGTGCGTGAACTCACGGGCGATATCTATTTTGGCCAGCCGCGCGGTATCAGCACCCTCGAGAACGGCGAGCGCGAGGGCATCAACACCATGCGCTATAAAGAGTCGGAAATCCGTCGTATCGGACGCGTGGCCTTCGATATCGCCATGAAGCGCAACAAGAAGGTGTGCTCCGTGGACAAGGCCAATGTGCTGGAGACTACCGAGTTGTGGCGCCAGGTCATGATCGAGCTCGCCAAGGAATACCCGGAAGTCGAGCTCAGCCACATGTATGTCGACAATGCCGCCATGCAGTTGGTGCGTGCGCCCAAGCAGTTCGACGTCATGGTCACCGGTAATATCTTCGGCGATATCTTGTCGGATGAGGCTTCCATGCTGACCGGTTCCATCGGTATGTTGCCGTCGGCATCGCTGGATGCGAATAATAAGGGGATGTACGAGCCTAGCCATGGTTCGGCACCGGATATCGCCGGCAAGGATGTCGCGAATCCGCTGGCGACCATCCTCTCTGCAGCCATGATGTTGCGTTATACCTTCAATGACGAAAAGAATGCGACGCGCATCGAGCATGCGGTCAAGAAAGCGTTGGCCGATGGCTATCGTACCGCCGACATCCATACCGACGGTTGCAAGAAGGTGAAATGCAGCGAGATGGGTGATGCGGTGGTGGCGGCCCTGTAATTGGGGCTGCCAGATGATTAATGAGTGAATGAGATTCAGGACAAGACGATGTTGAAAGTTGGCTTCATAGGTTGGCGCGG
>CBFGLF010000070.1:0-9414 GCA_965649545.1 uncultured Methylotenera sp.
AGATGATCCGCCCGTTCCGGGCCGAGACGCTGCGCTATGGGCATTACTCGGTCGCTGGCGAGTTCGTCTACGACCATCCGTTCCAGTGGGGTAGCAAGCGCACTGGCCCCGACCTGGCGCGTGTCGGCGGGCGCTACAGCGACGACTGGCATCGCATCCACCTGATCAACCCGCGTGACGTGGTACCGGAATCCATCATGCCGGAGTACCCATGGCTAGAGAAGACGCTGGTCGATGCCGAAGCCATGCCATCCCATATGCGGGCCTTGCGTGCGGTCGGCGTGCCATACAGCGACGCGCAGATCGCCGCGTCGGTAGCGGAGGTGAAGGGCAAGACCGAGATGGAAGCCATGATCGCCTACCTGCAGATGCTCGGTACCACGCTCAAATAGGAGGCCATATGGATATCAACACATTACGTGCGCTCGTCACCGTCGCCAGCTTCGCCGTGTTCATCGGCATCGTGGTCTGGGCCTGGCGCCGCCGCAACACGCAGGATTTTCGCCAGGCAGCGAATCTGCCGTTTGAAGAAGAATAGGGAGTCAACATGAGCGATTTCGTCAGCAATTTCTGGCCGGTGTTCATCACCCTGGTGACGCTGGGAGGTATCTACGGCTGTGCCTGGCTGTTGTGGAAGACCAGCAAGGTCAAGGTCATCAAGGGTGGCGACGGCACCAGTGGCCACGTCTGGGACGGCGATCTGCGGGAGATGAACAATCCCTTGCCTAAATGGTGGGTCTGGCTGTTCGTCATCACCATCGTCTTTTCCCTGATCTACCTGGCGGCTTATCCGGGTTTGGGGCATTACGCAGGCAAGCTGGGCTGGACCCAGGTCGGGCAATACGAGGATGAGGTGAAGGCCGCCAACGCCTCGCTGGAACCGCTGTATGCCAGGTATGCGGCCATGGATGTAGCGACCCTGGCCAAGGATAGCGAAGCCAAGGGCATCGGCGAGCGCCTGTTCATGAACAACTGTGCGCAGTGCCATGGTTCGGACGCGCGCGGCAGTCGCGGTTTCCCTAACCTGACCGACCACGACTGGCTGCATGGCGGCGCACCGGAGAACATCAGGCAGACCATCGCCGCCGGGCGCATGGGCATGATGCCGCCGATGGCAGCCGCAGTCGGCACGGATGAGGATGTGAAGAACGTCGCCCATTATGTGCTGAGCCTCTCGGGTAGCGAACATGAAGCGGCACGCGCCGGGCTGGGCAAGGACAAGTTCATGGTCTGCGCCGCCTGCCACGGGGCGGAAGGCAAGGGCAACCCCATGATGGGCGCGCCTAATCTCAGCGACAACATCTGGCTGCACGGTAGCGGTGAGCAGGCCATCATCGACCGTATCAAGCAGGGCAAGACCAACCAGATGCCTGCCTGGAGCAGCAAGTTCACCGAAGCGCAGATCCATGTGCTGACCGCCTACGTCTGGGGTCTTTCCAATCAGGATAGCCATGCCGCCAGCAGCGAGAAGGCGGAGAAAGCCGCGGAGAAAGACAGCGAAGAGGACGGTAGTGACCGACGCGAATAGCACGGTCAGCACAGTGGCGACCACGACCGAAGAGGCCGTGGTCTCGCTCTACGCCTCGCAGGCCAAGGTTTACCCGCGCAGTGTCTCCGGTTTCTTCAGCCGCTGGCGCTGGCTGGTGATCTGGGCGACGCAGCTCTTCTTCTACGGCATGCCCTGGATCGACTGGGGCCAGCGTCAGGCCTTGCTGTTCGACCTCGAAGCCAAGCGCTTCTTCATCTTCGGCCTGGTGCTGTATCCGCAGGACCTGATCTACCTAACGGCCCTGCTCATCATCAGCGCCATGTCGCTGTTCCTGTTCACGGCCGTCGCCGGGCGCCTCTGGTGCGGCTATGCCTGTCCGCAGACGGTCTACACCGAGATCTTCCTCTGGATCGAGAAACAGCTGGAAGGCGACCGCGCCGCCCGCATGAAGCTCGATGCGGCGCCCTGGTCGATGAAGAAAGTCATGAAGAAAGGCGGCAAGCAGACGATCTGGATCGCGGTTGCGCTGTGGACCGGCTTCACCTTCGTCGGCTACTTCACGCCCATCCGCGAGCTAGCTGGCGCGGTCACGGCTTTCAGTCTTGGGCCCTGGGAGACCTTCTGGATCCTGTTCTACGGCTTTGCCACTTACGGCAACGCCGGCTTCATGCGCGAACAGGTTTGCAAATATATGTGCCCTTATGCGCGCTTCCAGAGCGCCATGTTCGATGCCGACACCATGATCGTGACCTACGACGAACAACGCGGCGAGCCGCGCGGCAGTCGCTCACGCAAGACCGACGAGGCGGCACTCGGGTTAGGGTCGTGCGTCGATTGCAGCCTCTGCGTACAGGTCTGCCCGACGGGTATCGATATCCGTGAGGGTCTGCAATACGAGTGCATCGGCTGCGGGGCCTGCGCCGACGTCTGTGACAGCGTGATGGACAAGATGGGCTACGCCAAAGGCCTCATTCGCTATTCCACCCAGAACGGCATCGCGCATGGCTGGAGCCGCAACCAGATGTTGAAGCGCATCCTGCGTCCGCGCGTGCTGATCTATAACGGCATCCTTTTGCTGCTGGGGCTGAGCCTGCTGGCGAGCCTGTGGCTACGGGATTCGTTCCGCGTCGACGTTATTCGCGACCGCGCGATCATGAGCCGGCTGGTCGAAGGCGGGCAGGTGGAGAACGTCTATCGCCTGCAGATCATGAATGCCAGCGAAGAGGCGCAATCCTACCGCTTGCACGCTACCGGGCTGGCCGACCTGCAACTCATGACGGACGCCGGCGACGCGGATGGCGCCATCCAGGTGGCGGGGGCGGCATCGCGCTGGGTATCGTTGCGGCTGCGTATCCCCGATGGGTCGATCGCGCCGGGTTCCCACCCGGTGATGTTCGAGATCAACAACCTGCAAACGGGCGAACTAGTGCAGGAACGGTCCGTATTTTTAATGTCGCGCTGATCCATCGGCGCAAGCAACAGGAGGCTGGAGATGCAAGCATTGGAGCAAGGGACGACAGGCGAAGTGCAGCAGGAGGCGATGGATGACAAGCCCTGGTGGGCCTACGGCTACGTCTGGCTGATCCTCGCTGGGCCGACGGCAGTGATCGCGGCCGGTGCCGTTACGGTGGTGCTGGCGGCGAGTGCGCCGGACCCGGTGATCGACGACTATTACCGCAAGGGGATCGAGATCAACCAGCGACTGGATGCGGAAGCGAATGCCTTGGCGCCGGCCATGAAAGCCCGCAACCATGCGGCGACCGGGGTCGTGCCAGGCAAGCCTTGATTGCGATGGAAGCCGCCTAGAAACAGGTGTCGGGGTTGAAGACCTTCTTCAGGGCATCAGGGTCGAGGATACGCACATAGCGTTGCTTGACCTCGATGATGCCGTCTTCGGAGAAACGCGAGAACGCGCGGCTGACGGTCTCGAGCTTGAGCCCGAGATAACTGCCGATCTCTTCACGCGTCATGCGCAACACCATCTCCGATTGCGAGAAGCCGCGGGCATGCAGGCGTTGCACCAGATTGAGCAGGAAAGCCGCCAGGCGCTCCTCGGCGCGCATGTTGCCGAGCAGCATCATGACGCCGTTCTCGCGTACGATCTCGCGGCTCATGATCTTGTGCACATGGCGCTGCAGCACGGGGAATTCACGCGACAACTCCTCGACGTTGGCGAACGGCATCACGCAGACTTCGGCGTCTTCCAGCGCGATGGCGTTACAGCTGTGGCGGTCGCTGACGATGCCGTCGAGCCCGATGATCTCGCCCGCCATCTGGAAGCCGGTGACCTGCTCGCGGCCATCCTCGCTGGAGACCGAAGTCTTGAAGAAACCGGTGCGGATGGCGTAGAGCGAGGTGAACTCCTCACCGCTGCTGAACAGGCGCTCGCCTTGCTTGACGCGGCGGCGGGTGGCGACCACTTCATCCAGCCGTTGCAGGTCGTCAGGATTGAAGCCCACCGGCATGCACAGCTCGCGCAGATTGCAATTGGAACAAGCGACTTTGATGGCTTCTGGGGTCATATCTCGGGCAGAAAGTGGATCTTCGTCCAAGCATACTGCTTTTGAATCTTCATGAATAGCGATGATGTCGAACATGGCGGGCCCTGTGCTGGATGCGGGTATCGATGGCTGGATTGTCCCCGAAACCATGTTCGGCGCACTTGATTTACATCAATGAAAATTCTCCCTGCTACGGGCAAAGTGAGCAGCATCCGCGAGCGTCTGGCTCCATCATCCGTGAGAATCTTCGATGAATACCGAGACATTGAAACAACCTGGCGTGGCGCTGCCGAAGGACCTCTTGAGCCGCTTCGATATCCCGGGGCCACGTTATACCTCCTATCCGACGGCTGACCGCTTCGTCGAAGCCTTCAACGAGGACGCTTACCGCCAGGCCCTGGAGCAACGCCGTGTCGGCGGACTGGCCTTACCCCTGTCGTTGTATGTGCATATCCCGTTCTGCGAATCGCTGTGCTTCTATTGCGCATGCAACAAGATCGTCACCAAGCGCCATGAACGCAGCCGCGAATACCTGCGCTACCTGAGCCGAGAGGTCGATCTGCATGTCGCGCAGATCGGCAGTGGGCAGGCGATCTCCCAGCTGCACCTGGGCGGCGGCTCGCCGACCTTCTTCAACGACGACGAACTGGCCGAGCTGATGACCATGCTGCGCCGGGCCTTCGTTTTCGACCCGGCAGGCGAGTATTCCATCGAGGTCGATCCACGCACGGTGGATGCCGCACGTTTGGCGCATCTGCACGCACTGGGCTTCAACCGCCTCAGTTTCGGCGTGCAGGATTTCGACGAGGAAGTGCAAAAGGCCGTGCATCGCGTGCAGCCTGCCGAGCAGGTCTTTGCGCTGGTACAGGAAGCGCGCAGACTGGGCTTCCACTCGATCAACGCCGATCTCATCTACGGTCTGCCCAAGCAGACGCCGGAATCCTTCGAGCGCACCTTGCAGACCATGGCGAAGATGCGGCCAGACCGCATCGCCCTCTATGCCTACGCGCATCTGCCCGAGCGCTTCAAGCCGCAGCGCCGCATCCACGATGCCGACCTGCCGCCAGCGGCGTCCAAGGTGCTCATGCTGTCCGAGGCCATCGCCAAGTTCATCAGCGCAGGTTACGTCTACATCGGCATGGACCACTTCGCCCTGCCGAACGACGCCTTGGCCGTGGCCAAGCGTCAGGGGCGACTGCACCGCAATTTCCAGGGCTACAGCACCCATGCCGATTGCGACCTCATCGGTCTCGGCGTGTCTGCGATCGGCCGCATCGGCGCGACCTACAGCCAGAACGCCAAGACCCTGGAAGACTATTACGACAAGCTCGATCACGGGCATTTCCCGGTCGTGCGTGGCCTCGCGTTGTCGCGTGACGACATGGTGCGTCGTGCGGTGATCATGGCCCTGATGTGCCAGGGCCGCGTGCAGTTCGAATCCATCGAGCTCGCCTTCATGGTCGACTTCAAGACCTATTTCGCGGTCGAGCTGAAAGCCCTGGAAGACCTGGCCGGCACCGGAATCCTCGAAGTCGAGGAGGGGGCCATCCAGGTCACCAGCACCGGCTGGTTCTTCGTGCGTGCCATCGCCATGCTGTTCGACCGCTACCTGCAACTCGACCGCAACCGCGCACGCTTTTCGCGCATCATCTAGGCAGCCGTTTTGGCGCTCCAGACCTCACTGGCATTGACCGCGCTATTCATGGGCCTCGCTGGCGGTCCGCACTGCGTGGCCATGTGCGGACCGGCCTGCGGCGCCCTAAAATCCACGCCGGAATCTCCCTTCCTGCCAGCCCTGTTCCATGGTGGCAGGCTCATCGGCTACGCCTCGCTGGGTGCGGTCGCCGCTGCCTCGGTCGGCGGACTCGCCTGGTTCAGCGACCAGACCCTGGCATTGAAGCCGGTGTGGACCTTCTTCCATGTGGCGATCCTGTGCTGGGGCATCGTGTTACTGGCGACCGCGCGACAACCGCAATGGGCAGACCGCTACGGGCGGCAGATCTGGCGATGGGCACGCAAAAGCACTTCGACTTCGACCGGCGCCCTGGCCAGCGGCATCAGCTGGGCGCTCATGCCATGCGGCTTGCTGTATTCGGCACTGATGATCGCGGCATTGAACGCCAACGCGGTCGGCGGCGCCGTGACCATGGGGGCGTTCGCCCTCGGTACGACGCTGTCGCTGCTGCTGGCGCCCTGGCTATGGTTGCGTATTCGCCAGGGCAAGCTAGGCCTGCACGAATCGACAGGGATGCGCCTCGCGGGCCTGCTTCTGGTGGTCGCGGCAGGCTGGGCGATCTGGATGGACCTGACCCACGGTATCAAGATCTGGTGTCAGTGAGGTTCACGCGGCTTCGCTGATCCAGCTGCACCGACACATCCGTCAACCCTATAACATCCTATCAGTTGGCATAAAAAAGCCCCTGCATCGCTACAGGGGCCAGGGAGGAGATCGGCGCTGTGGACACCGACCTGGAGAAACGCCTTAGAACTTCTTGCCGATGCCGATCCCGAACACCCAGGGGTTGATGTCCAGCTCGTCGATCTTGGTCCAGCCTGCGACCTTCAGCTTCACATCGGTCTCGATATTGATGTACTTGACGTCGGCATTGATCAGCCAGCCGTCCTTGAGGTTGATATCCAGACCGGCTTGCAGGGCATAGCCCCAGCTGTCGGCATCGACCTTGATCTTGGTGCCTGCCAGTGCACCGCTTTCCAGTTGCAGGTTGCGGTCCAGCATGCGGGTGTAATTGATACCGGCGCCGACATAGGGGTCGAAGGTCTGGTCGGGGTTGAAGTGCCATTGCAGCAACAGGGTCGGTGGCAGGGCATCGACGCTGCCAAGGTTCTGGTTGCCGACCACGGCGTTGGCGTCGCCCTTGATGCTGACGTCATGGCGGGTGCCGGTGGCCAGGATCAGTTCGGCGGCGATGTGCTTGGTGAAGTAGTAGGACACATCGAGCTCGGGGATGACGTTGCTGTCGACGGCCAGTTCGGCACCTGGGCTCATGGCACCAGCAGCTACGTTCTTGTTAACCGTCTTGCCGAGATCGCTGCTCTCGTTGGGCGTTACGCTGACCGCACGTGCACGGATAACCCAATCACCGGCCTCCGCGGCAGCCATAGAAGGCGCGAAGACGGATGCGAGCATCATGGCGATTAAAGTTTTTTTCATGGATGTTCCTCTCGGGTGCTGATGGTGGTTGAAAGTCGTTGAGAGGATTCTATGAGTGGCGGCATCCGCGCGATTTGATTTGCATCAAACAGCCATGTGTTTCCCCGCGCTTCAGGGCGATATCTGCCAGATAGGCGCGAATCCGCTTAGAATGAGATAAAAAAACAGAGGAGGAGACCACATGATCGAATTCCCGGCAGACGGCCTGGAGACCCTCAAAGCTTGCCTCATGAGTCTAGGTATCGGGCTCTTGATCGGACTGGAACGTGAACGCAATCCGACGGCTAAGGCCGGCTTGCGCACCTTCGCACTGGCGGCCCTGTTCGGCACCTTGCTCGCCATCCTGGCGGCGAAAGCGGAATCCGGCTGGATACTGGCAGCCGGTCTGTTATCGGTGGCCGCGCTCATCATCGCCGCCTATGTCGGCGAGAGCGGCAATGGCGATGACCGCGGCACCACGACCCAGGTGGCCCTGCTGCTGAGCTTCGTCTATGGCGCCATGATCGGCCACGGCGAGGGCGCGGTCGTCATCATGCTGGCCATCGTCACCACCATGCTGCTGTATTTCAAACCGGAACTGCAGGGTTTCAGCAAGCAGATGGAACGGCGCGACATGCTGTCCATCCTGCAGTTCGGCGTGCTGAGCTTCATCATCCTGCCCATCCTGCCGGATCAAGGCTATGGGCCTTATAAGGTATTGAATCCGCAGAACATCTGGCTGATGGTGGTGTTGTTGTCGGGCATCAGCCTGGCCGGTTATGTCGCCTTGCGGCTGGTTGGTACCAAATACGGCGCGCCGTTGATGGGGGTCATGGGCGGGCTGGTGTCGAGCACCGCCACCACGCTCATGTATGCCCGCCATAGCAAGGGCCAGAAAGGCCTGCTCGACCTCACGGTGCAGGTCATCCTGCTCGCCAACCTGGTGGTGCTGGTGCGTATCGCTGTCATCTGCGCCACCATCGCCCCCAAGACCTTCATGCAGATATTGCCGGTGCTGGCAGGCGGGCTGCTGCTGGGCCTGGTGATGGTGTTCCGCACCTGGCGCCAGTTGAAGGACAAGGATGATGCACCCATGCCCGAGATGAAGAACCCCGCCGAGCTCAAGGCGTCGCTATTGATCGGCCTGGTATACGCCATCGTGTTGTTCGTCAGCGCCTTCCTCGCGGATTACGCCGGCAGCAAGGGCTTGTATGCCGTCGCCGTGGTCTCCGGCCTCACCGATGTGGATGCCATCACCTTGTCGAGCCTGCGCCTACACAACCTCGGGCAGATCGAGGCGGCCCAGGCGGTGATCGCCATCACCATCGCCATGATCGCCAACATGGTGTTCAAGTTCGGTCTGATCAGCTCCATCGGTAGCAAGGACCTGGCGCGTCATTGCCTGCCGGGCATGGCAGCGATCGTCGTTGGCATGGCGCTAGGCGCGGTATTCATCTAGCCCTGGCTGATCGATCCAATAAAAAAGCCCGCATTGGCGGGCTTTTTTATCAGGGGTGTATCCCATTCGATCCATCACATCCTACTCATCACATCCGATAGATCCATAGACGGAACTGATAGACGAAGGGCAGGGCGCACAGGCCGCCGAGGAAATCGGCGAACAGGTCATCGAAACCGGGTTCGCGGCCTTCGATGAAGATCTGGTGGATCTCGTCCGCGGCGCCCAGCATCACCACCATGAGCAGGATGAACTTCAGCGGCTTGGTCGGGAACGCCATGCCAGCGAAGAAGCCGATCGCGCCATAAGTCATGAAGTGCACGATCTTGTCCCATGGCGGCGGGAACAGCTTGCCGGCCCCGGGGGCCTCGCCACCGATGAAGATGGCGGCCACCAGGAACACGAGCATGGAACCCGTGAGGATGCGCAGCAGGTTGGGGTTAATAAGCATTGTTCTGACCCTTGAAGACGACCAGGATGGTCTTCAGGATGATATAGACATCGAGCTTGGGGCTCCAGTTGCGGAGGTAGTCGATGTCGTAATCGATCCGCGCCTTCATCTTGTCCAGCGTCTCCGTCTCGCCGCGCAGGCCATTGACCTGCGCCCAGCCGGTGATGCCCGGTTTCACTTTATGCCGCACCATATAGCCCTTGATGAGCTTGCGGTACATCTCGTTATGGGCGACGGCATGCGGACGTGGCCCGACGATGCTCATGCGGCCCTGCAGCACGTTGATGAACTGTGGCAGCTCGTCGAGCGAAGTCTTGCGCAGGAAGGCGCCGAACGGCGTGATGCGCTGGTCGTTCTTGGTCG
>CBFGLF010000071.1:0-9367 GCA_965649545.1 uncultured Methylotenera sp.
CCGAACGGTTTGCCGGCCTGGGTGAGCACTTCCTCTTTCTCGAAGATCACCTGATCCTTGTACTGGTGGAAATCGATATCCTGCGCCTGCAGTGTCTCGGCGACTTTTGCGTCACGCGCGATGGCGGCAGGTTCATAGTCCAGGTTGGAGAAGACCGCGTTCACCTTGAGCGTTTGTGCAAGCTCCGGGATGGCGTGGCTGGCTGGTGCGTGACGCACGATGAGGTCGCCGCCTTTGGCCTGCAGGGCAGATTGCAGTTCGCGCACGCTCTCCCAGATGAACTCGACCCGGCGGTCAGCGGGGTCGCCCAGCAGGTCGAGGATCTCGGTATCGAAGATGAAGGCGCAATACACCTGCTCCGAGGTCTTGAGCGCGTGATAGAGGGCGGCATGGTCGAAGTCGCGCAAGTCGCGACGGAACCATACCAGGGATGTCTGGTAAGCCATTGTTATTGTTCGCGTGTCAGGGTGATGAATGAATGACCGGGCAATGCGGATAAAGTTGCCCGGACACATTCACCATAACACGCGGCAGCCGCACTAGGCGCCACTTTTCAAGCGGGTAAGACTCTCAGCCCCCGAAGGTACGCTAACCGCGGGCGCCGAACAGGTACTTTTTGTTCTTGGCCGCGCTGTCCGCCTCGGCTTTGGCCGCTTCCTGCTCTTTTTGGTAGGCGGTCATACGCTGGCGCAAGGTGAACGCCATCAGCAACAGCTCTTCGTTGGCTTGCGTATCGACACGACGGAAGATCTCGTTGCGGTAGATCTCGTCATTGATGAACAGGTTGGAATCGACGGCGCCGATCGTGCTGCGCGCGTGAATGGTGAATTTGGCCAATAAGGCCAGCGTGTCATTGTCCATGGTGAACCCCTCAACTTTAATTGTGCTTATTGTTGGGCGCTTTACCCTGGCCACGCTGCCAGATATTGCTTTCAGACTTGCATCGTTGCCTGTCTGAGGTGCGCTGATGTCATATCGGATGACATGACAGGCTGCATCATAGTCATTCTGCTCGTGCAGGTAAATATGCGGCAGCCGACCTTATCGAGAGCCGCAGGTCACTCGCGATGGTAGGGATGGTGATTGATCACGGTCCAGGCACGATAGAGTTGCTCGGCGAGCAGTACGCGCACCATGCCGTGGGGCAGGGTCAGCTTCGACAGCCCCCATCGCCACTCGGCTCTGGCCTTGAGATCGGGGTGCAGGCCATCGGCACCGCCGACGACCAGGGCGACATCGCGTCCGCTGCCTAGCCAGGCTTTCATGCGCTCCGCAAGTTGCAGGGTGGTGACTTCCTGACCGCGCTCATCGAGGGCGATCAGGTAATCCTTGCCGACCACTTCCAGGATGCGCTTGGCTTCCGCTTCCTGAACCACTTCGGAATTTTTGCCAGCTGCACGTTTGTCAGGTTTGACCTCAACGATCTCGACCGTGGCCTCGCGTGGCATGCGTTTCAGGTATTCCGCGCAGGCGGATTCTACCCAGTCAGGCATCTTGTGACCGACTGAGATGATCTTGATCTTCAAGGGAGCTTAGACTGCCGGAGCGGCAGGCTTGGCGGGTTGGCGACGGCTCTCGGTCTCGCCCCAGAGCTGTTCCAGGTTGTAGTAGGCGCGCGCGGTCGGGATCATGACATGGACGACGATATCGTCGAGGTCGACCAGTACCCACTCGCCGTCTTTTTCGCCTTCAGTGCCGCGCATGACGATCCCTTTTTCGCGCATCTTCTCGCGCACGTTGTCGGCGATCGCCTTGGCCTGGCGGGTGGAATTCGCGCTGGCGACGATCATGTAACTGGTCATCGAGGTCAGTTTGCGTACATCCATCACGGTGATATCAAAAGCCTTGATGTCTTCCAGCGCGTCGATGACGGCCAGCTTGGTTTCTTCTAGATCTAACAAAAGTGGGTCTGCTTTCAGGCGGCTTGCACAGGGATGGCGTGGCGCTGGTCCTTGATGCGGTTCTCTGCATCGACATAGACCAGCTGGGGTTTGAACTTTTCCAGTTCGATTTCGTTGTAGCTGGCGTAGCTGGCGATGATCAACAGGTCGCCGGGGCTGGCCTTGCGCGCGGCCGCGCCGTTCACCGAGATCGTGCCGGAATGGCGCTGTGCACGGATCGCATAGGTGGTGAAGCGTTCGCCGTTGTTGATGTTGTAGATATCGATCTGTTGGTACTCGCGGATATCCGCGGCTTCCAGCAGCGCTTCATCAATCGCACAGGATCCCTCATAGTCCAGCTCCGAATGCGTCACGCGCACGCGGTGCAGCTTGGATTTGAGCATGGTTCTTTGCATCAGCTACCTAATTGATTCTAAAAGGATGGCTATTATAGTCACTTAGCTGCGAGGGTGCAAAAGCAGCTTCAGTGACGGTCGAACTCGATATTGTCGATCAGTCGCGTGCGGCCCTGCTTGGCGGCGCCCAGCACCACGAGCCGGGTGTCATCGGCATTGGCTGGTAGCAAAGTGTGTGAGGAGCGGATGGCGATGTAATCGACCACCCAGCCCAACTGGGTCAGGTATTGGGTCGTCTGCGACTCGAGCGCGGGGAAGTCTGTATTCCCGCCCTGGATCGCGTCGACCACTTGCTGCAACGCCCGGTGCAGGCGCTGCGCCTCCACACGCTGACCTGGCAACAGGTAGCCATTGCGCGAACTCATCGCGAGGCCATCCGGTTCGCGCATGGTCTCGCCGGCGACGATCTCGATCGGCAGGTTCAGCTGCTTGACCATCTCGCGAATGATGAACAATTGCTGGAAATCCTTCTTGCCGAACACTGCGACATCCGGACGCACCATATTGAAGAGCTTGAGCACGACCGTGGCCACACCCCGGAAATGCCCGGGCCGTGATGCGCCGCACAAGGTGTTCGCGATGGCCGGCGGCTCGACGAGGACGGTCTGCTCAGTGGGGTACATGGTCTCCACGGTGGGTGTGAAGACGACATCGACCCCAGCCAGCTTGAGTTTCTCGCAATCCTCTTCCAGCGTCCGTGGATAGTTGGCCAGATCCTCGTTGGCGCCGAACTGCAGCGGGTTGACGAAGATGCTGACGACGACGCATTTAGCCTGTTGCTTCGCCAGTTCGACCAGGTGCAGATGGCCCGCATGCAGATTGCCCATGGTGGGCACGAAGGCGACGGACTTTTGCTTATCCAGACGTTGCCGCAGTTCGGCGACCGTGCTGACCACGTGCATCAAAAGCTGTGCTCCACGGCGGGGAAGGTCTTGTCCTTGACCGCTTTGACGTAATGCTCAAGCGCTTGCGGGATGGAGGATGCGTCTTGCATGAAATTACGCACGAAGCGCGGCGACTTGCCAGGATAGATGCCGAGCATGTCATGCAGGACCAGCACCTGACCGCTGCAATCGACCCCGGCGCCGATGCCGATGGTCGGTATGCGCACGCTGTCGGTGATGGCTTTGGCCAGCGCGGCCGGCACCATCTCGAGGACCAGCATGCCGGCGCCGGCGTCGGCCAGGGCCTGGGCATCGGCGATCAGTTGCTGGGCTTGCGCCTCGTCCTTGCCCTGCACCCGGTAACCACCGAGCTGGTGCACGGATTGGGGCGTGAGGCCAAGGTGTCCGCAGACCGGGATGCCACGCTCGACCAGGAATCGTACGGTCTCACTCATGACCGTCCCGCCTTCCAGCTTGACCATGTGCGCACCCGCCGCCATCAGGCGTGAAGCGTTACGGAACGCCTGCTCGGGGCTTTGCTGGTAACTGCCGAACGGCATGTCGGTGACGATGTAGGCGTTATGCGCGCCCTTGGCCACGCAACGCGTGTGGTACTGCATGTCGTGCAAGGTGACGGCCAGCGTGCTGGACGCGCCCTGCAACACCATGCCCAGCGAGTCGCCGACCAGCAGGACCTCGACACCGGCTTGTTCGCACAACTGCGCGAAGCTGGCGTCATAGGCGGTGAGGACGGCGATCTTCTCGCCGCGGCCAGCCATCTGTTGCAGGGTGATCAGGTTCATCTGGACTCAATCCTCCAGGTTGGGATTGAAGAACTCGCGACGACCGCGGATCTGCATGATGCGCTCGACCAGCAGATCGAGGGCGGCGTCACTGGTGGTGATATTGAGCTTCTCGTTGTTGACGATCAAGAGCGGCGACGTGTCGTACTGGTGGAAGAAATCGCGGTAGGCATCCGCCAGCCTGGCCAGATACTCACGCGGGATCTCCTGCTCGTAGCTGATATTGCGCTGATTGACGCGTTCAGCCAGCGCGTCGACCGGGGTCTGCAGGTAGATCACCAGGTCCGGCGTCGAGGCCTTCACTTGCAGATGCTGGTAGATCTGCCGATACAGCGCGTATTCCTCGTCGTCCAGGTTCAGGCGGGCGAACAGCGGATCCTTCTCCAGGAAGAAATCGGCGATGGTGGCCTGCGCGAACATGTCGCGCTGGCTGAGGTCGCGTACCTGTTCCGAACGCTGGAACAGGAAGAACAGTTGTGTCGGCAGCGCGTAACGCGGCGCGTCCTGGTAGAAGCGCGGCAGGAAGGGGTTCGCCTCGGCGTTCTCCAGCAGGAGATTGAGCGGGTAGCGTTCGGCGAGTTTGCGGGCGAGGGTGGTCTTGCCGCTGCCGATCGGACCTTCGATGACGATGTAGGGGTAACGCTCGATGAGGGCGTTATCGATGATGCTCATGCGACGTTGGTTTCCATTTCAATGTTCATCTCTGGTGATCCTGTCCAGCGATCCTCTCCACGCCTTGATCGCCACAAGCGGCGGCCAGATCAAGCGCCAGACCGTAGGGGCCGACCTGCAGTGCGGGTGCGATCTCCGCCAGCGGCAACATGACGAAGCCGCGTTGGTGCATGCGTGGGTGGGGCAAGGTCAGTTCGGTCGTCTGCATGACGATATCATCATATAGCAGCAGGTCCAGGTCGAGTACACGCGGCGCGTTAGGGAACGGCCGTTCGCGACCATGGCTGTCTTCCAGGGCCAGCAGTGCGCGCAACAGCGTGAGCGGTTCCAGCGAAGTCTCGACCTCGGCGACGGCATTGATGAAATCCGGCTGGTCGTCGTAGCCGACCGGTGCGGTCCGGTACAAGGAAGAGCGTCTGGTCACGCGGGTCTGCGGCAATCGTTCGAGTGCTGCCAATGCCTGCGTCACCTGCACCTGCGGTCGCTGCAGGTTGCTACCCAGGGCCACATACGCCACGCTCATGATTCAGAGGTGCTGGGATTGCCTGATGACGAAGCTCGGCCAGAACGGCGGCGACGGCGTTTCTTCGGTTGGTGATCCGGCAGCAGCATGGCCTGGCGTTTCTCGCTATCCGCATCGGCGAAGTCGGTCCACCACTGGCCGAGTTCGGCCGGCAATTCGCCGGATTCGCAGCGCAGCAACAGGAAATCGTAGGCCGCGCGATAACGCGGATGCTCGAGCAGGCCATAGGGGCGTTTGCCGGCACGCATCTCGAAGCGCGGCTGCAGGCCCCAGATCTCCTTCATGGTGCTGCTGTAACGCTTATGGATGGCCAGCTTCTCGGCCTGGATGTCGGCGACCTCGCTCATCGCCATATGCAATGCGGGCATCGGCCGATGACCGGCCTTCTGGTATTTCTGCCAGGCGGCCAGCACCTCATGCCAGAGCAACGTGGCGAACAGGAAACCGGGCGAGACCGGTTTGTCGGCCAGCACGCGGTCGTCGGTGTTCTTCAGCGCCAGATTGACGAAGCGCGCGCCCAGAGGCTGCTCCAATACCACGTCGAGCAGCGGCAGCAAGCCGTGATGCAGGCCGTGTTTGCGCAATTCGGTGGCGCTCTCCATGGCATGGCCGGAGAGGAAGAGCTTGAGCATCTCGTCGAACAGCCGGGAAGGCGGCACATCGTGCAGTAGGTCGGCGAGCTTGGAGATCGGCGCTTCCGTGGCCTTGTCGAGCTTGAGGCCCAGCTTGGCGGAGAGGCGCACCGCACGCAGCATGCGTACCGGGTCTTCGCGATAACGCGTCTCGGCATCGCCGATCATGCGCAGGATGCCGGCCTTGATGTCGGCGACCCCATTGTGGAAATCGATGATCTCTTCGGTGGAAGGGTCGTAATACAAGGCGTTGGCAGTGAAATCGCGCCGCACGGCATCCTCTTCCTGGTTGCCGAAGACGTTATCGCGCAGGATGCGGCCACTATCGGCGACGCGCGCGTTGTCCTCATCCGGGCTCAGATGGCTGCCGCGGAAGGTGGAGACTTCGACCGTCTCGTCGCCGAACATGACATGCACCAGGCGGAAACGGCGGCCGATGATGCGCGAGCGGCGGAAGACACGGTTCACCTGTTCCGGCGTGGCGCTGGTGGCGACGTCGAAATCCTTGGGGCGTTTCTTCAATAGCAGGTCGCGCACGGCACCGCCTACGAGGTAGGCGTCGAAGCCGGCTTTCTGCAATTGCTGGGTGGTTTTCAGTGCGCCGACACTGACGAGTTTGCGGTCGATGCGATGGACGCTGGCAGGGATGGTTTTGGCACCATGACCTGATCTCGCAGGCGCTTGGCCTGGCTGTTTGGATGACTTAAAAACGCGCTGCAGCAGTTTGCGTATCATTGGGGGTCCGGCAGGAGGATGTCAGGCCATGTTTGCATGTGCCCGCATTATAACCCATCCGCATGGCCGAACCCCACTAGCCCGCACCACCCGCGCAGCTATCGCATCAGCTGGTGCTCGCCGGGTCCAGAAATACCCGCACGTTGCGCGGTTGCACGAAGACGCGGGC
Source organism: uncultured Methylotenera sp. (assembly GCA_965649545.1). GTDB lineage: Bacteria > Pseudomonadota > Gammaproteobacteria > Burkholderiales > Methylophilaceae > CABHOJ01. The sequence continues at coordinate 6,715 of CBFGLF010000071.1, forward strand.
CCCTTCGGCGATATCGAGCTCCTTGAAGCGCTCTCGCGTCAGTTCGGCTTCGACCAGCTCGGTGTGATCCGCGCGCTCCAATTCCAGCCGCACCAGCGGCCCGATCGCATGGACATAGCTCACCACCGCCTCGAACGACGGTTCTGCCGTACGCTCCTTGAGGATCTCGATATCGTGCGGCCGGACGTAGGCGAAGGCCGGGCTGTCTTGCGCCTCGTGATGGTCGTCCAGTTGCAGTTCGATCTCGCCGATGTTGGCGCGGCCCGCGGTGACGCGGCTATGGAACAGGTTGACGTTACCCAGGAACTTGTAGACGAAGGGCGAAGCCGGGTTGTCGTAGACCTCCTGCGGACTGCCGATCTGTTCGACGTTGCCGTGATTCATGACCACGATACGGTCCGCGACCTCCAGTGCCTCTTCCTGGTCGTGCGTGACGAAGACGCTGGTGATGTGCAACTCATCGTGCAGTCGACGCAGCCAGCGGCGTAGGTCCTTGCGCACCTTGGCATCGAGCGCGCCGAACGGTTCGTCGAGCAACAATACCCGCGGCTCGACGGCGAGCGCGCGTGCCAAGGCGATCCGCTGGCGCTGGCCACCGGAAAGCTGGGGTGGGTAGCGGTCGGCCAGCCAGTCGAGCTGCACCAGCTCCAGCAGTTCATGCACGCGGCGCTTGATCTCGTCGTTGCTCGGTCGAGTGGCGCGCGGTCTCACACGCAGCCCGAATGCGACGTTCTCGAACACCGTCATGTGGCGGAACAGGGCGTAGTGCTGGAACACGAAACCGACCTGCCGCTCGCGCACGTCGCGTTCGGTGGCGTCGTTGCCGTGGAACAGGATATTGCCGCCATCGGGCGATTCCAGACCGGCGATGATGCGCAGCAGCGTGGTCTTGCCGCAACCGGAGGGGCCCAGCAGGGCGACCAGTTCGCCGCTAGGTACATCCAGGCTGACGTTGTTCAGCGCACTGAAGCTGCCGAAGTTCTTGGTGACGTTTCTGATCTCGATACTCATGATGGGTCCTTTGTTATTCGTCGGCCGACGCTTCGTTGAGCTGGGCACTGCGTGCGGTCTGCCACTCGATGAAACTCTTGAGGGCGAGCGTGACCAGTGCCAGGAAAGCCAGCAGCGAAGCGACGGCGAAGGCGGCTGCATAGTTGTATTCGTTGTAGAGGATCTCGACGTGGAGCGGCATGGTGTTGGTAAGGCCGCGGATATGCCCCGACACCACCGATACGGCCCCGAACTCGCCCATGGCACGGGCGTTGGTCAGGATGACGCCGTAGAGCAGGCCCCACTTGATATTGGGCAGGGTCACCTTCCAGAAGATCTGCCACCCGGAGGCACCCAGTACCAGTCCCGCCTCTTCCTCTTCCTTGCCCTGCGCCTGCATGAGCGGGATCAGCTCGCGGGCGATGAACGGGAACGTGACGAAGATGGTGGCGAGCACGATGCCGGGGATGGCGAAGATCACCTTGAAATCGTGGTCGGACAGCCACTCCCCGAACCAGCCCTGCAGGCCGAATATGAGCACATAGATGAGGCCGGCGATCACCGGGGAGACCGCGAACGGCAGGTCGATCAGGGTGATGAGGACACTCTTGCCCTTGAACTCGAACTTGGCGATGGCCCAGGCGGCCGATACTCCGAACACCAGGTTGAGCGGCACAGCGATGGCTGCCGCGACCAGCGTCAGCTGGATCGCGGACAGCGCATCCGGCTCCACCAGGGCGGCGATATAGGTCTCGAACCCCTTGCGCAGGGCTTCCGTGAACACCGCGGCCAGCGGGATGAACAGGAACAGTGTCAGAAAAGCGAGCGAGATCCCGATCAGGGCCCAGCGTATCCATACCGGCTCGGAGGTCGCGCGACTGCGCGCCACCTTGGCGTTGTAGCGGGTGTACTGCGAAATGGTGGTAGCGGCTGACATGGATTACCTCGATGCGATCTGACGTTGTGCGCTCCACCATTGCAGGCCATTGATCGCCAGCAATAAGAGGAACGAGATGACCAGCATGACGACGGCGACTGCGGTAGCGCCGGTGTAGTCGTACTGCTCAAGCTTGGTGATGATGATGAGCGGGGTGATCTCCGACACCATGGGCATGTTGCCGGCGATGAAGATGACCGAACCGTATTCGCCGACCGCCCGGGCGAAGGCCAACGCGAAACCAGTGAGCAGCGCAGGCCAGATGGCGGGCAGGATGATCTTGTAGAAAGTCTGCCAGCGGTTCGCACCCAGGCTGGCGGCTGCCTCTTCAGCCTCGGCTTCGAGGTCTTCCAGTACCGGCTGCACGGTGCGCACCACGAAGGGTAAGCCGATGAAGGTCAGGGCCACCACGACGCCCAACGGCGTGAAGGCGACCTTGATGCCATGCGGTTCCAGCAGGCTACCGATCCAGCCGTTACTGGCGTAGACCGCGGTCAACGCGATACCGGCGACCGCCGTAGGCAACGCGAAGGGCAGGTCGACCAAGGCATCGATCAATTTCTTGCCCGGGAAGGTGTAGCGTACCAGCACCCACGCCGTCAGCAGGCCGAACACGGCATTGATCAGGGCGCCGATGAGCGAAGCGCCGAAAGTCAGCTTATAGGAAGCCACCACCCGTGGTGCGGTGACGATGTCCCAGAACTGCTCGAACGACAGCTCCATGGT
>CBFGLF010000072.1:0-9344 GCA_965649545.1 uncultured Methylotenera sp.
GGCAGGCCTGCACACATTCGCCGCAGGTCACGCAGGTCGAGTCGCCCATGGGGTCACCCATATCGAACACGATCTCCGAATGTCGGCCGCGGAAGGCGTAACCGATGACGTCGTTGACCTGTTCCTCGCGGCACGCGCGTACACACCGCGTGCACTGGATACAGGCATCGAGATTGACCGCGATGGCGGTGTTGCTGAGGTCGGGGCCGGGGGAGAGGCGCGGCGCGAAACGGGGTTGTCGCACGCCCATCTTCTCTGCCCAGTAGTTGAGCTCGTTGTCCGGTTTATAGGTGCGGTCCGGCATGTCAGAAAGCAGCAGTTCCAGCACCATCTTCTGCGAGGCTATCGCGCGCGGGCTGACGGAGCTGACCTTCATATCGGCCTTGGGCGAGCGGCAGCAGGAGGGTGCCAATACCCGCTCGCCGTCGATCTCGACCATGCACGACCGGCAATTGCCGTCCGGCCGCAGGCTCTCGCTGTAGCACAGATGCGGGATCTCCACGCCATGCCGTTTGGCGGCCTCGATGATGGTCTCGCCTTCGAACGCGACGACCGTCTCGCCGTTCAGCTCGAAACTGATGGTTTTGGGCAGGTAGGCGGGCGCGTTCATGCTGAAGCCCCGGCTTTCTCGCCTTCCAGCTCATGCGGGAAATACTTGATCACGCATTGCATGGGATTGGGGGCGGCCTGGCCCAGACCGCAGATGGAGGCATCCATCATGGTGCCGGAGAGTTCGTTGAGCAGGGGTATATCCCAACGAGGCGCTTCCATCAGCGTCACGGCCTTGGCGGTGCCGCAACGGCAGGGCGTGCACTGGCCGCAGGATTCATCCTCGAAGAACTTCATGGCATTGAGCGCGAGGTCGCGTGCGCGGTCATGCTGCGAGAACACGATGAGGGCGGCGGAGCCGATGAAACAGCCGTACTGGTTGAGGGTATCGAAATCCAGCGGTACGTCACCCAGGCTGGCCGGGAGGATGCCGCCCGAGGCGCCACCCGGAAAATAGCCATAGAAGTCGTGGCCGGGCTGCATGCCGCCGCAGTATTCGTCGATCAGCTCGCGCATGGTGATCCCTGCCGGGGCAAGGTGAACGCCGGGCTTGTTGACGCGGCCGGAAACAGAGAACGAACGCAGGCCGGTGCGGCCGTGCCGCCCTTGTGCCGTGAACCAGTCGGCACCTTTTTCGACGATCTCGCGCACCCAGTAGACCGACTCCATGTTGTGTTCCAGCGTCGGGCGCCCGAACAGGCCCACCTCGGCAAGAAAGGGCGGACGTAGCCGAGGCATGCCGCGTTTGCCTTCGATGGATTCGACCATGGCCGACTCCTCACCGCAGATATAGGCGCCAGCGCCGCGACGCAGTTCGATAGGTGGCATGGCGGCAGGTGGATCGGCTGCCAGGCGGGCCAGTTCAGTTTCCAGGATCTGGCGACAGCCCGCGTATTCGTCGCGTAGATAGATCCAGATCTTCTCGATGCCGACGGCCCAGGCAGCGATCAGCATGCCTTCCAGGAAACGGTGCGGGTCGCGTTCCAGATAGTGCCGGTCCTTGAAGGTGCCGGGTTCGCCTTCGTCGATGTTGACCGCCATGTAACGTGGGGCGTCGTAGCCGCTGACGATGCGCCATTTTCGGCCGACCGGGAAACCGGCGCCGCCGAGGCCGCGCAGCCCGGAGTGTTCCATGACACTGATGAGCGCTTCCTGGGTGTGTTTGCCGGCGAGGCAGTCGCGATAGAGCTGGTAGCCGCCGTCAGCCAGATAAGCCTGGTAGCTAAGGTAGTCGGCGACAGGCGCTGTAGTCTCACGCGCCTCGACGGCGGCTTTGACGGTAGCGGGTTCGGCGTGGTCGATCGGGTTCTGGCCGACGATAGCGACCGGCGCATGCTGGCAACGGCCGACACAGGGGACGGGCTGCACGCGGATGCCGTCGCCGAGCGTGGCCTCGAGTCTATCGATCAGGGTGCGTGCGCCATGCATCTCGCACGTCACAGAATCGCAGACCCGCACCGTCAAGGCTGGCGGTGGCGTCTCGCCTTCGCGGACGACATCAAAGTGATGGTAAAAGGTGGCGACCTCGTAAGCCTCGGTTTGCGAGAGCTTCATTTCCGCGGCCAGCGCGGCGAGGTGTCGGGTCGAGATATGGCCGAAGGTATCCTGGAGCTTGTGCAGGTGTTCGATCAGCAGGTCAGGGGCGCGGGAAGCGTTGCCGAGCAATGCGAGGATCTCTGCTTGCGCCTGCGGATCGACGATACGACCCTTGGGTTTGCCTTGCCGGAACTTCAACTGCTGCTGAGAAATCACTTTCACCTGCGACATGCTGCGACCTCGCTCCTGAATACTTGCTGCAAACTACATGAGGATTAGAATTTCCCCTTTTCCGTCGTTCGCTATATCTCCTGCGTAGCGTTGTACACGGTTTTTATGGATCGTGGCAAATTTGCTGGGCAGATGCGCGAAGGACTTGAACATCAGGCTGAGGAACGGCAGGGTATGCGAACCGCAATCCTGGATGGTCGCATGCAGTTTCGGGGTCTCGGTCAGCAACAACGTGCCTCGCCGCATCCCATAACCCACGTAATCGCCGACCTTGCCCAGCACGCCGATGGTGCCGGCCAGCATGCGCGAAGCGCAATAACTGCCGACATCGCCTTCGATCAGGAGCAGACCGCGTCGCATCTGGTCGCCGACACGGTCACCGGCATTGCCTTTGACGATCACGGTACCGCCACGCATGCCTTTGCGCTCACCTGCGATGGCTGCCGCCAGGAAATCCCCGACATTGCCGTGGATCTGGATCAGGCCGCCTGCCATGCCGCTGGCGACGAAAGCATCGGCATTGCCATGGACGACGATCTCGCCATTTTTCATCTGGAAGCCAACGTAGGAGCCGGCATCGCCACGGACGGTGATGCGACCGGATCGCATGGCTTGACCGATGTTGTCGAGCTTGCTGCAGCTTTGCTCAAACACGATGTCGCTCGTGTCATCGCCACCGATATCGAATACGGTATCCGCGCGCAATTTGAAACGGCCGCTCTGCAATTCGGTTGCGGCGATCTCTGCCACAGACTTGCCCGCGAGCAAGTCCGGCGTCAATGGCGAGCAGTCGATGCGTTGTGCAGGCAACGACTTGAGTTTGAACGTCAATGCACTCATGCCATGATCTCCCGCAGCTTGAAATGGAACTGGCCGAGCTTGCCGCCGTAATTACCGGCCGATATGCGTTGGATACCATTCTTGGCACCCAGTTCGCAGACGGCTTCCATGCCGACGCGCATGGCCTTGCGGATATCCGGGTCGGTGAGGCCGTCGATGACGATCTCCATCACCGATTCGATCTCGGGTGAGAGGTCGGTCTTCGTGATGCCCTTGAGCGTCGGGCAGAACGCGTCGTTGGTCGAAGCGATCAGGGTCTTGTACTTGGAGCCGACCTTGGAACCGGAGCGCACGACGCCGCCGGGGAAAGGCATGATGACGTTAGGGATCTTGCGCATGGCTTCGATGGCCGCTTCACAGGCCGCCAGCGCTTGTGGCTGGGATTCGGCGAGAATGAGGAAATTGCCGCCCCCTACCGCGCGCACCATACCAGTCGTTTCCTCGGTCATGAACTCGCCATCCATCACCGGCACACGCCAGTAGCGCTTGCCGCCGAATTGCTTGGAGATCTGGAAACCATCGCCGAAGAAACGCAGATTCTTGCCCAGGTTGATACGGGTGATCTCCGGGTAACCCTCGTCGATCCCGGAGAACGCTGCCGTGGTCGGGCAGGTCAGCACGCATTGCCCCATGCGGGTCTCGAGCTGTTTCATGAGCACGGCGCTCCCCATGGCGAATAGCAAGACGGAGATGCCGGGGCGGCCGTCCGGAGTCTCTTCCGGCGCGAGTTCGCGCTCGATGCCGGCCTCGACGCCGCAGGCGATGACCGATGTGGCGAACCCCGTCATCGCTGCTGCAGCATTACGCGCCCACTTGTGGTTCTGCGCGGTGATGATGACTCGTGTGCCGCGCATACCGAAGGCTTCGGCAAACGTGTCGTCTATTTGTACGCCGTTGATATTCATTATTCGGTTTTCTCCCGGCGGCCTTTACATTCATGCACCTGTACGCGGCCACGACCGCCGTCTGCGATCTCGTCGTCGCTGATCTTGTAGTGTTCCATGTTCATGGTGTGATAGCGCTCGAAATATTGCTTGAGGTCTTTTTCGATGCCGCGGTCGAACTCGGGTTTGACCGTATGCGTCGTGCCCCAGGTGACCTTGACCACCTGCCCATTACGCACGACCAGTTCGCCATCCTTGAACACATAATCGGGTTTGGAGAACATCTTCTCGCGGTCGGCATCATCGGTGTAGACCGTGATGTCGGCGGCCGCACCGACGCCCAGATGACCGCGGTCATGCAGGCCGACCAGTTTGGCGGCACCGGCACGCGTCATGATGGCGATCTCGTACAGGCTGTATTCGCGATCAAGGCTTGAGAGCGTGCTCATGGCCTGCGCGTCGAGGTTGAGCTTGGTGAACATGTCGTTACGGAAGCTCTTGTCCATCAACAGGCGGATCAGGTGCGGATAGCTCGTGAACGGCGCACCGTTCGGGTGATCGGTGGTGAGGAAGATACGCCAGGGGTCGTCCACCAGCAGGAATATCTCGAGGCCGATCGCCCATTGCAGCGCATTGACGAAATTCTGGTCCTTATACTTGAAAGGCACCACGCCACAGCCGGCATCGCACTCGATATCCATGATCACCGACTTGTTCGGGCTGGCGTGTCCGGCGTTGGCGAACTGGCGCATATTGTCGCCTGAAGCGGTGACGGTCTGGCCGAACAGGATCTGGCCGACATCGGCCGAGATATGCTTGTGCTTGTTGATAGCCTCGGCGATGGCCGCCGCACCGGAGGAGAACTTACGGTCGCCTTCAGTCCCGTAGCTGTGGAACTGGATGTGCGTCAGGTGCAAGGGATAGCCTTCGGAAGCGCCCATGGTCTTGAGCGTCGTCTCGACGTTGCCGGGCACGCCCAGGTTGTTGCCATGCACATGCAGCGGATGGGGGACACCCAGCTCGTGCACGGCACGCGACAGCGCCTTGATCACCTCACGTGGCGACACCTGGTAATGCACGTTGAGTTCGTCGAGATCGAGCGCGCGCTGATTGAACTTGAAGGCGCTGATGCCGCCCGGATTGACCACCTTGATGCCCATGGCCTGGCTGGCATGCATGGTCCACGCGACATAGTCGTTGATGGCATTCTGGTCCTGCTTGGCGGCCAGCATGCGCAGGAAGTAATCATCGCTGCCGATCATGGCGTAGCCGCCCTTGTCGATGATGGGCGTATCGCCCATCTCGAGGTGGGTCTGGCGCGCATTCACCGCCATCATCGCCGGTTCGAATCCGGCGGTATAGCCCATCTCGGCATACCGGTATCCCGTGGTCAGCGTAGACGGTGCGGCGTGGCCGCAGCCGGCACGACAGAATTCGGTGTGGATGGCCGGATCGGCGCGGTGATCTTCCGGCAGCATGGTGCGGGCGATGTTGACCTTGCCGCCGCCGATGTGGGTGTGCATGTCGATGGCGCCGGACATGACGACCTTGCCGCGCAGGTCATATTCCTGGTCGACCTTCTCGCCATCACGGGGTCTTTCGATGATGCGTCCATCGCGTACATAGAGGTCCATGACCTTGCCATCGACCTGATGGGCAGGGTCGTAGACGGTGCCGCCGGTGAGTTTGATGAGCATTTATTGCAATCCTGATTCTATGGCTGCCAGGACCGCGGCCAACGAGGGCAGGGGGGTCTGGCGTAACTGCTGAAGCGGCAACGAGACTGAGCTATCGCTGCGGAACTGGATCCCCTTGATCTCGATTCCAGGCGTCGCGACGGGGATGAACACGGCGGGCTCCTTGGCGAACCGGGTCGCGGGATGCCCGATGACGATCTGCGGTACGGTGTTGTCCGGCGGCAAGCGCGTGGGGCTGTAGCTATTGATCCAGACGAGCACATCGGCCTCGCCCTCGCTCAGCAGCCGTTTAGTGTCGTAATGGTACGGGTCGTAATCCGGATGGTCGCGGCGGTACGAGCTGCGCAGCGGATAACCGCTGATCCAGGCGCTGGTGTTGTAGGCGCCGACATCACCTTCGTTGCCGCTCAAGGGCAGGCCGGAGCAGCGGGTGGTCTTGTTGATGTCTGCGACAAGCCCAGTGATGTTCTGGATGGCTAGCTCCGCATGCGGGAAATCCAGTGCCGTCGCCGACCAGGCGATGACGCCATATTTCGCGGCTTTGAGACGCTCCGCGAGCTGATTCAGGGACGCGGTCGGGATGCCTGCGACCTCCGTCGCGACAAGTGTCTTGCCGGCTGCGATGGCGCGCAGTGCCGCCAATACCTCTGGCAGGCGATCGAGATCGCAGGGCAGCGTTTCAGGGCGCTTGCCGGAAGGCGAGACGCCTGCGCTGGTATCGAGATCGCGTCCGCCGAGATAGACGACTTCACGCGTGCCGGTATCCTGGCCGAACAGGGTCTCCTGGTTCCACACCATGCGTTCGAAGAAACGGGGGAAGCTGCTGACGATATCGGTACCGATGATGACCAGCAGGTCGACCCGGTTGCGCACTTCGGTCAGCGTGGTGGTCTGCCAGCCGGAGTTCTGTAGCACCAGCAGGTTGCGCATCGAGCTGTAACCGTTCATGTGGTCCAGGGTGGCCCCTGCCGTGCCGGCAAGATCCATGACCGCGCGCATACCCTTGATATCGGTGGCGAGGCCGCCGATCAGCGGATGTCTGGCTTGGGCGATTAGCTCGGTCGCCTTGGCGACCGCAAGGTCCAGGGTCGTGGTCTCGCCATGGATGCGCGGTGTGGATTCGGCAGGGGCTTGTTCGAAGAAAGCACGGCTCTTGGCGCAGCCCTTGTCGGTGACTTGGAGTCGTCCATCCTGCGCGGCGACCGAGAGGTCATCGCACAGCAGACCGCAAGCGGGGCAGGTAACGGCGGTCAGCGTTTCAGCGGGTGTATTCATGACGACATTTTAACACCCAAGCGGGTGCTTCGACTTCAGGGTGTTAAGGAAAAACGCTTGAGGCAACAGACCGGCTTAGTTCGAGAGCTGCAGTTCCTGCAGGATGGTGGTCGACAATTCCTCGATCGATCGGCTGGTCGAATCGACCCAGCGGACGCCGCTATTACGCATCATCTCCTCAGCCATCCGCACTTCGTTGCGACAGTTGTCCAGCGAAGCGTAGAAACTGTTGGGGCGACGCTCGCTACGCACGGAATGCAGGCGTTCCGGCTTGATGGTCATGCCGAACAGCTTGTGCGGGAAATTCTCGAGCACGGCCGGGATATGGCCACGTTCCAGGTCTTCCGGGATGAGCGGGTAATTGGCGGCCTTGATGCCGAACTGCATGGCCATGTAGAGACTGGTCGGGGTCTTGCCGCAACGGGATACGCCGATGAGGATGACCTGCGCTTCCTCCAGGCCTTCTTCGGTCATGCCGTCGTCATGGCCGAGCGTGAAGTTGATGGCTTCCATTCGCTCCGAATAATTCTGCCCCTGGATGCTGTGGGCGATGCCGGAGCCGGTCAATGGAGTCTCGCCTAGTTCGACGCCAAGGGGGTTGATGAAGGATTCGAAGAGGTCGATGTAGTAGGCGCTGCATTGCTTGATCATCGTGCGATGTTCGACATTGCCTAGCGACATGACGACGATGGGCTGCACGTTGTCCTCGGCCCGAGCCATATCGATACGGGCCATGGCCTCCAGCACCTGGCGCAAGGTGTTGGTGAACGGCAGGCGGATCTGGCGAAAGGCCGTGTCGGGGAAGTGCGCCAGCAGCTGACCGAGCGCTTGCGCGGTCAGGCCTGTGCCGTCAGAGATGAAAAAGACCGTGCGCTGGTGCATCAAAACCCTCTCGCTGAATCAATCAGCTCTTTTTAGTCAGGCGCTGCCAGGTCTTGATCACCGTGTCAGGATTGAGCGAAACCGACTGGATGCCGGCCTTGACCAGCCATTCGGCGAAGTCAGGATGGTCGGACGGGCCTTGGCCGCAGATGCCGACATACTTGTTCTTGGCGTTGGCGGTACTGATGGCCATATTGAGCAGGACTTTCACCGCCGGATCACGTTCGTCGAAGCCGTGTGCCATCAGGCCGGAGTCGCGGTCCATGCCCAGCGACAATTGCGTGAGGTCGTTAGAGCCGATGGAGAAGCCGTCGAAGTATTCGAGGAAGTCTTCAGCCAGCAGGGCATTGGAAGGGATCTCGCACATCATGATCAGGCGCAGGCCGTTCTCGCCACGCTTGAGGCCGTAACTTGCCAGGATATCGATCACGGCGCGCGCTTCTTCCAGCGTACGGACGAACGGGATCATGAGTTCGACGTTGGTCAGACCGATTTCGTTACGTACCTTGAGCATGGCCAGGCATTCCATCTCGAAACAGTCGCGGAAATCTTCAGCGATGTAACGGGCGGCGCCACGGAAACCCAGCATCGGGTTCTCTTCTTCCGGTTCGTAGATCTCGCCACCGAGCAGCTTGCGATATTCGTTCGACTTGAAATCCGACATGCGGGCGATCACTGGCTTCGGCCAGAATGCCGCACCGATGGTCGCGACGCCTTCAGCCAGCTTGTCGATGTAGAACTGGCGAGGGTTGGCGTAACCTGCAGAGCGGGTCTTGACTTCCTGCTGCATGGCCGCCGGCAGGCGACTGGCGTTGAGGATGGCTTTCGGGTGGATACCGATCATATTGTTGATGACGAACTCGAGGCGGGCGAGGCCGACGCCGTCATTCGGAATCTGGGCGAAATTGAAGGCCATATCCGGGTTGCCGACGTTCATCATGATCTTGACGGGCGGCTTGGTCAGCTCGGCTTCGGCTTCCTTGGTGACGGTATATTCCAGGGCGCCTTCGTAGACGTACCCGGTCTCGCCTTCGGCACAGGATACGGTGACGACCGTGCCTTCGGTCAGGACTTCGGTCGCGTTGCCGCTACCGACGATGGCCGGGATGCCCAGCTCACGCGCGATGATCGCTGCATGGCAGGTGCGGCCACCACGGTTGGTGACGAGCGCCGAGGCGCGCTTCATGACCGGTTCCCAGTTCGGGTCGGTCATGTCGGCCACCAGGATGTCGCCAGGCTGGACGGTGTTCATCTCGGACGCATGTTTGACGATACGCACCGGGCCGACGCCGATCTTCTGCGTCACGGCACGGCCCGTGACGATGGCCTGGCCTTTGCCCTTGAGCTGGAACTTCTCGATCGCGCTGCCGGCCTTCTCCTGAGACTTCACCGTCTCAGGGCGGGCTTGCAGGATGTAGAGTTTGCCGTCGGTACCGTCCTTGCCCCATTC
>CBFGLF010000073.1:0-9249 GCA_965649545.1 uncultured Methylotenera sp.
TGCTGAAGGCACCTAACCTGGGCCGTAAGTCTCTGAACGAGATCAAGGATGTGTTGGCTTCCAAGGGCCTGACTCTGGGCATGAAACTGGAAAACTGGCCGCCAGCTGGTCTGGAAAAAGTAAATTAATAAGTATTCCTGCAAAGGTGTGAGGGTATCACTATGCGTCATCGCAATAGCAATCGTAAATTAAACCGTACCAGCAGCCATCGCCAAGCGATGTTGCGCAATATGGCAACTTCTCTGCTGCGTCACGAGATCATCAAGACCACCCTGCCTAAGGCAAAGGAACTGCGTCGTGTGGCTGAACCCTTGATCACCTTGGGCAAGAACGCAACGCTGGCGAATCGCCGCCTCGCATTCAGCCGTCTGCGTGACCGTGACATCGTCGGCAAGCTGTTCAACGAACTGGGCCCACGCTATCAGGCACGTAATGGCGGTTACTTGCGTATCCTGAAATGTGGTTTCCGCGTTGGTGACAATGCACCGATGGCCCTGGTTGAATTGGTGGATCGTCCAGACCTGGCTACCGAAGCTGAAGTGGTCGCCGAGTAATCAGCGGGTCGCATCGAAAAAGCCGGTCAATGACCGGCTTTTTTATTGTCTGGATACTAGGTGATATATGCAGCGTTAGCGCAGGAATTGCAGCAACTGTACTTCATCGAACGGCCAGGGAAGTTCACTGCCGGTATCTTCGCGTTTCACGACGGGGATAGTCAGGCCGTATCGCTCAAGCAGGGTATCGTCATCGCTGATCTCGAATTCCCGGTAACTGGCGATTCCCTGCGGCAGGGTGTCGAGCATGCTCGCGGCATGTTCACAGAGGTGGCAGGCCGATGTGCTGTAAAGTGTCAGTGGAATGGCCAATCTAACAGGTCCTTTGATACGTAGGTCGACTTAACTAAATTGGTCGTTGACGTTTTCGTCCAGCCTAAAAACCACCATAATAACGGTTGTTGCAAACGCTGAATCCAGAACAAGTTTACTCAATTCTCTGTGGGCTGACGAATGGCTGAAATTCAAGAATCAAAAGAAAGCTTACAAGAGAGCCTGCAACAGGTCATCACCCTGCTGAACAAGCACCGGCTGGTGGAGGGGCTTGTGCACAAGCAGGATATGCCGAAGCACGAACTCGTCGAATCCCTCGTCCATAAGCAGAATCTGGCCGAGCTGCACAAAAAGCTCGATGCGCTGCACCCCGCGGACGTCGCCTATATCCTCGAGGCATTACCACTCGAGCAACGTCTCGACGTGTGGGACATGGTCAAGGCCGAACGCGACGGCGAGATCCTGCTGGAGGTGTCGGATGCCGTCCGCCAGACCCTGATCGCCGACATGGATTCGGACGAATTGCTGGCCGCGGCCGAGCAACTCGATACCGACGAACTGGCTGACCTCGCGCCAGACTTGCCGAAAGACGTGTTGCAGGACCTGCTGGACAGCCTGGATATCCAGAACCGCGAACGTCTGCAATCGGCTCTGGCCTACCCTGAGGATGCCGTCGGGGCCCTCATGGACTTCGATATCGTCACCATCCGCGAAGACATCACGCTGGAAGTCGCATTACGTTATCTGCGCCGTATCGGCAGCTTGCCAGATCACACCGATAAACTCTTCGTGGTCGATCGACATGACATCCTGCGCGGCGTACTGCCTTTGAAGCGCCTGGTCGTCAGCGATCTCGACCTTGGGGTTGCCGAGATCATGGCGGCCGATGCCGTGGTCTTCCATCCGGAGGACAAGGCAGACGAGGCCGCCAAGGCCTTTGAGCGTTATGACCTGGTGACTGCTCCCGTGGTCGACGAGAACAACAAGCTGGTCGGCCGTATCACCGTGGATGCGGTCATGGACTTCATCCGGGACGAGGCCGAGAGCGATATGCTGTCGATGGCTGGTCTGCGTGAGGAGGAGGATCTGTTCTCCTCCGTCTGGAAGTCGGTGCAGAACCGTTGGTCCTGGCTAGCCATCAACCTGATCACGGCACTGGTGGCATCCCGCGTGATTGGTTTGTTCGAGGGCTCGATCGAGAAGATCGTGGCATTGGCCGCATTGATGCCCATCGTCGCCGGTATCGGCGGCAACTCTGGTAACCAGACCATCACCATGATCGTGCGGGGCCTTGCCTTAGGCCAGATATCCACCCACAACATGAAATCCCTGCTGATGAAAGAACTGGGCGTGAGTCTGATGAACGGCCTGATCTGGGGGAGTGTCCTCGGGCTGATCGCTTACTGGCTCTACGATAATTTTGCCCTCGGTGTCGTAATGATGAGTGCCATGACCTTGAATCTCTTGCTATCCGCGGTGATGGGTGTGCTCATCCCCTTGTTGATGAATCGCTCGGGCCGTGACCCTGCCGTCGGTTCCAGTGTGCTCATCACGGCCATGACGGACAGTGGCGGTTTCTTTATCTTCCTTGGTTTAGCGACGATCTTCCTGTTATGAACTCTGAAATGCAACTGATCTGGCAAGAATTCATGGCCGATCTGGCTACCCCGGCATTCGCCTGGCAACTGGGCATCATCATCGCCAGCCTGTTACTGGCCTGGTCCGTTAACGGCCTCTTACGGGCCTATGTCATGCGTCGTGCGCCGGAGACCTGGAAAGTCGCCATCGGCGGCATCAACCGGGTCCTGTTCCCACTCTCGTCGCTGCTATTCGTCTACATCGGCAAGCTGGTCCTTTCGTATTGGCACCACACGAGTATGCTCAAGCTCGCGGTGATCCTGCTGGCTGCCATGGCGGTGATCCGGTTGGCGGTCTACGGCGTGCGCTTCATCTTCGCGCCCGGCGGCTGGCTCAAGACCATGGAAAGTGCGATCTCCACCACTGTCTGGCTGATGCTGGCCTTGCATCTGAGCGGATTGTTGCCGCAGCTCGTGTTGGTGCTGGAGGACGTCAGCTTCAAGATCGGCAAGAGCCCCGTCAATCTGTTGCAGATATTCCAGGCGCTGTTGACCATCCTCGTGACCCTGTTCGTCGCCCTGTGGTTCAGCCGCATCCTCGAGAACAAGTTGATGCGATCGGAGCAGCTGGGTATCAACATGCGTGTGGTACTGAGCAAGCTGGTACGCATCGCGCTGTCTTTTATCGCGATCTTGATGGCCCTCTCGGCAGTCGGCCTGGATATCACCTTGTTATCGGTGTTCGGTGGTGCGCTGGGTGTGGGTCTTGGCTTCGGCTTGCAGAAGATCGCCAGCAACTATGTCAGCGGTTTCATCATCCTCACCGACAAGTCGATGCAGATCGGGGATGTGATCACCATCGACAATCATTACGGCGTCATCGACGATCTGCGCTCACGTTACATGGTGTTGCGTAAGCTCGATGGCACGCAAGTGATCATCCCCAACGAAAACCTCATCACCAACCCGGTCATCAACCATTCCCTGGCGGAGCACAAGGCCCGCGTGCAGCTATTCGTCCAGGTCAGTTACGAGAGTCCGCTGAAGCTGGCGATGCAGCTCATGTGCGAAGCGGCGGACAGGCAGCCCCGGGTGCTGGTCGAACCCAAGCCAGAGCCACGTATCGAAGCGTTTGGCGAGAGCGGCATCGACCTCAGCCTGAATATCTGGATCCCAGATCCGGAAGAAGGCTCCGCGACCCTAAGATCGGCGATCTACCTCGATATCTGGGAAGCCTTCCAGGCCAACGGCATATCCATCCCCTACCCACAGCGCGAGATCCGGATATTGGGAACCGTACATACCAAGACTAGCGACGAGCCGGTAAAAGGTATAGATTGAATCAAACGGACAAGATGGAGTAGTGATGGAATTGTGGTGGATAGAATTGCCTTGGTGGGGCTATGTGCTGGTGGCGTTAGGACTGACCCACATCACGATCGCAGCGGTGACGATCTATCTGCATCGTTGCCAGGCGCATCGCGCGCTGGATCTACACCCGCTGGTGAGTCATTTCTTCCGGTTCTGGCTTTGGATGACGACCGGCATGGTCACCAAGGAATGGGCGGCCATCCATCGCAAACATCACGCGCGCTGTGAGACGGTATACGACCCGCATAGCCCGCAAGTACTGGGGATCACCAAGGTCTTGCGCGAGGGTAGCGAGTTATATCGCGCCGAAGCCAAGAACCAGGAGACCCTGGATAAATTTGGCAGTGGTACGCCGGACGACTGGCTGGAGCGCCACGTCTATACCAAGCACAGCGCCGCGGGGATCTACCTCATGATGGCGATCGACGTCGGTTTGTTCGGGCCCCTTGGCTTGACGATCTGGGCGGTGCAGATGGCCTGGATCCCGATCACGGCCGCCGGCATCATCAACGGCATCGGCCACTACTGGGGATATCGCAATTATGCTGCGGATGACGCGAGCACCAATATTCTGCCGTGGGGCATTCTCATCGGTGGTGAGGAGTTGCACAACAACCACCATTCCTATGCCAGTTCCGCAAGGCTTTCCAGCAAGTGGTATGAGTTCGATATCGGTTGGCTCTACATCCGTTCCATGCAAGCGGTGGGCTTGGCCAAGGTCAAGAAGGTCGCCCCCCGGATCCGCTTCGACTGGGCCAAGACAAGATGCGACCTGGATACCCTGCAGGCAGTCATCACCCATCGTTTCGATGTCATGGGTAAATACGGTGCGATGCTGAAAAGGACCTACAAGGAAGAGATCGACAAGATCCGTTTGGCTTACCAGCAACACGGCCATGAATCGGCCACCCTCGATCGTATCCGTCACTGGTTGCATCTGGATGCGGCCCACCTGCACGACCAGGAGAAACAGGCCTTGCACCTCGCCTTGCAACACAGTACAAGATTGCAAACCCTATACCAGTTGAAGCAGGAACTGAGTGCGATCTGGGCGCGTTCGGCAGAAACGCAGGAGCAGCTACTCAAAAGTCTGGAAGATTGGTGTCACCGCGCCGAAACGAGTGGCATCCAGGCGTTGCAAGAGTTTTCGTACCGGCTTAGATGCTACCGCATGGCATAGGTCATCGCAGGTGCGGGCGATGGCTGCGTTGGGGGTACTCAGCTCACCATGCACTTCATCCCATCAGATCGGTGGATCTAGCCCAGTGACTGAAATAAAAAAGCCCGCATATGCGGGCTTTTTTACGAATACCTAGCTCGAATTATTTGAGCTTGGTTTCCTTGTACATCACATGCTTACGAGCGACTGGATCGAACTTCTTGATCTCCATCTTCTCAGGCATGGTGCGCTTGTTCTTGGTCGTGGTGTAGAAGTGACCGGTACCGGCGCTGGACTCGAGTTTGATTTTTTCACGCATGATCGTTATTCCTTAGATCTTCTCGCCAGCGGCACGCAAGTCAGCCAGAACGGCATCGATGCCATTCTTGTCGATCGTGCGCAGTGCGGCGTTAGTGATACGCAAGCTGACCCAGCGGTTCTCGCTCTCTACCCAGAATTTGCGATTCTGCAAATTGGGCAGGAAACGACGCTTGGTCTTGTTATTAGCGTGGGATACGTTATTCCCAACCATCGGCTTTTTGCCGGTTACCTGACATACGCGTGCCATGGCGGACTCCGAAATTCGAAAAGACCGCATTTATACCATGAAAATGCGAGCCTTTTCAAGTCAAATCATGATTTGTTTAATGTTTCCCCGTGCTGCCGAAGCCGCCTTCACCGCGTTCGCTGGCGGCGAATTCATCCACCACGTTGAAGCTGGCCTGCACGACCGGCACGATCACCAGTTGGGCGATACGCTCCAGCGGATTGAGGATGAAGGACTCCTTGCCACGGTTCCAGCAGGAGACCAATAGTTGGCCCTGGTAATCGGAGTCGATGAGCCCTACCAGATTGCCGAGCACGATGCCGTGCTTGTGACCCAGTCCGGAGCGCGGCAGGATCATGGCGGCATAGCCCGGATCGTTGAGATGGATGGCCATGCCCGTCGGGATCATGGTGGTCTCGCCCGGGTGCAGCGTCTGGGTATGTTCGATGCAGGCGCGCAGATCCAGCCCGGCGGAACCCGGGGTGGCATAGGCCGGCATCATATTGTGCAAACGTGCGTCGAGGATCTTCAGGTCAACGTTGAGGCGCATAAGGTTCTTTCAGTGAGGATCGGGATTCTTCAGCATGCCGGCGACATGTTGCAGGAGCAGGTGCGCCTGCACGGTTTTGCTCGCTTGCGGTAAAGGATGGTTGCCGCGGTCATCGATCAGCGTCAGTGTCGCATCCGCTTTTCCCATGCTTTCGTCGACCAGATTGGCGATGATCAGCGGTAGTTGCTTGCGGAGCCGTTTCTGGCTGGCGTATTCGATCAGTTGCTCGCTCTCAGCCGCGAAGCCGACGCAGAAAGGACCATGGTCCAGTGCTGCTACCTTGGCCAGGATATCTATGTTCGGTGAAAGTTCGAGCGTAAGCGTATGCTCACTCTTCTTGAGTTTGCGCGTGCTGGTGTCCGCCGGTTTGTAATCCGCGACCGCAGCGACACTGATGAAGATATCCTGTAACGGGACACGCGCCATGACGGCATCGTGCATCTCGCCGGCGCTGACGACTTGGACCGTTTCCACGTCGGCGGGCGGGGTCAAAGACGTCGGCCCGGAGACCAGTGTCACCTTTGCGCCCATCGCCCATGCGGCCTGTGCGATGCTGTATCCCATCTTGCCGGAACTGATATTAGTGATGGCGCGTACCGGGTCGATCATTTCCATGGTGGGGCCAGCCGTGATCAATATTTTTTTCCCGGCAAGCAGTTTAGGTGTGGTCGCGGTATCCAGCATCGTCAGCAACTGTTCGGGTTCTAGCATCCGACCCATGCCGGTCTCGCCACAGGCTTGTTCGCCACGATCGGGCCCAAGGATGAACACACCATCCTCTTCGAGTTGCGCGACGTTGCGTTGCGTCGCGGGGTTCTCCCACATCTGGCGGTTCATCGCCGGCGCCACCATGAGCGGACATTCGCGTGCCAGACAGAGCGTGGATAACAGGTCGTCTGCGCCGCCATGCACGAGCTTGGCCATGAAATCGGCGCTGGCCGGTGCGATCAGGATGGCGTCAGCCTGCCGCGATAGTTCGATATGCGGCATCCCGTTGTCGATACTGGCATCCCACATGTCAGTGAATACCCGCTTACCGGACAAGGCCTGCATGGTGACTGGCGTGATGAACTGGCAGGCGGACTTGGTCATGACGACTTGCACGTCGATGCCTTGCTTGACCAACAGCCTGACCAGCTCTGCCGTTTTATACGCGGCGATGCCACCTGTGATACCTAATAGCAGTTTTTTAATGGGGGTGTAAGCCATAATCCGGAAAATCCTCAATAGATTCAATTTTATATGAAAGGGTGAGGTGTGGCGATTACCGATTGGCCTGCGGGGGAGCGGCCCAGAGAGAAATTGATGCGGCAAGGCGTGGCGACGTTATCGGACGCCGAACTACTGGCGATCTTCCTGCGGGTCGGTGTCGCCGGCAAGAGCGCGGTCGATCTGGCGCGTGACCTGTTGCAGCGCTTCGGCAGCCTGAACGGGATATTCGCAGCCAGCGAGGCCATGATCTGCGGGGTCCATGGCATGGGCCCCAGCAAGTATGTGCAGCTGCAGGCCATTTTCGAGATGAGCCGGCGCGCATTGCTGGAAGAGATGCAGGACACCGATGCCCTGAGTTCGCCCAGGCAAGTGAGGGATTACTTATGCCTGAGGCTCGGCGGACTCAAGCGCGAGGTCTTCATGGTGTTGTTCCTCGATGCACAGAACCGGGTCGTCGCGCAGGAGGAGTTGTTCAGCGGCACCCTCACACAGACCAGCGTGTATCCGCGCGAGGTGGTCAAGCGCGCCTTGCATCACAATGCCGCCTCGGTGATCTTGGCCCACAACCACCCCTCGGGCGTCGCGCAGCAAAGTCGGGCAGACGAGATGCTCACGGAGGCCTTGAAGCAGGCGCTAGCGCTGGTGGATATCCGCACCCTCGACCACATCGTGGTGGCGGGGAATTCCAGCCTGTCATTCGCGGAACGGGGCTTGTTGTAACGCAGGGTCAGCGCGAGCCGTCACTACCCAACTCGGCGAGACGTCGGATACGCGCCTCTTCTTCCTTCTTCACGTCATCGATGACCCGCATCACGGTCTTGAGGTCGACTGGTGTGTTGCTTTCGGTGAATCGGCCCGTCAGTGGAGTGTCGGGCGTCAGGTCGCCATGGGCATACAGGGACCAGATCTCCTTGCCGTACTGCGTGGCGAGCAGCTCTGGCGCGAAACGCCCGAAATACCCGCTGAGGTTATCCACGTCGCGTTGCAGCATGCTTTGTGCGTGATTGTTGCCGGCGGCATCCACCGCTTGTGGCAGGTCGATGATCACGGGCCCATCGCTGCTCATCAGGATATTGAATTCCGACAGATCGCCGTGGATGATGCCGGCGCAGAGCATGCGTACGACTTCGCCCAGTAGGGTCGCGTGATGCCGGCGCGCTTCCTCGGCGCTGAACTCGACATCGTTGAGGCGTGGCGCGGCATGACCGGCTGCATCCGTGACCAGCTCCATCAGCAGGACGCCTTCGTAGAAGTTATAGGGCTTGGGCACGCGAACGCCAGCTGACGCCAGCCGATACAGCGCATCGACCTCGGCGCTCTGCCAGGCTTCTTCCTGGGCCTGCCGGCCATACTTGGAGCCTTTTTGCATGGCACGCGCCTGGCGGCTACTTTTGGTCTTGCGGCCCTCTGTGTAATCCACGCTCTGGCGGAAACTGCGCTTGTTGGCCTCCTTGTAGACCTTGGCACAGCGTACTTCATCGCCGCAGCGCACGACATACACCGTGGCTTCCTTGCCGCTCATGAGCTGGCGGCTGACGTCATCGATCAGGCCGTCTTCGATGAGGGGTTCGAGTCGTTTTGGGGGTTTCATAGCGCGATGATAGGGGTTTTCCGGGGGAAGCGCGATCTTCGCAGGCATCGCTGCCGCCATTGCTGGCGCAGACGATGGACCTAGGCGAACTCGTGTTCGATATCCAGGTAGTTTCCCTGCAGGAAGCGCGGGGTGCAGATGGCGAGGAACACCAGCTCTGACGATCCGGTGTTGGTGATGCGTTGCGGGCGATCCGCAGGGATGATGACGACATCGCCTACCGCCACAGATTGCGCACCGATACCCTCGACTTCGACCAGGCCCTGACCTTCGAGGATGACATAGCGCTCGGCGGTGCCGACGACCTTGTGCCAGCGCGTGGATACTCCTGGTAAGACGCGCGCCCGGGCGATCGAGACCGCGTCATCCTCGGCGGTGTTGGACAGCTCGAGGATGTAGCAGCCCTCGGGAGTGA
>CBFGLF010000074.1:0-8990 GCA_965649545.1 uncultured Methylotenera sp.
GGTTCCAGCGTGCCGAGCATGGCGCAGCCGGTCCGCATCACGTCCATCGGGTGGGCGGAGGCCGGGATCTGTTCCAGCACTTTCTTCAGGGCATCCGGTAGCGCGCGCAACTGCTTGAGTTTCTTGTGATAGTCCGCCAGTTGTCGCTGGTTGGGTAACTCGCCATGGATCAACAGGTAGGCGACTTCCTCGAAGGTGGCGTGCCTAGCCAGTTCCAGGATGTCATAGCCGCGATAGTGCAGGTCGTTGCCGCTATGGCCGACAGTGCAGATGGCGGTGGTGCCGGCGGCGACACCGGCCAGGGCGACGCCCTTCTTGCGTTTGGGTTCAACGACTGCGTTCATGCCTTACTCCTCCGTACTTTGCTGGCTCGCGAACAGCTGGTCCAGCTTCTCTTCGTAAGCGTGGTAATCCAGATACTTGTAGAGATCCATGCGCGTCTGCATGGTGTCGACCACGTTCTTTTGCGTGCCGTCGCGGCGCACGGCCTGGTAGACCTTGAGGGCAGCGGCATTCATGGCGCGGAACGCCGACAGCGGATACAGCACCATGCCGACGTTGACGCTCGCCAACTCCTGCACGGTGAACAGCGGCGTCGAACCGAACTCGGTGATGTTGGCCAGCACCGGTACTTTTACCGCCTCGGCGAATTGTTTGTACATCTGTAGGCTGGTGATGGCTTCCGGGAAGATCATGTCAGCCCCGGCCTCGACGCACGCACAAGCGCGGTCGATGGCCGACTGAAGGCCTTCGACGGCCAGCGCGTCGGTGCGCGCCATGATGACGAAATCCGGGTCGGTCTTGGCATCCACCGCGGCCTTGATGCGGTCGACCATCTCGATCTGGCTGACGATGGCCTTGTTCGGGCGATGGCCGCAACGCTTGGCTTGCACCTGGTCTTCGATATGCACGGCCGCCGCGCCTGCCTTGGACATGGCCTTGATGGTGCGCGCGATGTTGAAGGCGCCGCCGAAGCCGGTATCGATATCGACCAGCAGCGGCGTATCGACGTTATCGGTGATGCGGCGCACATCGATCAAGACGTCTTCCAGCGTCGAGATGCCGAGATCGGGCAAGCCGAGCGAGCCTGCAGCCACACCGCCACCGGAGAGGTAGATGGCCTTGTAGCCGGTCTGCGTCGCCAGGCGCGCATGGTAGGCGTTGATGGCGCCGATGATCTGAAGTGGTTTCTCTGCGGCAAGGGCTGCGCGGAAACGGGCGCCGGCGGAATGAAGCTGACTCATAGGGATCCTTTAAGCGTGGCCGTTAAGCGAAAAACGCCTGTGTCGCGTTCTGGGGGATACCGACGCCGGTCACCTTCGCCTTTTGCAGGACTTCCCAGAAATACCGGTAGGTCGCGCGGTCATGTAACTCGCCGGCGTACTGGATCGGCCCCCACTCGGCCTGCTGTGCGGCGAGCAGGATATTGGCGGCGTCCTCGACCTCGCTGTAATCGGGGCGCATGGCGCTGACGATGGCTTCGATCTGGGTCGGGTAGATGCTCCACATGCGCATGAAACCGAACTCGTTGCGCGCACGGCTGGCGTCGCTGTAAGTAGTCTCTGTATTCTTCAGGTCGAGCGTGACGTTATGGGCTGGGACGACGCCGTGGGCCAGTGCGGCGGCGACGACATCGGCCTTGGCGCGTGCCAGCAGGCGATGCTCGAATTGCCCAGGGCTGCGCATGGCGCTTGCCGGGATCGCGCCGTGATGGCCACTGACGAAATCCATGAGACCGAAATCGAGTACCTGCAGCCAGGGCAGGGCGGCGATCTCGTACACCTCATGCAGGGCACCATGGGTCTCGATCAGCACATGCACCGGAATCTGACGTGTGACGCCGTGGAAGGTCGCGATCTTCTGGATGTAGGCGATCATTTCCGCGGCCTGCGCGGCGCGCGTACATTTCGGGATGGTGATGTAGCTCAGTACCGCACCGGCACCGCCCACCAGGATATCGACATCCTGTTTCCAGGCGGGATGCGTGTAGTCGTGGATGCGTGCGCCGGCCATCTTGTGCTTGTTGGCGTCCGATGTCAGCACGCGCACGATCATCTCGGCGTGCTCACGTTCCTGGCCTGACGCAGCGCCGTCCTCGCAGTCGCATGTGATGTCGAAGATCGGCCCGAGCGTATCCTGCAGCGACAAGGCTTTCAGGATGAGCTTTTCGCTACCGGCGAAATGCTCGCAGGAGGGGATCACCGGGAACGGCTTCTCGCCGGCGAACAGGGCTTCGTTGGGATGGACTGACATGGTTCTTCCTATCTGCGAGGCATCAATATGGTGTAATCGAGATCGAGCACGACGTTCGGGTGGTAGGCCGATTTGCCGTTGTCATCGACCTTGGCGTCGGCCAGTGCCGAACCGTGCAGGTTCTTCAGGCCGAGCAGGCGCAGACGCAAGGCGCCGAGGTGGTGCTGTTGCAGTTCCCACTTCTCCAGCACTTCCGTCACCGCGTAGAAGGTATCGCCGCCGAAACTCGGATGGCAATGCGTGCCGCCGTTGATGGCGACGATGCTGAGCCCGTTCTCCAGCCCGTCGTAGCTCAGGGCGCGGCAGACCGAGATGACATGGCCACCGAACATGAGGCGTCGGCCGAACGCCGAATCCTGCATCATGAGATCGTCGAAATGCAGGCGTGCGTTGTTCTGGTAGAGCTTGGTCGCCAGGGTGTGGTCGCTGTCGTCCACCGTCATGCCCGCAGGGTGATCGATGCGCTCGCCGACCCGGTAGTCATCCCATAGGCGTGCGCTCCCCGTCGTGTGGGACGATAGCTGCGTCGGTTGCAGGAAGCGTGGAATGGCGAGCTGCTTGGGGCTGACCACGTCAGGCAGTGTCGGGATCACGGTCTCTGGCGCCGGCGCGTCGAGATCATGCTTGTGCACCATCACCCAGCGCACCCAGCTCAACACCACTTCGCTGTGCTGGTTGCGGCTCTCGGAACGCACATAGACCACACCGGCCTGGCCGTTGGAATTCTGCTTGAGGCCGATGACGGTGGAGATGGTGTTCAGCGTATCGCCGACATACACCGGGCGCAGGAAACGCACGTCGGCATACCCGAGGTTGGCCACGGCATTGACCGAGATGTCGGGAACGGTCTTGGCGAACGCGATATGGAACGCGAGCAGGTCGTCCACCGGCTTCTCGCGGTAACCCAGCGACTGAGCCACCGGCGTGGCGCAATGCATGGGCTGACGCGCCCCGGTGAGGGCGATATAGAGCGCGCACTCACCGTCGGTGATGGTGCGCGGCGTGGCGTGATGGATCACCTGCCCGAGCTTGAAATGTTCAAAGTAGTTGCCGCTGGTGCCGCTCATCATTCGAATCCTTCTTCCAGGGTGGCGATCATGGCGCTAAGGTCCAGCAGTTGCTGGGCGGCGGCCACATGATGGTGTTCCACCAGCTTGCCGTCGACGACGACCGTGCCGCGGCCCGCTGCGTTGGCGGCGGCCAGGGCCTCGATGATGGTCTGCGCATGCTTGATCTCCGTCGGGCGAGGGGTGTACGCGTCGTTGCTGTAATCCAGTTGCGACGGGTGCACCAGCGATTTGCCGTCGAAGCCGAGGTCGCGACCCAGGCGGCAGGAATACTCGAAGGTCTGCATGTCGTTGAGGTCGTTGGTGATGCCGTCGATCACGGCGCGGCCGTAGGCGCGTGCCGCCAGGATCACCAATGACAGGCTGGTGATGAGGGCGATACGCTCGTGCGTCTTGCGCGCGCGCAGCTGCGACATGAGGTCCGAGGTCGCGACCACCATACAGATGATGCGGTCGGACGCGGCGGCGATCTCCTTGGCGTTGAGTACGGCGATCGGGCTCTCGATCATGACCATGATCGGTACATCCTTGCCGCCTGCGGCATCCAGCGCGTCCAGCGCCTTCAGGACATCTTCACGCGATTCGATGTTGGGGAAGAGGATAGCGTCGGCGCCGATATTGGCTACCGCCTTGATATCGTCCGGCCCCCAGGGCGAGTCGAAATCGTTGACGCGGATGACCACCTCACGCTTGCCGTAGCCGCCTTGCTTCACCGCTTCGACGACATTGAGCCGCGACTGCTCCTTGGCTTCCACCAGGATCGGGTCCCCCAGGTCGAGGATGACGGAATCCACGCGCAAGGAACGGGCCTTGTTCAGGTAGCGTGTGTTGCAGCCCGGCACGTAGAGCATCGAGCGGCGTGGTCGTAGATGATTGTTCATGCGTAAACCTTGTGTTGATCAGCTCGATATAGTTGCACAAATCGCTGATGTCGCGTTGTTCCTGTCAAGCTTGGCCCCATGGCTTGGTTAACGATTGAAGTCGATTCTATCGGCAGCGCTTCCACAGTGTCAATAAATATCTTATGTCTTATATAAGATATAAAAGTAATCTTGGAAAATTTCAATGAAAACATGGGTCTGGTTATCCTGTTTCGCAGCGTTATTCTCGCGTTGTTACTTTTTGGCCGGCTGCTCAGTGCGATTGCTTGAGCTGCTCGAGGATGGCCGGATTCTCGAGCGTGGAGACATCTGCGGTGATCTCTTCGCCTTTGGCCAGGGTGCGTAACAGTCGGCGCATGATCTTGCCGGAGCGTGTCTTGGGCAGGTTGTCGCCGAAGCGGATATCGTCCGGCTTGGCGATCGGGCCGATCTCCTTGCCCACCCATTCGCGCAATTGGCCGACCACCTGTTTCGCCTGCGCTCCCTCTGGCCGTGCACCCTTGAGCACGACATAGGCGACGATCGCCTCGCCCTTGATATCGTGGGGCTTGCCGACCACTGCGGCCTCCGCTACCAGGGGGTTGGCGACCAGTGCCGATTCGATCTCCATGGTGCCCATGCGATGTCCCGAGACGTTCAGCACGTCGTCGATGCGCCCCATGATGGTGAAGTAGCCGGTGTCCTTATCTCGGATGGCGCCGTCCCCGGCCAGGTAGAGTCTGCCGCCAAGATCCTCGGGGAAATAGGATTTCAGGTAGCGGGCGTCGTCGTTCCAGATGGTGCGGATCATGGACGGCCAGGGACGTTTGATGACGAGGAAGCCGCCGGTCCCCCATTCGACTTCCTGGCCCGCCTCGTCGACTACCGCCGCCTGGATGCCGGGGAAGGGCAGTGTGCAGGACCCTGGTACCAACGGAGTGACAGGCAGCGGCGTGATGACATGGCCGCCGGTCTCGGTCTGCCAGAAGGTGTCGAGGATAGGGCAGCGGGAGCCGCCGACATGCTCGAAGTACCAGCGCCACGCTGCCGGATTGATCGGCTCGCCGACCGAACCCAGCAGGCGCAAGCTGCCGAGGTCGAACCTTCGCGGATGGACCTCGGGATCCGCTTCCGAGGCCTTGATCAGAGAACGGATCGCAGTCGGCGCGGTGTAGAAGATGCTGACTTTGTGCTTGGCGATCATGCGCCAGAAGCGCGATGCGTCAGGGTAGGTGGGTACGCCCTCGAACACCACTTGCGTGCACCCGGCGGCCAGCGGTCCATAGGCGACATAGCTGTGACCGGTGATCCAGCCGACATCGGCGGTACACCAGAAGATGTCGCTGTCCTGGATGTCGAAGGTCCAGCGCATGGTGTTCAGTGCATGCAGCAGGTAGCCGGCGGAAGCATGCTGCACGCCCTTGGGCTTGCCGGTGGAGCCTGAGGTGTAGAGCAGAAATAGCGGGTGCTCGGCATCGACCCAGACCGGCGCACAGGTGTCGGGTTGCCCGGCGATGAGGTCATGCCACCAGATCTCGCGGCTGGCATCCCAGCTGACCTCGCCGCCCGTGCGCTTGAAGACGACGACCTTCTCGACCGAATGGCAATCCGCATCCTGCAGGGCTTCATCGACGGCCGGCTTGAGCGGCATCGTCTTGCCGCCGCGGAATTGTCCGTCGCAGGTGATGACGGCGCGCGCGCCGGCATCGTGGATACGCTCGACCAGACTCTTGGAAGAGAAACCGCCGAACACGACGGAGTGGATGATGCCGAGACGAGCGCAGGCTTGCATCGCGACCACGGCTTCGACGCCCATGGGCATGTAAATGATGACGCGGTCGCCAGTCGATAGCCCCAGCGATCTCAGGCCGTTGGCGAAGCGGCAGACCTGGTGATAGAGGGCGCGATACGTCACTCGCTGGCTGCTGCCGTCGTCAGCCTCGAAGATGATCGCGGTCTTGTCGCCCTTATCCTGCAAATGCCGGTCGAGGCAATTGTAAGAGACGTTGAGTTGGCCGTCGGCGAACCAGCGATAGAAGGGCGCGTTCGTTTCGTCGAGCACCTGCGTGAACGGACGGTGCCAATCGAGCAGCTTGCGGCCCAGGTCACCCCAGTAGCCTTCGTAATCGGCCTCGGCTGACTGGCAGAGTGCTGAGTAGGCAGCCATATCCGGGATGGTTGCCTGTGCTCGGGTCTGGTCGCTAGGCTCATAGATGTGTTGATCGCTAGCTGCATCGTTGGCTTGATTGATAGCGGCGTCGCGTGCGGTGTCGTTCATGGTTCTCCTCCGGCGATCAGGGGCGATCGCATGTTGATCCTCTATATATATGTGATGGTTCGCTACGCGGCCTGCATCGGGATGCAATGCGCTTTGCGCTTGATGCGGTTGCGCTGGTCGACATACACCAGCTGCGGCTGGTAGTCCGCAAGCTCGTTCTCCTGGTAGACGCCATAGGTCGCGATGATCAGGATGTCGCCCGGCGCCGCCTTGCGTGCCGCAGCCCCATTGACCGAGATCGTGCCAGAGTCCCGCTGCGCGCGGATGGCGTAAGTGGTGAAGCGCTCGCCGTTGTTCACGTTGTAGATCTCGATCTGCTGGTACTCCTGAATGTCCGCAGCCTTGAGCAACGTCTCGTCGATGGCGCACGAGCCCTCGTAGCCCAGTTCCGATTGGGTGACCTGCACCCGGTGCAGCTTGGATTTCAGCATGGTTCTCTGCATGTTCAGCCTTGCGATGGTCTCGTTGTGGATGGGAGCAAAAAATATTTCAAAAGTACTTGACTTGCCGTCACGGTATCTGAGACATTTAGCACTGTCAATATATCTTATATCTTATATAAGACATAAATGTGAGAGCGAAAGAATGAACAAACAATACACGCCACCAAGCTTCCGTCCGCTGTATGAGCAGATCAAGGTATTGCTGACGCAGAGCCTGATCGCGGGGGAATGGCATCCAGGGGAAGCGATCCCGAGCGAGCATGAGCTGGCCGCGCGTTTCAAGGTGAGCCAGGGGACAGTCCGCAAGGCGATCGACGAATTGGCCGCCGAGAACATCCTGATCCGTCGCCAGGGCAAGGGCACGTTCGTCGCCACCCATAACGAAGAAGGCATCAAGCTGCGCTTCCTGCGCCTGACCTCGATCGACGGCAAGAAGGAGTTGCTCGAGAACCAGATGGTGGAATGCAGCAAAGGCAAGGCGCAGGGTGAGATCGCCAAGATGCTGCGCCTCAAGTCCGGCACCTCGGTGACCGAGATCAAGCGTTTGCTGACGTTCTCGGGGCGCCCGGTGATCCTCGACCACATCATCATCCCCTCGAACACGTTCAAGGGCATCACCGCGGCCAAGGTGCAGGAAAAGAACGGTTCCATGTACAGCATGTACGAGACCGAGTTCAAGATCCGCATGATCCGCGCCGAGGAGCGCCTGAAGGCCGTTGCCGCCGATGCAGAGACCGCGAAGCTGCTGGGTATCCCCGAGAAGACGCCGCTGCTGCGCATCGAGCGCGTGTCGTATACCTATGGGGATGTGCCGATGGAGTGGCGTCTGGGGTTGTGTATCACCGACGACCACCATTACATGAACGAATTGGAATGATCTTGCATCCTTGGGCCGAATACTTTGTCAGACTGGCTTGCCGTACCGATATGTACTGTCTGCGCCAGTCTTCCGCGTCTTCGACCCAAGTCTGCACGATCTGCCGCTAAGCGTATTGGAAAACATGATGATGGACCTCAAGCAACGCGCACTGGACTACCACGAGTTCCCGAAACCGGGAAAACTCTCGGTCGAGTCGAGCAAACCCTGCACCACGCAGGAGGATCTCTCGCTGGCCTACACGCCGGGTGTGGCCGAGCCCGTGCGCGAGATCCATCGCGATCCTGCCAACGCCTATCGCTATACCAACAAGGGTAATCTCATCGCGGTCATCACCGACGGTACTGCGGTGCTGGGCCTAGGCGATGTCGGTGCGCTGGCCGGAAAACCGGTGATGGAGGGCAAGGGCGTGCTGTTCAAGCGCTTCGCCGGCATCGACGTGTTCGATATCGAGGTCAATGCGCCCACAGTCGATGCCTTCATCGAAACCGTGGTCAATATCGCGCCGACCTTCGGCGGCATCAACCTGGAGGATATCGCGGCGCCGCATTGCTTCCGTATCGAGAAGGAGCTGCGCGAGCGTCTCGATATCCCCGTGTTCCATGACGACCAGCACGGCACTGCGGTGATCGTCGCTGCAGGTCTCATCAACGCGCTGGAGCTACAGGCTAAGACGATCGACAAGGTGAAGATCGTGTTCCTTGGCGCCGGGGCTGCCGGTTGTGCCTGTGCGAGATTATTGAAGGTGATGGGTGCGACCGATATCACCATGGTGGACCGCACGGGCGTATTGCACAGCGAGCGTGACGACCTGCATGACATGAACCGTGACCTGGCGAGAACTACAGAGGCCCGGACGCTGGAAGAGGTCATGCCGGATGCGGATGTCTTCATCGGCGTCTCCGCGGCCAATGCCATGCCGCCCGAGCTGCTGAAGCGTATGGCGCCCAGGCCCATCGTCTTCGCCCTGGCGAACCCGGATCCCGAGATCCTGCCGAGTGCCGCCCATGCGGTGCGCGACGATCTCATCATGGCGACCGGACGCTCCGATTTCCCCAACCAGGTCAACAATGTACTGGGCTTCCCCTTCCTGTTCCGCGGCGCGCTAGACGCTCGCGCGAAACAGATCACCATCGAGATGCAAGTGGCTGCCGCACGCGCCCTGGCCGAGCTGGCCCGCTTGCCTGTGCCGCAGGCGGTGCTCGATGCCTA
>CBFGLF010000075.1:0-8691 GCA_965649545.1 uncultured Methylotenera sp.
TATTCGCTGACCCATGGCGGCCAGTTCCTGCCGTTCAGCAAACAGGAAAAGCAATTCATGCGGCATGAGAAAGCATGGGCGATGGCACGGTTGACCATCGACAAGATCATGCGGCTGCCTGACATGGCCTACCAGCCGAAGCCGATGCTGTAGGAAGGAGGAGGGGTTAGTGCGCCTAATCCATCTCGGCAGAACCCCACTAGGTCAAGGGTGACTCATCGGCCCGTCATATCGAGCTTACTGCCTTATTCACTGCACTAACATCCCCATTATAACTGTGCTCGCGATTTAGCTGTCGGGCATGCTGGCACTGCACCGTGATCGCGCCCGTCTGCTATCCTAGCGGTCTATCGTCACTCTAGGTCCAATTCATTAGGTCCCATTCATTAGGTTGTCCCATTGGTCTTATTCGGCATCCCCCACGGTCCTCCATAGAAGCTCTGCAACCTCATCGCCATGCGTTTACCTTCCTACCTCAATGCCGCCTTCCTGCAGCTCCTGACGTTCCGCGTGCAGATCGTCCTCGCCTACCAGATCATGGCGGTGGTCGTTGGCTGGCACATCTATGAGATCACGCGGGACCCCTTGGCGCTGGGTCTGGTCGGCCTGGCCGAAGTCATTCCTTATTTCTGCACGGCGCTGTTCGCGGGCTATGCGGTCGATCATCACTCACGACGGTTGTTCGGGGTGTTCGCCGCGCTCTTGCTATTGCTCAATGCCTTCATCCTGTTCGCCGTCTCGCTGCATTGGCTGGGTGGCGACCCCACCTGGTGGATCTATGGCTCGATCGCCGTCACCGGCATCGCGCGCGCCTTCATCGGGCCCAGCTATAACGCGCTGTTCGCGTTGATCCTGCCGCGCAAGCAATATGCACGCGCAGCCGGTCTCGGCAGCTCCATCTTCCAGATCGGCCTCGTCGTGGGCCCGGCATTGGGCGGTTTGCTAGTCGGCTTCGCCAGCACCACCGCGGCATACGCGGTCGCCATGGCGCTCTGTGTAGGCGCGAGCGTGGCCATGCTGCTGCTCAAAGTGAAAGAGCCGCCACCGGCGGAACGCGCGCCGGTGTTCGCCAGCATCGGGGAAGGCCTGCGCTTCGTCTATAACAACCAGATCGTGCTCGGCGCACAATGTCTGGATATGTTCGCCGTCCTCTTTGGCGGTGCCGTCGCCATGCTGCCGGCGTTCGTGCAGGATGTGTTCCACTACGGTCCCGAGGGCTTGGGCATCCTGCGTGCCGCACCCGCGGTCGGCGCAGTCGTCACCGGCCTCATCCTCGCGCGCTATCCGATCAACCTGCATGCAGGCCGCTGGCTGTTACTCGCCGTCGCTGGCTTCGGGCTGTCCATCATCGGCTTTGCCTTGAGCGTCGATTTCTGGGTCGCAGGTTTCCTGCTCTTGCTCTCGGGGATCTTCGACGGCGTATCCGTGGTGCTGCGAACCACCATCATGCAACTCGCCACCCCGGACCACATGCGCGGTCGCGTCTCCGCCATCAACGGCATCTTCATCGGCTCTTCCAACGAGTTGGGGGCCTTCGAATCAGGCGTCACCGCCAGGCTGATGGGCTTGATCCCTTCGGTGATCTTCGGCGGCGCCATGACCTTGCTCGTGGTCGGCGCCACGGCGAAACTGGCGCCCAAACTTCGACGCCTGGAATTACATCAGTTGCATTAGGATAGAAGTCTGGCGTTCACGCTGAACCTATGCGAAACCTCGATGAACTCTTCGCCGCACTGGGAAGGTCGGACTTCCGTCGCAGCTTCCACCTGCGCGGCACCGACAGGGCCTATCTGGCTGACAAGGGCTTGGCCCTTGTGCTGCAGCACGCGCAGGATTTGATCGCCAAGCGCCTAGCCCCTGCGCATATCCCCAACGACGGCAAGCAAACGCCGTTTCGTGGGCACCCCATCTTCGTTGCCCAACATGCCACAGCCACTTGCTGTCGCGGTTGCCTGGAAAAATGGCATCGCATCCCGGCCGGCAGACTACTGAGTGAAGCGGAACGCAGCTACATCCTGCGGGTGTTGGAAGCTTGGCTCATGCGGGAGGCGAGCGGAGTGACGGGCACAAACGAAAACAGGCCTGACCGGCAGTCAGACCTGTTCTCTTGATGACCTGCTAACGCGGCGAATCTATCTGGTGATCGGCTTGTAGCGGATACGCTTGGGTTTTGCGCCTTTGTCGCCGAACTTACCACAGCTTGCTTCGTGGTCCAGTTCGGCGGGCATGGCCGCACGGCCACGGAAGGCGGGCCTCACCTGCAAGAACGTAGTCGCCAACTATCTGGTGATCGGCTTGTAGCGGATACGCTTGGGTTTTGCGCCTTCCTCACCCAGACGTTTCTTCTTGTCGGCTTCGTACTCCTGATAGTTGCCGTTGAAGAAGGTCCATTGCGAATCACCCTCGGCGGCCAGGATATGGGTCGCGATGCGATCGAGGAACCAGCGATCATGCGAGGTGACCAGCACGCATCCCGGGAATTCGAGCAG
This sequence comes from uncultured Methylotenera sp., assembly GCA_965649545.1. GTDB lineage: Bacteria > Pseudomonadota > Gammaproteobacteria > Burkholderiales > Methylophilaceae > CABHOJ01. Next base: position 2,490 of record CBFGLF010000075.1, read on the forward strand.
GGCGTCTTCCAGGGCGCGCAACGTTTCCACATCGAGATCGTTAGAGGGTTCGTCGAGCAGCAGCACATTGGCACCAGCGATCAAAGTCTTCGCCAGGTGCAGGCGACCGCGCTCCCCGCCGGACAACTGACCGACGATCTTCTGCTGGTCCCCGCCCTTGAAGTTGAAACGACCGATATAGGCACGGCTCGGCATCTCGAAGCGGCCGACGGTGATAACGTCCGCGCCGCCGGAAATGGCTTCGAACACCGATTTGTCGTCAGGCAAACCCGCACGGGATTGATCGACGGCAGCCATCTTGACCGTGGGGCCGACGACGATCTCGCCACTGTCCGGTTGCTCTTGGCCTTGCAGCATCCTGAACAGGGTGGATTTACCGGCGCCGTTGGGGCCGATGACGCCGACGATCGCGCCGGGCGGCACGCTGAAGGAGAGGTTGTCGATCAGCAGGCGATCGCCGAAGCCCTTGGATACGCCGTTGAATTCGATGACTTTGTCGCCCAGTCGCTCGCCGGGCGGTATGAAGATCTCCTGGGTCTCATTACGCTTCTGGTATTCGACCGAGCTCATCTCCTCGTAGCGGGAGAGACGGGCCTTGGATTTGGCCTGGCGCGCCTTGGGATTCTGGCGCACCCATTCCAGTTCCTGCTTCATGGCTTTGCTGTGGGCATCGGCCTGTTTCTGCTCCTGTTGCAGGCGCTCTTCCTTCTGCTCCAGCCAGCTCGAGTAGTTGCCCTTCCAGGGGATACCGTGCCCGCGATCCAGTTCCAGGATCCATTCGGCGGCATTGTCGAGGAAGTAACGGTCATGGGTGACGGCGACCACCGTTCCTGGGAAACGCACCAGGAACTGCTCCAGCCATTCCACCGATTCTGCATCCAGGTGATTGGTCGGTTCGTCGAGCAACAACATGTCCGGCTTGGATAGCAGCAGCTTGCAGAGTGCGACGCGGCGTTTCTCACCGCCCGACAGCGGGCCGATCTTGGCGTCCCATGGCGGCAGGCGCAAGGCGTCAGCGGCGATCTCCAGTTGGGTCTCGACGTCTGAGCCGCTGGCCGCGAGGATGTTCTCGTACTTGGCCTGTTCCTCAGCCAGCTTGTCGAAGTCCGCATCCGGCTCGGCATAGGCGGCATAGATGCGTTCCAGTTCCTGCTTGGCCTGCATGACTTCACCCAGGCCGGATTCCACTTCCTCGCGCACGGTCTTGTCCGGATCGAGCTCGGGCTCCTGCGGCAGGTATCCGATGGAGATATTGGGTTGCCACTGTACTTCGCCCTCGAACTCCTTATCGGCACCGGCCATGATGCGCAGGACCGTGGATTTGCCGGAACCGTTGAGGCCTAGCAGGCCGATCTTGGCGCCTGGGAAGAAGGACAGCGAGATGTCCTTGATGATCTGCTTCTTGGGCGGGACGACTTTGCTCACGCGGAGCATGGACATGACGTACTGGGCCATGATTATCTAGTGCACGCGAATTTCATGATGCGACGCTGGGCGATGACGCTCTCTTCACGGCCTGCGACTTCGTAGCCCTCAGGACACATACGGGCGGCCTTCTCGTTGCACTTGGTCCAGTCCGCGAAGCCGCTACAACTGACCTCGATCCATTCGCGATTGTCCGCAGGTTTGGTGTTGGGCATATTGCAACCCGCCAGCACGAGCATGGCGATGATGCTGAAGTGTCTTTTCATCATGTTCTCTTTATCCAGATCTTAAAAATTATTCGACGGTCACCGATTTCGCCAGGTTACGTGGCTTGTCGACATCGGTGCCCTTGAGCAAGGCGGCATGATACGCCAGCAACTGCACCGGGATCGTGTGCAGCACGGGCGACAGGATACCGACATGGCGCGGCGTACGGATCACATGGACGCCTTCACTCTCCGTGAAGTGGCTATCGGCATCGGCGAAGACGAACAAGACGCCACCGCGCGCGCGTACTTCCTGCATATTCGATTTCACCTTTTCCAACAGGGCATCGTTGGGAGCGATGACGACCACCGGCATATCCCCATCCACCAGCGCCAAGGGGCCATGCTTGAGCTCGCCTGCAGGGTAGGCCTCGGCATGGATATAGGAGATCTCCTTGAGCTTGAGCGCGCCTTCCAGCGCGATCGGGTAATGCACGCCGCGACCGAGGAACAGCGCATGCTGTTTGTTGGCGAACAGTTTCGCCCATTCCCGGATCTGGGGCTCAAGGTTCAGCGCATACTGCACGCTGCCCGGTAGGTGGCGCAGGGCATCCAGATAGCCATCTTCCTGTGTCTTGTCGAGCAAGCCACGCTGCTTGGCGAGGGTCGCGGCCAGCGTGAACAGGGCGACCAACTGGGTGGTGAAGGCCTTGGTCGAAGCCACCCCGATCTCGGCGCCGGCACGGGTATAGAGGATGAGGCGAGAGGCTCGGGGGATCGCACTCTCCTGCACGTTGCAGATGGCCAGCGTCAGTTGCTGGCCCAGTTTCTTGGCATGCTTGAGCGCTTCCATCGTGTCCAGCGTCTCACCGGACTGGGAGATGGTGACGATGAGCTGCCTGGGGTTGGGCACCGACTGACGGTAGCGGTATTCACTGGCGATCTCGACGTTGGTCGGCAGTTTGGCGATGCTCTCCAGCCAGTACTTGGCGGTGAGACCTGCGTAGTAGCTGGTGCCGGCCGCAAGGATCAAGACACTGTCGACTTGCGCGAACACTTCTGCAGCATCTTTTCCGAACAGCGCGTTACTGAATTCGCCGTCGTCGATCAGCGCTTCGATGGTATCGGTGAGGGCGCTCGGCTGCTCGTGGATCTCCTTCTGCATGAAGTGGGCATACGGGCCCAGCTCCATGGACGCCAATGAGACGTCGCTGCGGTGGATGGTACGTTCGACCACCTTATCCGAGCCATCGTAGATGGTCACGCCGTCGCGACGGATCTCGGCGACGTCGCCATCTTCGAGATAGATGACATTGCGGGTCACCGACAGCACCGCCGAAACATCGGAGGCGATGAAGTTCTCGCCCTCGCCGAGACCGATCAACAGGGGACAGCCCAGGCGGGCGCAGATCATGGTCTCAGGTTCCTTGATCGAGACCACGCTGATGGCGAACGCGCCGGTCAACTCCGCCACGGCCTTCTTGGTGGCGCTGAGTAAGTGCTCACCTTGGCTGTGATGGTAATGGATCAGGTGGGCGATGACTTCGGTATCGGTCTGTGACTCGAAGTGGTAACCCAGGCCTTTGAGTCGATGCCGTTGTTCGTCGTGGTTCTCGATGATGCCGTTGTGCACGACGGCGATCTCGCCACAGGAGACGTGTGGGTGCGCATTTGATTCGGTGACACCGCCATGGGTGGCCCAGCGGGTATGGCCGATCCCGACGTGTCCCGAGAGTCGCTCGGCACTGGCTTTGTTCTGCAGCTCGGAGACGCGGCCTACCGCGCGCACACGCTTGATGTCAGCGCCGTTGAGTACAGCCACACCGGCCGAATCATAGCCGCGATACTCCAGCCGACTCAGGCCTTCGATCAGCACGGGTACGACGTTATTGGGAGAGACTGCGCCTACGATTCCACACATTGTTCTTTGGCCTTAATAGTTTTCATGTTCTGTGCTTCACCTTCACTTGCCCGACTTTTTGACCGGCCGTTTCCAACCCTTGATGGTGACCTGCCTGCCGCGCGAGAGGGTCAGTTCGCCAGCCGGTGCATCCTTGGTGATGGTCGAACCGGCACCGATGGTGGCACCGGTGCCGATAGTCACGGGCGCGACCAGTTGTGAATCCGATCCGATGAACGCATGGTCCTCGATCACCGTGCGGAACTTGTTCGCACCATCGTAGTTGCAAGTGATGGTACCGGCCCCGATATTGACCTGCTTACCGACGGTACTGTCTCCCACATAGCTGAGGTGGTTGATCTTGCTACCGACATCCACTTGCGCGTTCTTCAGCTCGACGAAATTACCCACGTGCGTATCGTTGGCCAATACCGTCCCCGGACGCAATCTGGCATAGGGGCCGATACGGCAGTCCTCGGCGACCGTCACCTGGTCCATGTGGGTATACGGGGCGATCTGTGTCCCGGCACCGATGCTGGCGTCGCGCAGGATACTGTAAGCACCCACTCTCACGCCATCCCCCAACCGTACGGCACCTTCAAAGATACAGCCGATATCGATCTCGACATCCCGACCGACCGTCAGTACGCCGCGGATATCGATACGCGCTGGGTCTGCGAGCGTCACGCCAGCTTGCAACAACGCCTGTGCCTGGCGCGCCTGATAGATTCGCTCGACGGCAGCGAGGTCTTGCTTGGAATTGATGCCGGCCACTTGCCATTCGTCATCGGTGATGACCGCTTCGACCGGCACTTGATCCGCGACGGCCATGGCGACGATATCCGTCAGGTAATACTCGCCTTGGCTGTTGTCATTGCCCAATGCGCCGAGCCAGCGTTTGAGGTGGCGGTTCGGCATAGCCATGATGCCGCTATTCACTTCCTTGATGGCACGCAGCGTCTCGGTCGCATCCTTGTGTTCGACGATCGCACTCACATCACCCTGTTCGGCACGCACGATGCGTCCGTACCCTGTCGGGTCGTCCTTCTTCACGGTCAGCAATACGAGGGCTTGCGCTGCGCGGTCCAGCAGCGCGCGACAGGTAGCGGCTTCGATCAGCGGCACATCGCCCAGCAGGATGAGGGTAACCCCATCTTCCGCCAGATGCGGCATCGCTTGCTGCACGGCATGTCCTGTCCCCAGTTGTTGCGCTTGTTCCGCCCATAGCAATGGTTTGGCATCGAATGCCTGCAGCACTTGCTGGCCACCGAACCCATAGACGACGACGATCTTTTGCGGGGATAGCTGCTCGGCACAATCGATGACGTGGCCGAGCAGGGGCTTGCCGGCGATGGCATGCAAGACCTTGGGCTTGTCGGAATGCATGCGGGTGCCTTTGCCGGCAGCGAGGATCACGATGTTGAGTGGGGACATAGACGTCATAGTGGACTGATCGTATGAGATTTTAACGGCTTTTTGGGTTGCGCGGGCAGACGCATGTAGTTCTGTGATTCGAAGGCCGTCCACACAGCATCCTTACGTCACAGAGTAGCCTGAGTCTGCCGTCACGCTGGTCATCACCCTGACGAACCAGTGCTGTCGTTGCCTGACATGCGCACCTGGTGCGCATCAACAAAAAAGGCAGCCTGGGCTGCCTTTTTTGTTGATGACCCGATACTGCTTAGTGCTTCTTGCGCAGCCGTTCGATCGCTTGCAACTGTGCGACGGCTTCGGCCAGCTCGGCCTGGGCGCGGGCATAGTCGATCTCGGAAGCGTTGTTCTTCAGGGCTTCTTCTGCTGCGCGCTTGGCCTCTTCAGCTTTGGCCTGGTCCAGATCGGCACCGCGGATCGCGGTATCCGCCAAGACGGTGACCACACCAGGCTGCACTTCCAGGATACCGCCGGAGACGAAGATCAGGGTCTCTTCGGCCTGGTCAGGCAACTTGGCACGCAAGGCACCTGCCTTGATGTTGGTGATCATCGGCGCGTGACGTGGGTAGATACCGACCTCGCCCATCTTCGCCGGGGCGGAAACGAATTCCACCAGGCCGGAAAAAATGGATTCCTCAGCACTCACCACATCCAGATGTATTGTCATTGCCATATTCTCAGTCTCTTCTACTATCGGCCGGCCCAAGGGCTGGCCTCAGCGTTATTACAAGCGGCCGTCGGCCGCCTGCAATTAGTTCATCGTTTTGGCTTTTTCTACGGCTTCTTCGATACCACCGACCATGTAGAACGCTTGTTCAGGCAGGTGATCGTATTCGCCAGCGACGATGGCCTTGAAGCCCTTGATGGTGTCTTTCAGGCTCACGTACTTGCCAGGCGCGCCGGTGAACACTTCAGCGACGTGGAACGGCTGGGAGAGGAAACGCTGGATCTTACGCGCGCGGCTCACAGTCAGCTTGTCTTCGGGGGACAATTCGTCCATACCCAGAATCGCGATGATGTCACGCAGCTCCTTGTAGCGCTGCAGGGTCGCCTGTACCGAACGGGCTACGCTGTAATGCTCCTCACCCACGATCAGTGGATCCAGCTGACGGGAGGTGGAATCCAGTGGATCGACCGCAGGGTAGATACCCAGGGAAGCGATGTCACGCGACAGCACCACGGTGGAGTCCAAATGCTGGAAGGTGGTCGCTGGGGACGGGTCAGTCAAGTCATCCGCAGG
>CBFGLF010000076.1:0-8542 GCA_965649545.1 uncultured Methylotenera sp.
TGCAGCGCCACGCCGTTGATATACAGGCGTTTGTCGCGATAGGCGATCTTGTCCCCCGGCACACCGACCACACGCTTGATGTAGTCGATCGAAGGGTCCGGCGGATAGTGGAAGACGAACACGTCACCACGCTGCGGATGACCCACTTCGATGAAGGTATCGTTGAGGATGGGCACGCGCAAGCCATAGCTGTATTTATTGACGAGGATGAAATCCCCAGCGAGCAAGGTCGGCATCATGGAACCGGATGGGATCTTGAATGGCTCCACCACGAAGGAGCGGATCAGGAACACCACCAGGATCACCGGGAAGAAGCTCTTGGAATATTCGACCAGTACAGGCTCGGCAGCTCCCGGAGAACGGTGCTTGCGCAGGAAGAGGATATCGAGCAGCCAGATGAGGCCGGTCAGGATCAGGACAGCCACCATGAACAGTGCGAACATCATTTATCTTCTACCCTCAGAATGGCCAGGAATGCTTCCTGTGGAATCTCTACGCTACCCACCTGCTTCATGCGCTTCTTGCCCTCTTTCTGCTTCTCGAGGAGTTTCTTCTTGCGGGTGATATCCCCGCCGTAACACTTGGCCAGCACGTTCTTGCGCATCGCCTTCACGGTCTCGCGCGAGATGATGTTGGCACCGATGGAAGCCTGCACCGCGACATCGAACATCTGGCGCGGGATCAGTTCACGCATCTTGGCGCACAGCTGGCGTCCACGATACAAGCTGTTGGCGCGGTGGACGATCAGCGACAAGGCATCGACCCGTTCACCGTTGACCATGATGTCGAGCTTGACCAGATCGGCTGCGCGGAATTCCAGGAACTCGTAATCCATCGAGGCATAGCCGCGTGAGGTGGATTTGAGCTTATCGAAGAAGTCGAGCACGACCTCATTGAGCGGCATCTCATAAGTCAGCATCACTTGCCGGCCCATGTACTGCATGTTCTTCTGCACACCCCGCTTGCCATTACACAGGGTCATCACCGGGCCGACATAATCCTGTGGCATCAATAGGTTGACAGTAATGATGGGCTCGCGGATCTCGTCGATACGCGAGGGTTCCGGCAGGCGCGATGGGTTCTCGATCTGTGTCACTTCACCGTTCTTCAGGAGCAACTCGTAGACCACGGTCGGCGCCGTGGTGATGAGGTCCATGTCGTACTCGCGTTCCAGCCGCTCCTGGACGATCTCCATGTGCAGCAGCCCGAGGAAACCGCAACGGAAACCGAAGCCCAGCGCAGTGGAATTCTCCGGCTCGAACTGCAGGGAGGCATCATTGAGCTGCAGCTTCTCCAGCGCGGTCCGCAGGGCTTCGAACTGGTTGGATTCGACCGGGTAGAGGCCCGCGAACACCTGCGGTTGCACTTCCTTGAACCCCGGGAGGGCTTCGGCTGCCGGACGGCCTTCAAGGGTGACGGTATCGCCCACCTTGGCAGCGGTGAGTTCCTTGATGCCGGCGATGATGAAGCCGACTTCACCCGCCGACAGCGCTTCCTTCTGCACGGACTTCGGCGTGAACACCCCGACCTGCTCGCACAGGTGCACGGCCTTGGTGGCCATCATCTTGATCTTGTCCTTGGGGCGCAGCACGCCGTCGATCACGCGCACCAGCATCACCACGCCGACATAGTTATCGAACCAGGAATCGATGATCAGCGCCTTGAGCGGGGCACCCGGGTCGCCCTTGGGTGGCGGCACTTTGGCGATGACCGCTTCCAGCACGTCGCGCACGCCTTCACCGGTCTTGGCCGAGCAGCGCACCGCATCCGACGCTTCGATGCCGATGACATCCTCGATCTCCTGGATCACGCGTTCAGGGTCGGCCGATGGCAGGTCGATCTTGTTCAGTACTGCCGTCACCTCCACGCCTAGGTCGATCGCGGTATAGCAATTGGCCACGCTCTGGGCCTCGACGCCCTGCGATGCATCCACCACCAGCAACGCCCCTTCGCATGCCGAAAGCGAACGGCTGACTTCATACGAGAAGTCGACGTGGCCCGGGGTGTCGATCAGGTTGAGCTGATAGACCTGCCCGTCCAGCGCCTTGTATTGCAGCGCGGCGGTCTGAGCCTTGATCGTGATACCCCGTTCGCGCTCGAGATCCATGGAGTCGAGCACCTGGGCTTCCATCTCACGGTCACTCAACCCGCCGCACATCTGGATGATGCGGTCGGCCAGCGTGGACTTGCCATGGTCGATATGGGCGATGATGGAGAAGTTACGGATGTTTTTCATGGATGGTTATGCAAGCTCGCATCTGGCGTGTTAGCAAGAAGGGCGCCGCAGCGCCCTTCCCGTTCTACTGAATTAGGTGCGGATTTTACATGATTGCCCGCTTGTCCGCACCTTGTGAGTTACTTGCCGCTACCGACCTTGACCGGCACATACAGGGTATTCTCCCCGCGCTGCACCAGCAGGGCCACGGTCTTGCCACTGGCGGTGGCGGCGATCTGCCTGTTGAACTGGTCGAGGCTCTCGACCTCGGTGTTGTTCAGGCCCAGGATCACGTCACCACGGCGGATACCGGACTGCGCAGACGCGCCCTGCGCATCCACGACCAGCAGGCCATTCTTGCCGCCTAGCTTCTTCTTCTGCTGTGGCGTCAGATCCTTGAGCAACAGGCCGATCCGGTTCACCTCTGGTTTGCTTGGTAGCTTGCCTGGCGTCGCGGCCGCTTCGTTGTCGCTCGGCATCTCACCCAGGGTGATGGTCAGGTTCTTGGTCGCCCCCTTGCGCAACACTTCGACCGGCACTTGCTTGTTCGGCTTGGTGGCGCCTACCGCACGCGGAAGGTCGGAAGAAGCGACGATGGCCTTGCCGTCGAACTTGGTGATCACGTCACCTGCTTCAAGCCCGCCCTTTTCGGCCGGGCTGCCTTTTTCCACGCCCGCGACCAGTGCGCCATTGGTGTTCTTCATGCCGAATGACTCGGCCAGTTCTTTAGTGATCTCCTGGATACCGATACCAAGCCAGCCGCGCGAGATCTTGCCACTGGTCTTCAACTGGTTGGAGATATCGATCGCGACGTCGATCGGGATCGCGAACGAGAGGCCCATGTAGCCGCCGGTGCGACTATAGATCTGGGAGTTGATGCCGACGACTTCCCCTTTGAGGTTGAACAATGGGCCACCGGAGTTACCGGGGTTGATGGCCACGTCGGTCTGGATGAAGGGCACGAAATTCTCTTGCGGCAGGGCACGGCCCTTGGCACTGACGATACCGGCGGTCATGGTGTTCTCGAGGCCGAATGGCGAACCGATGGCGACCACCCACTCCCCCACTTTGAGCACATTGGGGTCACCGACGGTGACCTTGGGCAGGCCGTTCGCTTCGATCTTGAGCAAAGCGATATCGGTCCGGCGATCGGCGCCGATGACCTTGGCCTTGAATTCACGCTTGTCGGAGAGCTTGACGACCACCTCTTCGGCATCTCGCACGACGTGGGCATTGGTCAAGACATACCCGTCGCTACCGATGATGAAGCCGGAACCGAAGGATTGTGCCGGTTGCTGGGGCACTTGCTGGCCGCCGGGACCCCCCGGTGGCATCGGGATACCGAAACGCCGGAACAGTTCACCCATCGCCTCGTCGTCGGGCATGCCCGGGAACGGGCTCATGCCAGTGGCTGCGCCCTGGGGTGCCTGGGTCACGCTGATATTGACGACCGCCGCGCCTTGCTTCTCGGCGAGCTCGGTAAAGTCCGGCAATTCCTTGGAGAATGCGGTTCCCGCAAAGGACAGGCAGATCGCGGAGACAGCAATCAGTTTCTTTAGCATTTCTTCACCTCATTCACATTTGAAGTTGATAACTTGCGCATCAGCCAAGCGCAGGATCGTCGGCTGATAACGATGACTCATGACCCTGGCGGTCGCGTAACCCTTGACCCAGCCAAGACCTAACAGCAGACCGGCGACAGCCCCGGCGAAAGCATACATATCCGCCTGTGAGGCGGTGCCGTCAGATAAGGTGTTGCCGAGGATCGCGCCCAACAACAACGCACCAAGCGGCACGCCATAGATCACCATGGCACTCATGAGCACGGCCTGCTCTTCGATCGCCACGACGACGTTGTCACCCGGTTTGGCATGGATCGTGTTCTCTGCCTTGAAGACGTTGTTCTTATGCCCGAACAAGCGACCAAACAGCGAGATGCCGCAACCGCGCGTCTTGCCGCATAAACCGCAAGCACTGCGGCGAACGACTTCGAGCAAGGCGACATCCTGTTCGACACCGACAACCAGGGCGTGTTCTTCGATCATGGACGGACTCTCTTACAGATGTTGGGCTGGATTACTTCTTGAAACTGACGGCATTGGCGATCTGGGCGACGGTCGCCTCAGGCACCTCGCCAACCACCATGATCTGATGCCCTTCGACCACATTGGCGTGGATGTTGGTGGCACCCAGACTGGTGGAACCGGTCTTGGGACGCGTACCCTTGGGGATGGGCTCGATGAACAACGAGACACTGGCTAAGCCATCGGAGAACACGATATGGGTCAGGGGCACGCTCTTGCCGGGCACCATGCGCTTGATCTGATCGACCTGCTTGTAGCCCGACGGCAAACGGTCCACGGACCAGTTCTCGGCATCGGCACTGGAGGAGCGACCGGCTGCCTGTTCTTCCATCACGTACTGTTTGTTGGGGTCGATGTGCGGATGGAACCAGTCCATGTTCTGCGTATTGAGCAGGGTCAACTGGTTGAAGGCCATCTGCTCCATCACCTGATCGCGTTCGTTACTGCTCATGGATTTCAGCAGCAGGCCATATTCGCGGTCCGCCCAGAACTTGTAGCCGTAACGAAACTTGTCGCGTGGCTCCAGGTAGACGATCTGGCCTTCGCGGCCGCCGATACGCTCTTTACCGCCCAGGCGCACCTGGTAACTGGATTTGATGACGTCGATATTCGCCGGCAGTAAGGCAGGGAACAGGTTCTGCCCACGGCGTTTCTCGATCACCACCTTCTCGTCGCGCGGACTGAAGATCACCACGTCATTGCCTTGGCTCAGCACTTCGCGCGGGGAGCCGTCGAGCACGAAGATCCGGGCATATTCGCCCTGACCGTAGTTCATGTGGGTGATCTGCACCGAGCGCGAGGTGGTGCCGGATTGATAGAGGAACACGCCCTGGTAGCTTAATTCGCGTGCGGCCTGGGCTGCTTTCTGCAGCACCATCCAGGGGTCGTTTTCAGGTGCTGCGTTGACGTACGAGAACTGGGTTGCCAGCAGACAACCTAGCAACAAACGCCACATTTATCGTTTGCTCTCGTAGGCGGCTGGTTGGATGTAGTAAGCGGCACTGTTGGCTGAATTCGCCTGGTGTGCCAGCAGGTACTCGGATGGGAGACTCTGCGCGATCTCGATCGGCGCAACGTCGTTGGCATTCTGGGTCTGTTGCTGCATGACCATCCAGCCGACGAACATCACCGCTGCAACGGAAGCGGCCACCGACCATAGTCTTGGCGAGGCCTTGACCGACGTCCGGCTCGGGGCCAGTGCTGTGGGTTCGCTCTCCAGACGCTGCATCACCCGATGCTTGAGGTCGGATTGCAGGAACGCTTCCCCTCGCATCGCGTCGCCAATCAGGTGATAGGTCGACCAACTCTCCGCCAGTTCACCGCCGGCTTTGATTGCGGTCAGCAAATGACCTGAGCCCTCGACATCGAACTCGTCATCCATCAGTGCTGAAATTTGATCTTTCATTACGATCTCCTGAAACTTACCATCTCTTGTCTTGTGGGGTGTCCAGCAAAGGACGTAATTTCTGCGCAATGGTCTCGCGTGCCCGGAAGATACGCGAGCGCACGGTACCGATCGGACAATTCATCAATGTCGCGATCTCTTCATAACTCAAGCCTTCGATCTCGCGCAGCGTGATCGCAGTCCGCAACTCTTCAGGCAGGGCAGCCACGGTATCGTTCACGGTCCGGGCGATCTCCTTGCTCATGAGCTCGGTCTCCGGCGTATCCATGGTCCGCAGTTCGTTGCCGTCCTCGAAGTTCTCTGCGTCCTCGATCTCGATATCCGTCGAGACTTGCGGCCGGCGGCCCATGGCCACCAGGTAATTCTTGGCAGTGTTGATGCCGATCCGGTACAGCCAGGTGTAGAACGCGCTCTCGCCACGGAAGTTAGGCAGTGCACGATAAGCCTTGATGAAAGACTCCTGCACCACGTCTTCGACTTCAGCAGGGTCGCGGATCAGGCGTGACAGTAGACGACCAAGCTTGCGCTGGTACTTGTCCACCAGCATGCCGAATGCCCTTTTGTCACCGCGCTGTGCGCGCTCAACCAGTTCCTGGTCTATCTCTCGATTACCGACCATGCTTTTGTCTCTGTGAGCGTTCGCATCTACAGAAACGACACTCCCTATCTGCGTTTTTTCTAATGTCGGAGTATAACCTTGCAGGGTCGTATCAACGAAACCCATGCGTGAAAATTCACCGAACTTTTTCGTCGTTATCATTACTTATCCCTTCAGCTTGGTCTCGACTAGCTTGCTATTCAAGACAGCGCTAAACTCCTGAAAGTTCAAGTGTCCGGACACATATGCAACATTACGATGTACTGATCATAGGCAGCGGTCTCGCAGGCCTGACCCTGGCCCTGAAAGTCGCGGACCAGAAGCGGGTTTGCCTCGTCAGCAAGCGTACCATCAACGACAGTTCGAGCAACTGGGCCCAGGGCGGCATCGCGGCCGTGCTCACGGATGGCGACTCGATCGAAGCCCATATCCAGGACACCCTGGTGGCCGGCGCCGGCCTCTGCGACGCCGAAGTCACGCGCCTGGTCGCGGAACGCGGTCGCGAGACGGTGGAATGGCTGATCCAGGAGGGCGTGCCCTTCACCCGTGAGGAGGACGACAGCGGCTTCCACCTGACGCGCGAAGGCGGCCATAGCCATCGCCGCATCATCCATGCCGCCGACGCCACCGGACACGCGGTGCAGAAGACCCTGGCCGAAAAGGTACGCGAGCACCCGCAGATCACGCTGTTCGAAGACCACATCGCTGTCGACCTCATCACCTCACGCAAGGTCAAGCGTGAAGGTAACGAATGCCTGGGCGCCTATGTGCTCGATAACCAGACCGGCAAGGTACTGACCATCGGCGCGGACCAGACGGTGCTGGCCACCGGCGGCGCCGGCAAGGTCTATCTGTACACCACCAATCCCGACGTCAGCACCGGCGACGGCATCGCCATGGCCTGGCGCGCCGGGTGCCGCGTGGCCAATATGGAATTCATCCAGTTCCACCCGACCTGCCTGTACCACCCGCAAGCCAAATCCTTCCTGGTGTCGGAAGCCGTACGTGGCGAAGGCGGCCTGCTGAAGCTGCCGGACGGCAGTCGCTTCATGGACGAACATGACCCACGTGGCGAACTGGCCCCACGCGACGTGGTGGCGCGCGCGATCGACTTCGAGATGAAGAAGCGCGGCATCGATTGCGTCTATCTGGATATCTCACACCAGCCTGCGGACTTCATCCTCTCGCACTTCCCGACCATCTACCGGCGCTGCATGGAACTGGGCATCGACATCACCAAACAACCGATCCCAGTGGTCCCCGCCGCGCATTACAGCTGCGGCGGCATCATGACCGACCATGCCGGCCGCACCGACCTGCCTCGGCTCTACGCCATCGGCGAGACCGCCTGCACCGGGCTGCACGGCGCGAACCGGCTCGCCAGTAACTCCTTGCTGGAATGCCTGGTGTTCGGTCAGGCTGCGGCCAGCGACATCCTGTCGCAAGCCCCCAAACCGACAGTCAAACTGCCTTACTGGGATGAGAGCCGCGTGACGGACGCCGATGAAGAGATCATCATCACCCACACGTGGAACGAGCTACGCCGCTTCATGTGGAATTACGTCGGCATCGTGCGCACCACCAAACGCCTGATGCGGGCGCTGCACCGCATCCATATGCTGCGTGACGAAGTCCACGAGTTCTATAGCAACTTCCGCATCAGCAACAACCTGATCGAACTGAGAAACCTGCTGCAGGTGGCTGAATTGATCGTCCTGAGCGCCATGGAACGGCATGAGAGCCGGGGGCTGCATTACAGCAAGGATTATCCGGAGATGTTGCCGGACGCCATCCCGACCGTGCTCGAGCCTTCCAATTATTACAGCCTGCTCGATAGCGGTCATGGCAAGCATGACCGGCACAAACTGATCGCCTGATCTCAGGCCTTCTCCTGTCGTTGGATACCCAGGATCGCGCCCTGGGCTTTGAGGTCCTGCAGGATGTCGCTCCCAAAACGCACGATGGCTTCCGGATCGGGATGCGCGAGCTCTTCCGCAAGTTGCAGCAACGCCTGCCTGGATGTCGATGCCCCGCCCTGCAATAGCGCCAACAACCGCGAAGTCACGGGGTTGAGCTCGATGAACCGCACCTCATCCCCCGCGTCCCGGAACACCAGAAAGTGCACAGGCTGGGCAAGCGGCGTCTTGGGTCTATGTCGCGCCGAGATATGATGTACCGGATACTCATAGCTAAGCAAGGCATAGGCCGCTGCGAACACGGGAATGCCCGTCAACAGGTCG
>CBFGLF010000077.1:0-8472 GCA_965649545.1 uncultured Methylotenera sp.
TGCCCTTCTTTCTCGATGGCGTCGCTGCGAATCCCGAATTGGTCCTGGAGGATGGGGTCCACCCGACCAGCGCCGGTCAGCCACGTATCCTGGATAACGTCTGGACCGAGCTAGGTCCGTTGCTGACCAAAAAGCACAAGCCCTAGCCAGCCGCCTGCTGCCAGGTGATATTCAATGCAGGCTCATGCTCGGCAGCTTGCAGATCGGCTGCCACGCCGATGCCAGGCACCAACGCGAGACTGTCTTCATGATAGATCAACGGCAGGCGTTGACGCTGCCAGGGCGGCATGTTCGCCTCCTGAAGCAGATGTTTGAGTGTGCGGCTAGGTCGGCCAAGATCAGGTTTGAACCGCTCACCCCCTGCCCGTTGCGCCACGCGCAGGCGATCGATACCGAGCCGTTGGTAAGCCAGGCCATGGCCATGGCCTAGCAGGAATCGCAAGCTACTTCCGTCAGGGAGACTGAGCGTATCCTCCCCTTTCCAGATCAACGAGAACGGCTCGGTCGGCAGCTCCTGATCAAGATAGACCATATCCTGGTATCGACGCAGACAGGTTCCCTGCGGACCGATCGCCATCTTCACCTGGGCGTCCGGGCGGGCATCCAGCAGTTGATGCAGCATCTCCTGCAGCCTTGCTGTGCTCGGCAGTACGATATCCTGGCCGGCCAGCCACCAACGCAGCAGATTGCGCGCCCTCGCCTCGCTCAGTAAGCGTAGCTCACTGACGACCAGTTGCTGATGGCGCATGCAGCGCTCAGCATCGAGCAAGGCGAGATCGTTGAGAAGGTCCGAGGCTTCTGCGATGTGGGAAGCCGAACGCGCGATGACTTTCCTGACCCCCGGAAAGCGCGCTTCAAGCGCCGGGAGCGTGTGGTGGCGAATGTGGTTCCTGTCGTACTGGATGTCCTGATTGCTCTCATCCTCGACCCACTGCAACCCATGCGCTGCGGCATAGGCATGCAGCTCATCCCGGCCGATATCGATCAAGGGCCTCAGCAAGCGGCGCCTTGAATCGACTTTGGCCATCGCGGACAAGCCTTTGATCCCCGCCCCACGGGTCAGCTGCAACAGCAAGGTCTCAGCCTGGTCGTCCTGGTGATGCGCCAGCACCACGAAATCCGCTGGTACGGCGAGCAAGGCCTGGTAACGCGCAGCTCGCGCCGTCGCTTCCGTGCCGGCTGCGGATTTTCTCGGGATGGTCACGCGTGCGACCTGCAACCCCACATCCAGCGTTCGACAGAGTGTGGTGCAAAAATCTGCCCAGCGGTCCGCATGGGGACTCAGTCCATGATGGACATGCATCGCCCTGAGCTCGAAGCCCAGTGCTTGCCTGAGCGACGCCAGCAGCGTCAGCAGGACGACGGAATCCATACCGCCGCTCAAAGCGACCAGCAGGCGATGACGATCAGTGACGATGGGGCCGAGGGTGGACCGCAGGTGCGTTTCTAGGCTATCTACCGCCGCTGACGCGGCGGCAGTCGTGGATCTACTTGATGGGGGCTTCTTTGAATTTGCCATAGCTCATCAGGCGCTCGAACCTTACTTCAAGAAGATTCGTCGTGGATTTTGCCTGCAAGCGATCAAGCTCGTCTTTGAGGGCACGGCGTAGGGTCTGCATCATCTCTTCCGGCGCGCGATGCGCACCGCCCATGGGTTCTGCGACGATGCGGTCGATCAGCCCCAGCGTCTTCAAGCGATTGGCCGTGATGGCCAGCGTCTCGGCAGCTTCGGACGCCTTGTCCGCACTTTTCCAGAGGATGGATGCGCAGCCTTCCGGCGAGATCACCGAATAGGTGGCGTACTGCAACATCATGAGATGGTCGACGACTCCCAGCGCCAGCGCACCGCCGGAACCACCTTCGCCGATGATGACGCCGATGATGGGCGTCTTCAATTCTGCCATCACGTAGAGGTTGCGTGCGATGGCTTCCGACTGGCCACGCTCTTCCGCACCGATGCCAGGATAAGCGCCCGGGGTGTCGATCAGCGTGATGATGGGCAGCCCGAACTTCTCGGCCAGGCGATACAGGCGTAATGCTTTGCGATACCCTTCCGGACGCGGCATACCGAAGTTGCGATACTGGCGTTCCTTGACGTCACGACCCTTCTGATGACCGATGACCATGACCGGGATGCCTTCGAACCGACCCATGCCACCGACGATGGCCGGATCATCGGAGAATGCGCGGTCGCCATGCAACTCCTCGAAATCCGTGAATAAGCCCTGGATGTAATCCAGGGTATAAGGGCGCTGTGGATGGCGTGCGACCTGGGAGATCTGCCAGGCATTCAGCTTGCCGTAGATCTCCTTGGTCATGGACTGGTTCTTTTGTTTCAGTCGCTCGATCTCGTCCGAGATGTCGACGGCGGAATCATCCTGCACGTAACGCAACTCTTCGATCTTGGCCTCAAGTTCGGCGATAGGTTGCTCAAATTCCAGAAAGCTTGTTTTCATGTCTTGGGTCTCGATACGAACTGCATCAATTATAGAGGATTTTTACGTTTTCTTCGCTCAACCAGCCTTTGAGGCCGGCCAGCAACTCGTCACGCAATTCGACACGCCACTGGTCGCTCAGCATGAGCTCGACCTTGCCTGTGGCGTTATGGTATTCCACTTTCACCGCGCACCCGCGCCTGTCTTCTGCTGAGGCTGCCTGGCGGCAGTAGGGGCTGAGCAACTCGCGCAACCTGGCGGCGTCCGCCTGCCCGTTACAGGAGATCTTGAGCATGCTGGCGTAGGCACTGCGGGCGGTCGGCAGATCCATCAGGCGCCGCGCATTGACACGCAATCCGCCTGAAAAATCGTCGTGACTGACGCGACCTTCGACGATGAGCAAGGCATCTTCCTTCAGCAGTTGCGGCGACTGGCTCAACAATTCGTTGCCGACCACGATCTCGATACGCGAGACCGCATCATCCAGCGTCACGATCGCCATCTTGCCGCGCTGCGTCATGCGGATGCGCACGCCCATGATGATGCCAGCCAGTAACTGCGACTGGTCGCTGGGCTTGAGGTCGCCCAGGCCGTTGCGGATGAAGTTGGCGACATCCTGCTTGTAACCTATGAAAGGATGGCCGCTGAAATAGAAACCGAGCGCCGCCTTCTCCTGTTGCAGCTGCTCTTGATCCGACCATGGCGGGACATTCGGCAGGACATGGGCCACGCTATCGGTAGCATCCCCGAAGAGGCTGTTCTGGCCACTCGCCGCCCCACTCTGCTCGGCGGCATTGATTGCCAGGCCCACGCCAGCCAGCATGGCAGCGCGGTTCGGGTTCAGTTTGTCGAAGGCGCCGGCGCGAATCAACGATTCGATGACGCGGCGATTGACCTTGCGCAGATCCAGTCTGCGACAAAAGTCGAACAGGTCCTTGAACGGCCCTTCCTCGTCGCGTGCATTCAGGATCACCTCGATGGCTGCCCAACCTGTACCTTTCACCGCACCCAGTCCATACAGGATCTGCTGGTCGTTGACCGGCTGGAAACGGAAACCGCTCTGATTGATGTCAGGCGGCAGGACCTCGACACCGTTCTGCGCGCAATCGTCGTAGAAGATGTGCACGCTGTCGGTATTGTTCATGTCGGCGGACATGGTGGCCGCGAGGAAGGCCGCAGGATGATGCGCCTTCAGGTAAGCGGTCTGGTAGGCGACCAGGGCATAGGCGGCGGCATGGGACTTGTTGAAACCGTAGCTGGCGAACTTCTCCATGAGGTCGAACAGCTCCGCCGCCTGCCGCTCCGGCGTACCATTCTTGACGGCACCCTGCACGAACACCGCGCGCTGGGCATCCATCTCCTCTTTCTTCTTCTTGCCCATGGCGCGGCGCAGCAAGTCTGCGCCACCGAGGCTGTAACCGCCTACCACCTGGGCGATCTGCATCACCTGCTCCTGGTAGACCATGATGCCGTAGGTCTCCTTGAGGATAGGTTCTACCGCGGGGTGCGGATAATCGACGCGCTGCTTGCCGTGCTTGCGTCGGCAGAAATCCGGGATCAGGTCCATTGGACCGGGTCGATAGAGTGCGACCAGGGCGATGATGTCCTCGAAGCAATCCGGCAAGGCCTGCTTCAGCATGTCTTTCATGCCGCGAGATTCGAGCTGGAAGACCGCCGTCGTATTGGCCGCTTTCAGCAGGTTGTAGGTCGGGCGGTCGTCGAGCGGCAAAGTTTCAAGGACAAGCGCGGGCAGGCCTTGCGCCTGGCGCTGGATGTTGGCGTTCTCCAATGCCATGGCGAGGATGGTCAGCGTGCGGAGGCCCAGGAAGTCGAACTTGACCAGCCCCACTGCTTCGACGTCATCCTTGTCATACTGACTGACCACACTCTCGCCGCCCGGCTGGCAGTAGATCGGGCTGTAATCCCAGATCTTGCCGGGGGAGATCAGAACGCCGCCAGCATGCATCCCGACGTTGCGCGTCAAACCTTCCAGACGCAATGCGAGCTCCAGTAGCTCGTTGACCTCTTCCTCTTGCGCGCGCCGTTCGTTGAATTGCGGCTCTTTCTCCATCGCAGAGGCCAGCGTGATCCCCAGTTCGTTCGGGATCAGCTTGGCGATGCCATCGACAAAATTGAACGGCAGATCGAGCACGCGGCCCACGTCACGGATCACCGCCTTGGCCGCCATGGTCCCGAAGGTGGCGATCTGGGAGACCGATTCCAGGCCATATTTATGACGCACGTATTCGATGACACGATCGCGTCCTTCCTGGCAGAAGTCGATATCGAAGTCGGGCATGGACACCCGTTCCGGATTCAGGAACCGCTCGAACAGCAAGGCATAACGCAAGGGGTCGAGATCGGTGATCCCAAGGCTGTACGCGACCACCGATCCAGCACCAGAGCCCCGGCCAGGGCCGACCGGCACGCCGTTGTTCTTGGCCCAGTTGATGAAGTCGGCCACGATCAGGAAGTACCCCGGGAAGCCCATTTGCACGATGATACCGACCTCGAAATCCAGTCGCGCCTCGTAGATCGGCAGCTGTTTCTCGCGTTCCGCTGCGTCCGGGTAAAGGATCTCCAGTCGTTTATGCAACCCTAGCCGCGCTTGTTGCAGCAGGTACTCGTCCAGGCTCTCGTTATTGGGGGTGGGGAATTGTGGCAGGTAGTTCTTGCCCAGGGAAAGCGTCAGATTGCAGCGTTTGGCGATCTCGACCGAGTTCTGCAGGGCTTCGGGGATATCAGCGAACAGCGCGGCCATCTGCGCCTGGGACTTGAAATGCTGATCCTGGGTGAAATGCTTGGGACGCCTGGTATCCGCCAGCACGTAGCCCTCCGCGATACAGACGCGCGCCTCGTGCGCCTTGAAGTCGTCTGGCGCGATGAATTGGATGGGATGGGTCGCCACCACCGGCAACTGTAACTCCCCTGCCAGCCCCAGGGCGTGGGAGATATACGCTTCCTGTTGCGCATGCCCTGCACGCTGGAGCTCGATGTAGTAACGATCAGGAAACAGTCGCTGCCACTCCGCAGCGAGCTTCGAGGCCGCAGGCAGGTTGCCCTGCAACAGCGCTTGGCCGACATCGCCCTGCATGGCGCCGGATAACATGATCAGGCCCTCCGTACCGGCCGCTTCGGCGAACCAGCTGCGCTTGATCTCCGCACGGCCACGGTATTGGTTTTGCAGGAATGCGCGCGACAGTAATTCGCATAGACGCAGGTAACCGACATGACTCTGACAGAGCAGCATGGCGCGATAAGGCTGATCACGATTGGTATCGTTCTCCACCCAGACATCGCACCCGATCAACGGCTTGATGCCCTTGGCGCGTGCCGCCTTATAGAACTTCACTGCGCCGAACAGGTTAGCCAGATCGGTCAGGGCCAGGGCGGGCATCCGATCCTTGCTGGCATGCTCGACATAATCGTCGATACGCACAGTGCCATCGACGACGGAGTACTCGCTATGGCAGCGAAGATGGATGAAGGAGGGCTGAGACATATACTGGATTTTACCCGATAGACGCTATCGGGTGAGGCCATCAAAGGAAGTTTAGCGAATCAAGAACGTTGCAACAGCGCTAGGAGCGCCACTGCAACTCAAGCAGTCGCCAGGGGCGCTGTCTTGCCTACCAGCGCGGTGATCTGGGCGATCAGTTCGTCGTCCTGTACCGGCTTACCCAGGAAGGCATTCACGCCCAGTTCCTTGGCATGGTTCTGGTGCTTCTCTGCCGTGCGAGAACTGATGATGATGATCGGGATACCGGCAGTCCTGGCGTCGGCTCGTACGTTACGCGAGAATTCGAACCCGTCCATCCGCGGCATCTCGATATCGCTCAGGATGATGTCCGGCAAGGTCTCCTGCAGTTTCTGGATACCTTCCATGCCATCCTTGGCGACCACGACTTCGTAGCCTTCGCGCTCAAGCAGGCGGCCCAGCACTTTGCGCATGGTCAGCGAGTCATCGACCACCATGACCATGGTCTTGCTGTCTTCCACTGGGGCAGCTGCCGCTGCAGTGACCTTGACGCTACCTGCCGCCAGCACTTCCCTGTTGGCCAGCTGGACCGGATTGGTGATGAGGATGATGCTACCGTCACCCATCACAGTGGCACCGACGATGCCTGGGACGCGGGCAAGCTGGGAACCGATGGATTTCATCACCACTTCCTGGTTGCCGATGATCTCATCGACATGCAGCGCGATCCGGTAGTTACCGCTGCGCAACAGGATGATCGGGGTATACCGCTGCTCTTCGGGCTCGTGTTCCTGATCGCCGATCAGCTTACCGAGGAAATGCATCGGGTATTGTCGACCCGACCACTCGATATACTTGCGATCGTAGGCTTCGGTCAGACCGGCCGGCTTCAGCTTCTGTACCTGTTCGATCATCACCGAGGGGACGGCAAAGACTTTACCGGCGTAACGCACCAACACGACCTGGGAGACCGACAAGGTGACCGGCAGATAAATGGTGAACACGGCACCTTGTCCCGGCGCATTGTTGACGTCGATACGCCCGCCCAAGGCAGTGATATCGCTACGCACGGCATCGAGACCCACACCGCGGCCGGCGATCTGGCTGATGTTCTCGGCGGTGGAGA
Source organism: uncultured Methylotenera sp. (assembly GCA_965649545.1). Taxonomy (GTDB): domain Bacteria; phylum Pseudomonadota; class Gammaproteobacteria; order Burkholderiales; family Methylophilaceae; genus CABHOJ01. The sequence goes on from CBFGLF010000077.1 coordinate 7,040, forward strand.
AGCCGGGTTCGAAGATCACCGAAAGCAAGGCTTGCTCCGTGATCTCTTGATCCGCCTTCAGCAATCCGCGCTCGATGGCTTTCTCACGGACACGATCCAGCTTGATACCGCCACCGTCATCTGTCACGGTGAGGATGATTTCATCGCTTTCCTGACGCACTTTGAGCGCGATACTGCCGGCTTCGGCCTTCTTCAGTTTCTTGCGCTCTGCAGCGCTCTCCATGCCATGGGCCACGGCATTACGTAATAGGTGCTCCAGTGGCGCGCCGATCTTTTCCAGCACGCTACGATCGATCTCGACGCCTTCGCCGTCGATGGTCATCTCGACCTGCTTTTCCAGCTCGCGGGAAGTCTGACGGACGATACGTTGCAGACGCTCGGAGATCAGTGAGAACGGTACCATCCGCACATTCATCAAACCATGCTGCAATTCACGGTTCATCCGGTTCTGCTGTTGCAATGCCGATTCCGTCTCATCCAGGTTCATGAGCAGGCCGTGCTGGATGGTGGCCACGTCATTCACGCTTTCCGCCATCATGCGAGTCAGTTCCTGCAGGCGCGTGAAGCGGTCGAACTCCAGTGGATCGAAGGCCTCGTGGGTTTCCTGCAAATGCGACATGCGGGACTGCAGCTGGCTCTCTGCCTCGATCTCCATCTCACGCAAATAGTTACGTAAACGGAACACGCTTTCAGTGAGGTCGAGCGAGAAGTTCTTGAAGCCTTGCATCTCTCGATCCATACGGGAACGGGCAATGGAGATCTCACCGGCTTCGTTGATCAGCCGGTCCAGGATGTCCGAACGTAGCCGCAGGAACTGGGCACGGCGATCAGCACTTCTGGCAGCGGCCTTGGGAGCGTCGGTCGCTTCCACAGCACCGCGTCCACCGACGCTGGTGCCGGTCAATTCCTCAAGCAGCGCACTGATGCGATCGAGATCGACGAACAAATCGTCAAAATCAGCCATGGTGACCTGGTTCTTCAAGGCCTTGATCACCCGGTCTTCCATGTTGTGTACCGTATCGCCAAGCTCGGACTGGCCTGCCATCCGTGCGCTGCCCTTGAGGGTATGCAAGGCACGCTGCAGGCTATCAGGATGCTCGGATTCCGAAGGATTGGCTCGCCAGGTACGCAAGGCAGTCCCGACTTGCGGAACCAGCTCGCGCGCCTCTTCGGTGAACATGGTGATCAGTTCCTGATCGACGGCCGAGACTGCTGCCGTTTTCTTGGCGGCTTTAGCTGCCGGTTTCTCAGGCTGCGCGATGCCGTCAGGAGCGGCTGCCTTAGGCGCAGCATCCTCGGCAGGTGGCGTAGATTTAGCGGTCGCCTTGGCTGGCGCTGGTTCAGCAGCTGGGGCTGCCTCGATGGGCTCGGGTGCTGCCTGCTGCGCGATATCCAGCTCTGGCAGGTCAAAATCCATCTCAGCCACTGCCGGC
>CBFGLF010000078.1:0-8359 GCA_965649545.1 uncultured Methylotenera sp.
TCATCCATCGTCATATTCGATAACTGGATAGAGGTGGAGCAATTAGCACCTAGTGTTGAGTTTGAAAGGGTGAACCCTGATGGGTCGCTGAGTGCGATATCTAAGGACTATGCGATCGAGCGGGCAGCATATTAGCGGCTCAGATCCGAGTTACTGAATATCCATTAATTCGCATAATGTATATTATGTAAAATAATGGATATATGTAAACTGCTCTGGGTTTGTAGGATGGCGGACACTTTACTCTCCATGATTCGAGGTCTAATATTTCCGTTCGGGGAGATTTCCAACTAGGAGATCTATGATGGCAAAGTTCGATCCAGGTACACCCGTCAAGCTACTAGGCGGCCAGCATGTCATGACTGTCGTTGAAAGTTCCGAGCAGACCCACGAAGCCAAATGTCGATGGCACGATGATACAGACCGCGTGTCATGGATACCTGAAGGCATTCTCCGTGAAGTTCGCGATGAAGCGCCCTCGTCCTGAACGTTTCCTGAAATGCAAAAAGGCTCCTTTCGGAGCCTTTTATATTTTGTGCAGATGCCCTGCAAGTCTGGCTTCAAATCAGCTCAGGGCTTTTTAGGCTTGGAATGCATGTCGTTGATGATCTTGGCTGCCCACTCCTTGCCGCCCAGCCCAAACGCGATGGCAAGCGCGAGGAACACTGCGCCAAAGATGATCACGAACAGCGCGGTGATAAGTTGGGTCGCGATATCCAATTGCTCAAGCGCTACAAACAGTGCAAAGATCTGGATCGCATATTCCGCGGATGTACTGATGGCCAAAGCACCTTCGAACTTGATGCCATGCAGCCATGCGAATACCAGGCGATTGATGAACCGCGCCAGCAAGGTACCAAAGATCAGCACGAGGATCGCAATGATGATCTTGGGCAGATAGTTGGCCAGGTGATGTAGCATCTGGGCGACTTCGGTCAGGCCCAGCGTATTAGCCCCAGTGATGATGAATAGCAGGATGACCAGCCAATAGACGACCATACTGATCACACCACTCAGGGTGAGATTGAATTCACTGTGCTGCATGAATGCCTCCAGCCCTGACCTGTCCGCGAATTTATCGAAATGGGTCAGCTCCAGAATGCGCTTCACGCCGATGCAGGCTGCTTTGGCGCAGATCCAGCCAAAGAACAGGATGACGATGACAGCTAACAGCTTGGGGAAAAAAGTGACGATTTGCGTCCAGAACTCATTCAAGGACGTAAGAAAAATATCGATCTGATATTGCATGGACCCTCCTTATTTAAACTTGCGAGATCAAGCAGCGAGGCTTGATTTGGTGATCGGCTTGGGTTTGCCATTTCTAAAGTCCTGAAATTCTAGGCTTAAACGGCTTGATCTCGCAATCAGGATGGCGTCCATATTTAATTCATAACGTTAGGTATGCGATTCATATTATTGTTTATATGATATTAATTAATTTGACTACTTGCCATATTTCTGTCTGATCCAGTGGTCAAAACTGAGCTTTCCCGCACCGCCGAACAACAGTGGCAGCAACATGATGAGATAGATGAGCGGCAGCTTGTAATTACCGAATCCATCCCCTTCTTCATCAATGATCCTGTAGCCCCTGGCCAACTCAGACAATGTGCTCCAATGCTCTGGCCAATGCACCGAGGCGATAGCGACAATGGTCAGGATGATCAGTGAGATGCTGAAGAATCTTGTCGCAAGCCCCAGGATCAGCGCGATCGCACCGCCCAGTTCGAACCAGGTGGCCATTTGCCAGCTCACTTCGGCCGGGAGCAGATCGAATGGGAACGGAAAGGTCAGGTCTGCGAACCAATTAGTGCCAGTCAGCTTCTCATACCCTGCTTCGCCGAACTCCCACGCCAGCACAAGACGTAGCAAGAGCGGTGGCATAATAGGCGCGAAGCGATCCAGTAGATTAAGTGCGCAAAGATAGTAATGCGTTGCGAATGCCATGTTTTCCCCCTAAATGATCCGACGATGTTGTGCTACTTGGTCGGGGTGGCCTTGCTTAACCTTACAGGCATTTCAGGTGTCACTGAGGAATGGGTGGCGTGAACTTGGCGGCGCGTGTCCGGGCTAGCTTGTTCTTGTACCGGTAGTAGAGCCGTATGCCTAGCAAGACCGCCAGTACTACCGCATAGGCCATGGGTTCGCGGATATCCTTCTTGACCAGCCAAAGGAAATGCAGCACACCGAATATGGCGACCAGATAGACAAGATTGTGTAGCTTCTTCCAGTTCTCGCGCAGTTTTCTGATCATGTAAGTGTTCGACGTGACTGCCAGCGGAACGGCGAGCATGAACGCGCTGAACCCGACAAGCACATAAGGATGCTTGACGATATCCTTGGTGATCGCCATCCAGTCGAACCAGTGATCCAGCCACACATAGGTCGTGAAGTGCAGGCAGGCATAGAAGAACATGAACAAGCCCATCATCCGTCGCAGCTGGATCTGCCAGACCGAACCCGTCAGCAGCCGGATAGGCGTCAGGCTGAGCGTGATCATCAGCATCACCAGAGCCCAGGTGCCGGTCGAGCGCTCGACGAATTCGACCGGGTTGGCTGTCAGGTCATCCTGTATACCCAGCCAGATGAGCCTTGCCAACGGGATCAACGCGATCCCGAAGAGCAGCGCTTTCAGCCAGAAGAGCTGACGTTTGCTGGGGGCTTTCACTGTCTATCCTAGTAGTTCTTGCGCAAGTCCATGCCGGCGTACAGCTGCCCTACCTGATCCGCATAGCCGTTGAACATCTGGGTCTTGATGCGAGGACTGAACAAACCGCCGCCGATCCGGCGTTCGGATGCCTGGGTCCAGCGTGGATGATCCACCGTCGGATTGACGTTGGCGTAGAACCCATACTCGGAGGGCCCCGCCTTCATCCAGGCAGTTTGTGGCATCTTTTCCGTGAAGCGGATCTTGACGATGGATTTGGCCCCCTTGAAGCCATATTTCCAGGGCACGACGAGGCGCATCGGCGCCCCATTCTGATTCGGGAGCATCTCGCCGTAGAGGCCGACGGCCATGATGGTCAAGGGGTGCATGGCTTCATCCATGCGCAATCCTTCGACATACGGCCAATCCAGCACCGGTACCCGGACGCCAGGCATGGTCTGGGGGTCCGCGGCGGAGATGAATTCGACGTACTTGGCATTGCCCGTAGGTTCAGCCCATTTGATCAGTTGCGCCAGCGGTAAGCCAACCCAGGGAATGACCATGGACCAGGCCTCGACACAGCGCATGCGATAGATGCGTTCTTCCAGCGGGGCGAGCTTGAAGATGTCTTCGATGGCGATCCGCTTGGGTTTCTTGACCTCGCCCTCGATGCTCACCGTCCAGGGACTTGGCTTGAAGAATCTGGATTCGCTGGCAGGGTCGCTCTTGCTGGTGCCGAACTCGTAGAAGTTGTTATACGTCGTGACGTCTTCGTAATCGGTGAGCTTCTCACCTGCACCATACGGCGTTTTGACGATGCCGCTGATCTTCTGTTGACGCTGGACAGCGGCCCTTGCCTCTAGCGGCAGCAGTCCTGCCACCGAAGCCGCGCCGGCGATCAGCCCGAAACCGGCGGCCTTGATGAATTCACGGCGGTTGTCAAAGACTTCACGCGACGTGATCTCTGAAGGAGGGATGTCCGGTTTTTTGCCAATCAACATGATGCGTGTCTCCGATGAAGTGAACGGTTATCCGTTGGTCGCAGCACCGGAGATAACCTTACAGCTATTTTGCGAGGGAGCCCATGGTCAGCTTGATCTCCTCGCTCAGTGCACGGGCGCCGAGTTCGTCGCTGATCTGCTGCGCTTCCTCTAGCAACTTCCGGGCTTCGGCACTCAGGCCTTGCTTCGCTTTGGATTTCGCCAGGTAGTAATAGCCCATCGCTTCCCAATAGGGGCCGCCCTGATCCTTGCCTAACTTGATGATCTTATTGGTGTATTTTTCGGCGTTGACGTAATCCTTGGCATCGCCATACATCCTGCCCAGTTCCAGTGTCGCCCCTGCAAAACTATCGGCATCGCCGCTTCGTTCCTGCATGAGTACGGCTTTCACCTGATATTCGATCGCCTGGTCATGCTTGCCCTGCTTGTTGTAGACATCGGCGATACGCGCATAGTTGTCTGCTCGTTCATTATCGTTCGCGGCCAGTTTGCTGCCGGCAAGAAAGCTCTCCAATGCCTTGTCCAGTTGCTGGCTACTGGCCTGCGTGTCACCGATCAGGTTGAGATTGATGCGCTCGAAACGCACATTGCGTTCGCTACGAGACAATTCCAGACTCTGCTGGTAAGCCTGCAAGGCTGCATCCGATTCACCAGCGGATTTATGAACGTTCCCGATCAAGGTCAATGCGATGATCCGGTCCAATGGTTTTTGCGATAGCTTCTCCCCGGCCCGCAACGCTTCCAGGGCTTCTTTCGTCTTACCGGTGCCGCCATATGCCCTGCCCTTGCACATCAAGGCATCGCGATTGTTCGCCTGCTGGCTGAGCACCTGCTCTGCCAAGGCCAACGCTTTCGATGCGTCGCCTTCAGAGATCGCCTGATTGCAGCCGGCTAGCTTGGCGGCGATATCATCGGCCGCATGCACCGGCAGACAGATCGCAACCGCAAGGATCGCAGCGAGGGGAAATTTCAACGGCATCATGTCATTCCAGATATTGATTCCAATCATGCAGCGTGGTGCCGCATGCCAGGAACTCGGGGTTAAGTAACGAATCCTTGCGGTTGTAGCGCAGCGCTTGCCCGTTCCATTCGAGCAAATGTCCGCCGGCTTGCTCCAGCACGCATTGTGCTGCGGCGGTATCCCATTCCGAGGTCAGTCCGAGCCGTGGATAGAGGTCCGCGCTGCCTTCCGCAACCAGGCAGATCTTCAAGGAGCTACCCAGAGAGATTGATTTCGGGGGCGAAAGTTTCTCAGCGACACGCTGAAGGAAGCCTTGCATGCGCTCACCGGCATGCGAACGGCTCCCGGCGATCGTCAAGGCGTTCGGGTTCAGCGGCCTTGCCGAGATGCGCGTGGCAGGCTCCGCCTTCGCTTGCCTGAAGGCGCCGAACCCCTTGCCGGCAAAATAGAGGATATCCATGGCAGGTGCGTACACCACGCCCATGGCCGACTGGTCGCCATCGATCAGAGCGATGTTGACGGTGAATTCGTCGTTACGCTTGATGAACTCCCGTGTGCCGTCGAGCGGATCGACCAGCCAATAGCGGGGCCATGCGCATCGCTCGCTGAAAGGGATGCTGGCCGATTCTTCCGACAGGATAGGCAATCCAGGCGTGAGTAGGTTCAGGCGGGCTTCGATGATGTGGTGGGCCGCTAAGTCGGCCATGGTCAATGGAGAATCGTCGTGCTTGCGTTGCACATCGATCTCGCCGCGGTAGACCTCCATGATGGCATCGCCGGCATCACGCGCGATGCGGATGATCTCGGGCAACCACCGTTTGTCTATCTCCGGCGGCGTCATGATCCAGTTTGCAGCAACCTCAGCAGGCCGGCTTCATCAAGGATGGTCACACCCAGTGCCTGCGCCTTGTCCAGCTTACTGCCTGCCTCAGCGCCCGCCACCACGAAATCGGTCTTCTTCGAAACGCTACCGCTGACCTTGCCGCCCGCGGCTTCGATCAGCTCCTTGGCTGCATCACGCGACATGGTAGGCAAGGTACCGGTCAGCACCAGGGTCTTGCCGCTGAGGTGTCCGGTCGTCGAGCCCCTGCCCTCCGTATCCTGCCAATGCACGCCAGCCTCGATCAGTTGCGCGATCACTTCGCGGTTGTGCTGCTCGCTGAAGAAATCGCGGATGGATTCAGCGACAATGGGACCCACGTCCGGCACTTGCAGCAACTGGTCGATCTCGGCAGCCTGTAAGGCCTGCAGATTGCCGAAATGACGCGCCAAATCCTTGGCCGTGGCTTCCCCGACGTTGCGTATCCCGAGCGCATAGATGAATCGCGCCAGGGTCGTGGATTTGCTCTTCTCCAGCGCATCCAGGATGTTCTGTGCGGATTTCTCTGCCATCCGCTCCAGGCCTGAGAGCGTGGCGAGATCGAGTCTGTAGATATCCGAGAGCGTGTGCACCAGCGCGCTGTCCACCAGTTGATCGACCAGTTTGTCGCCCAGGCCTTCGACATCCATGGCGCGTCGTGAAGCGAAATGCAGGATGGCCTGCTTGCGTTGTGCCGGACAGAACAGGCCGCCGCTGCAGCGAGCGACAGCCTCGTCCTGCAGCCTGACGATATGCGAGCCGCAAATGGGGCAAGTGCCTGGCATGGTGAAAGCGCGCGCATCGGATGGCCGGCGCTCGACCACGACATTGACGATCTCCGGGATCACGTCCCCTGCGCGCCTGACGCTCACGGTATCGCCGATGTGTACATCCTTGCGCCTGACTTCGTCTTCGTTATGCAGCGTGGCGTTGGTGACCGTGACGCCGCCGACGAAGACCGGCTTGAGCCTTGCCACTGGTGTGATCGCCCCTGTGCGCCCGACCTGGACCGTGATGTCCAGTACCTCCGTCAATGCCTCCTGCGCGGGGAATTTGTGCGCGATCGCCCAGCGCGGGGCGCGCGATACGAAGCCCAACTCCTCTTGTTGGCGCAGATGGTTGACCTTGTAAACGACGCCATCGATGTCATAAGGCAACGCCTGGCGTTTGGCGCCGATGGCATTGTAGTAATCGAGCAGGCCCTGCAGTCCGGATACGGTCGAACGTTCGCGTGCGACAGGCAGCCTGAAGGTTGCCAGCAGGTCCATCACGGCACTGTGGGTTGGCGGTACGGGCATGCCTTCGACCGCCCCCAGGCCATACGCGAAGAAGGTCAGCGGGCGATTCGCCGTGATATTGGGGTCGAGTTGGCGCAGGCTACCGGCTGCCGCGTTGCGCGGATTCGCGAAAAGTTTATCCCCTCGGGCTTCTTGCGCCTGGTTCAACCGTTCGAAGTCCTGTTTCAGCATCAGCACCTCACCACGTACTTCGAACAAGGCTGGCGGGTTGGGCGTATTGAGCCGCATGGGCAAGGCCCGGATCGTTCTCAGATTGGCTGTGACGTCTTCGCCGGTGAACCCATCGCCTCGGGTCGCTCCCTGTACAAAGACCCCATGCTCATAGGTGAGCGTGATGGCCAGGCCGTCGAACTTGGGTTCCACGGCGTATTCGATATCAGACAGGCCTAGCCCTTCGCGGACACGCCGATCGAAGGCGGTCGCCTCTTCCTCGTCGAGCGCATTGTTGAGGGAGAGCATGGGTACGCGATGCGTGACGGCACTGAAGGTCTTGAGCGGTAGCCCGCCGACTCGCTGCGTCGGGGAATCCGGATGGATCAACGCCGGATGCGCTTGTTCAAGTGCCTGCAATGCACGAAATACGCGGTCGTATTCGCTGTCAGGGACGGTTGGGGCGTCGAGGACGTAATACTGATAGTCCCACTGGCGGATCTGCTCTATGAGACGCTCGATCTCGCTTTGCGGGCTGGCGGGTGCTGCGTCGAATAGACTGCCTTGCCCCAGCGCTTCATCACGGTCACCCATCACGCATCACAACCGGTAGCGTCAAGAGAAGAGTCTTAAAGCGCCCGGACTGCCGGGCATGATGCCGCGTGCGACCATGGTGGCGTGGATCACCTTGAGTTGCTGGCGAATCTTTTCGATCTGCATATCGCCCAGCGGTCGCTGGTTGTCATCGACCAGCCTGCCGCTCAAGCTGCCTTCCATCTGTTTCGCGATCAGCACCATCTGGTTGAAGACCTCGGTACAGTGTTTGACGCGGGGGATATCAAGCTGGAAGGTCACGCCGCGAATCACGGCTGTGCGCAGCATCTCCAGGGTGAACGGTGTCTTGTCCTGGTTGATCAAAGCGAACAAGGGCTGCCCGCTCTCGTTGAGGTAGTAGAACGCGCCGTCTTCCCCAAGTGTCAGGCCACTGGCTTCCGCCATACCGCGGAACTTGGTCCCGGTGAATGGTCCGCTGGGGCCTTGCGCGAGATGGAACCCGACCAGCTTATCCACTTCGATACAGAACTGATCGAGATCGTTGGCATAGATGACAGGGTCCGGGTTGCCGTGCCATTCGACCTGCGCATTGAACGAGCGGCCCATCTCCTCGATGGCATTCTGGAAGCGACTCAGGGTCGCTCTGGAGACCGGGCCGCCACGATCGGCAAGTTGCAGACTGCAGGCAGCCCGCGTGAACATGGCCTCTTCCTGCTCTCGGGTCAGCATGCGCCAGACGCCGTCGGCACCGTGCCCGTAGGCATAGACAGGCTTGTCCAGGTCGACCAGCGATAGCAGATACTGGCGTAGATCCAGCCCAGATACCGGCTGTGCCAGATAGAGCACCGCAGTGATATCGATCTGGTGGCTGATTGCGGAAGGCAACGC
>CBFGLF010000079.1:0-8177 GCA_965649545.1 uncultured Methylotenera sp.
GATTCCATGAGGTCCCAAGGCATGACACGGGCGAAGCCGTGCGGACAGAGGGTACTGTCCGTCGGGTGCGGACCGAACCACGGCCAGCAGATCGGCACGCCGCCACGGATCGAGCGTCCATGGATGTATCTGGCGTTATCGGAGAGCCAAAGCACCGGATCGGCCGCATGCTTGGGTTGCCAGTGCATGATGTGCCCGCCCTGCATGGCGATCTTGGCCGTGGCCATGCCGTTCTCGATCTCAAGGAATTTGAGGCCGGTTTCATCCTGGTAAAAGCTGATATGCGGATCTAGCGCAATCTCTTTTTCTACAAGGTGCAAAGAATTCATAGTTCGTCCCCGAATGCGGTCTATCTATCTAACGCGTCATGTTGTTTTTTGTATGACTGACGCTTACTGATGCTCGATCTGCCCCACATCGCGCACTGCACCGCGCGCTGCCGATGTGCTCATCGCAGCGTATGCGCGTAAAGCGGGTGACACGTGACGTACGCGATTGAGCGGTTTCCATGCATCCTTGCCCTTGGCTTCCATCCTGGCACGACGATGTGCCAGTTCCTCATCGCTCACCGCTAAATGGATGATGCGATTGGGGATATCGATTTCGATAGTATCACCTTCTTCGACCAAACCAATAGCCCCGCCCTCCTCAGCTTCAGGCGATACATGGCCGATACTCAGCCCCGATGTGCCGCCGGAGAAACGTCCGTCCGTCAACAAGGCGCATTCCTTGCCCAGGCCTTTGGACTTGAGGTAAGACGTCGGATAGAGCATCTCCTGCATGCCGGGCCCGCCGCGCGGTCCTTCGTAGCGGATCACCACTACGTCGCCGGCGACGATCTGGTCTGCCAGGATGCCTTCGACCGCCGCGTCTTGGGATTCGAAGATGCGCGCGCGGCCAGTGAACTTGAGGATGCTCTCGTCGACGCCGGCCGTCTTGACGATACAACCTTCGGTGGCGATATTGCCGTAGAGGACGGCCAGACCACCATCCTGCGAATAGGCATGGGCCTTGTCGCGGATACAACCTTCGCTACGGTCGTCGTCCAGTGACGGCCAGAGCATCGACTGGCTGAAGGCGATGGTGGTCGAGATGCCGCCTGGCGCGGCACGGAAGAATTGCTTCACTTCCTCGTCCGTGGTGGTCGTGATGTCCCATTTATCCAGCGCATCGCCCATGGTCGGGCTGTGCACGGTCGGACTCTCACGGTGGATCAGGCCGGCACGGCTCAATTCACCCAGGATGCCCATCACGCCACCTGCGCGATGCACGTCTTCCATATGGTATTTGGCCGTCGCCGGGGCGACCTTGCAGACACACGGTACTTTGCGCGAGATCCGGTCGATGTCGGCCATGGTGAAATCCACCCCCGCCTCATGGGCCGCAGCCAGCAGGTGCAGTACGGTGTTGGTCGAACCGCCCATGGCCACATCAAGGCTCATGGCATTCTCGAAGGCTTGCATGTTGGCAATCGACCGCGGCAGCACGCTGTAGTCATCCTGTTCGTAATGGCGCTTGGCCAGCTCGACGATGGTACGGCCGGCCTTGAGGAACAGTTGCTTGCGGGCCGCATGCGTCGCCAGGGTGCTGCCGTTACCCGGCAGGCTCAAGCCCAGCGCTTCGGTCAGGCAGTTCATGGAATTCGCCGTGAACATGCCGGAACAGGAACCGCAGGTCGGACAGGCCGAGCGTTCGATGGCGTCCGACTCCGCATCAGAGACCTTGCTGTCGGCAGCGGCGACCATGGCATCCACCAGGTCGAGCTTGTGGACCGTACCTTGCCAGTTGACCTTGCCCGCTTCCATCGGACCGCCGGAAACGAAGATGGTCGGGATATTGAGGCGCAAGGCCGCCATCAGCATGCCTGGCGTGATCTTGTCGCAATTCGAGATGCAGACCAGCGCATCGGCGCAGTGGGCATTGACCATGTACTCGACGCTGTCGGCGATGAGGTCGCGGCTGGGCAGGGAATACAGCATCCCGGCATGGCCCATGGCGATCCCGTCATCCACAGCGATGGTGTTGAACTCCTTGGCGACGCCGCCGACTTTCTCGATCTCGCGTGCCACTAGCTGGCCGAGGTCCTTGAGATGGACATGACCGGGCACGAACTGGGTGAATGAGTTGGCGATGGCGATGATCGGCTTGGTGAAATCCTCGTCTTTCATGCCAGTGGCACGCCACAGCGCGCGAGCACCTGCCATGTTGCGGCCGTGGGTGGTAGTACGTGAACGATATTCGGGCATAGCGACCTCAGGGAAACAAAGCAAATAAACGTATAATCCGAGTATTTTACTCCATTAACGAAGCAGCCCCTACATATGCTGATACACCCGCAATTCGACCCGATCGCCCTGCAACTGGGCCCGCTCGCCATCCACTGGTATGGCCTGATGTACCTGATCGGCTTCCTCGGCGGCCTGTGGCTGGGCAAATGGCGTGCACGACAGCGGCCAGCCGCGGGATGGCGCGAAGCCGAAGTCGATGACTTGCTGTTCTACGCGGCGCTGGGTGTGATCCTCGGCGGACGCCTGGGCTACGTGGTCTTCTATCAGCCGGCCTACTTCCTCAGCCATCCGCTGGAGATCGCTTACCTCTGGCAAGGCGGCATGTCCTTCCATGGCGGCTTTCTCGGTGTACTGGCGGCGATGGCGTTCTTCGCCAAAAAGACCGGCAAGCGCTGGCTCGCCATCATGGACTTCGTTGCACCGCTGGTGCCGCTTGGGCTGGGCGCTGGTCGCATGGGGAATTTCATCAATGGGGAACTCTGGGGCCGGCAGACCGATATGCCGTGGGGCATGGTGTTCCCGCAGGTCGACGACACGGCCCGGCATCCTTCCCAACTCTACGAGTTCGCGCTGGAGGGTGTCGTACTGTTCCTGATCCTCTGGCTCTATTCACGCAACCCGCGACCCGTGGGTGCGATCTCCGCGCTGTTCCTCATCGGCTACGGCAGTTTCCGCTTCCTGGTGGAATTCACGCGCGAACCCGACAGCTACCTCGGCCTATTGTCGCTCGGCTTGAGCATGGGCCAATGGCTGAGCTTGCCCATGGTGATCGCGGGCATCTGGCTGCTGCGCAGGTCATTGCGCCAGTCCAGCTAGGCTGGGAATCTTTCCGCACAAATAAAAATGGCCCCGTGAGGGGCCATTTTCGACAAAAAATCTGTACTACTCAGGTATTAGACCTTCTGAATGTTAGAAGCCTGTTTACCTTTTGGACCTTCTGTCACGTCGAACGATACGCGATCGTTTTCTGCCAGGCTCTTGTAGCCACTTGCAGTGATTGCTGAGAAATGAGCGAATAAATCATCGCCGCCTGCGTCTGGTGTGATGAAACCAAAACCTTTGGAGTCATTGAACCACTTTACGATACCTGTTGCCATTACGAACTTCCTTACTATTTAAACGGGAGGCGCCCCAGAAAATTTGGGCTTCAGTGAATTAGCCTGAAAAGGCCAAAAAATCAGAAACATCCAATACCTGTATGTCGTTGTACGTACATAACCATAGGATGTCAAGCGATCATTGCAATTATTTTCCTTGCCTACATCCGCCATCTTGTTCGGATTTGCTTAAATCGCGTCAGTCGCCCATACTGTCGGGGTTCGATTAGGCAATGTGATTGTAGCGAAACCCACGTCCACCAAAGACCAGACCTCTTTCACCACCCGATTGCTCAGGGCGTAGCCCGATACCTGTGAGACAGGTCAGCCACTTAAAAAATTTTGGAGACTCGGCGATGGCAAAAGAAGAATTGATTGAAATGAATGGTCAGGTCATGGAAGTGTTACCGGATTCCAGATTCCGCGTCACCCTGGAAAACGGTCATGAACTGGTAGCTTACACCGGCGGCAAGATGCGCAAGAACCATATCCGTATCCTGGCCGGCGACAAGGTCACCCTGGAATTATCCCCTTACGATATCAACAACGGCCGTATCGTGTTTCGTCATATCGAGACCCGTGGCCCAGCACCAGCCCCACGCCGTCGCTATTGAACCCTGCTGTCAGCGATACGCTTTCAGCAGCATCGTTTCACGCCTTTCCACTTCCCGTCCTGCCATTGCTTGAAGAACGCCTCGCGCGATAACGGCTCGCCCTCGTGCTGATGTTCGGCGAACTGCTGCAGATAGCGCTCGTAGGCGTCGTCGCCGGACAACCGGCGAATCGCCTTCCACAAGCGTCTTAACCGTTCCAGCATCAATCCCTGACCCAGTCTTCCACCAGGCGGCTAGGGATATGCGGCGCTTCGGTCAATGGCGGCACTGGCTTACGCGTCAGGTGCCGATAGCAGACACGCAACATATCCAGCACTACCACCCACAACACCACGACGAAGAACATGGTCAGCCAGGCATCGAGATGCTGGTTGAAGATGAGCTGCGGGGCGACCGCCGCCTTCTCGGGGGAGAGCGCGCCTGTCGCCAGCTTGGCCGCCATATCGTTGGCCGCAGCGAAGAAGCCGACGCGCACATCCGTACTGAAGATCTTCTCCCAGGCGGCGGTCGAGGTGATGATGACCAGCCAGGTCAGCGGCAGGCCCGTCACCCAGGCAAAGCGCAACTTGCCGGATTTCACCAAGATGCCCGTGGCCACTGACAACGCGATCGCCGCCAGCATCTGATTGGAGATGCCGAACAATGGCCAGAGGATATTCACCCCGCCATTGGGGTCGATGACGCCGATGTACAGGAAATAGCCCCAGCCTGCCACCACCACCGCACTGGTCAAGAGCACCGAGGGATACCAGGAAGTCTCGCCCATCCGGGGCCAGATATTGCCCAGCATGTCCTGCAGCATGAACCGGCCGACACGTGTGCCAGCATCCAGCGTAGTCAGGATGAAGATGGCCTCGAACATGATCGCGAAGTGGTACCAAAGCGCCAGCAGATGCTCGCCGAAGGCGCTACCGAAGATGCTGGCCATGCCCACAGCGAGCGAGGGCGCACCGCCGGTACGGGCGAACAAGGTGGTCTCGCCCATGTCATGCGCCAGTTTCTGCATCTGCTCGACCGTGACCGCATAGCCCCAGGAGTTGATGGTGGCCACGGCGTCGGCCGCTTCCTTGCCGACCACGCCAGCGGGGCTATTGATGGCGAAGAATACCCCCGGCTCCAGCACGGTGGCCGCGACCATCGCCATGATGGCGACGAAGGATTCCAGCAGCATGCCGCCATAACCGATCATGCGGATGTCGCGCTCGTTCTCGAGCAGCTTGGGCGTCGTACCGGAAGCGATCAAGGCATGGAAGCCCGAGATCGCGCCGCAGGCGATGGTGATGAAGACGAAGGGGAACAGCTTGCCGCCGAAGATCGGCCCTGTACCATCGGTGAACTGGGTCAACGCAGGCATCTTCACTTCCGGTTGCAACCAGACGATGGCGATAGCGAGCAGGATCACCGTGCCCAGCTTCATGAACGTCGACAGGTAATCGCGCGGCGCAAGTAATAGCCAAACCGGCAGGATAGCCGCGGCGAAGCCGTAGGCGATCACCGCCCATGCCAGCGATAGGCCGTCATGATCGAACAACACACGCAGTCCGGCCTGATGGTCGATCCAGCCACCTGCGGCGACTGCGAGCAGCAGCAGGATCACGCCCAGTGCCGACGCTTCCAGCACCTTACCGACCCGGAAATTCCGCATGTAGAGGCCCACGATCATGGCGATGGGGATGGTGGCCGCCACGGTCGATGTGGCCCAAGGGCTGTGCTTCATGGCGTTGACCACTACCAAGCCGAGGACCGCGATCAGGATGATCATGATGGCGAAGGTACCGATCAGGGCGGCCGCGCCGCCGATGGGGCCTAATTCGTCCCGGGCCATCTGCCCGAGGCTGCGGCCATTGCGGCGGGTGGAATAGAACAAGGTCACCATATCTTGGACCGCACCGCCGAGCACGGCCCCGATCAGGATCCAAAGCGTGCCGGGCAGATAGCCGAACTGCGCAGCCAATGTCGGGCCGACCAGCGGTCCGGGCCCCGCGATCGCGGCAAAGTGGTGGCCGAAGACGATCCAGCGGTTGGTGGGGATGTAATCCCGACCGTTATTGAGACGCTCAGCGGGTGTGGCTCGGGTCGGGTCCAACACCAGCACCTTGGCGGCGATCCAGGCAGCATAGAAACGATAGGCGATCGCGTAGACGCAGACCGCAGCGGTGATGAACCACATGGCGTTGATGCTCTCGCCGCGATTGAGTGCGATGCCGCCGACCGCGGAGGCCCCAAGCAAGGCCACCAGCAGCCACAACAGATAGGTGAAGTACTTGTTCATGACGATCTACCGGGTAACTAGGCTGGACCTATATCAGCGGCTTATCGTCTTGCAACACGACGATGAGCACGATACCGATACACACGATGAAACGGAAAGCCGACTCCTGGCCGTTCCAGTCGACCGATTGCCACATCATGAACCATTCGGCGCCGACGGTCATGAAGCCGAAGAACCAGAGGATGAAGCCATTGGTCAGGCCCGCGATCGCCAGGGACTTGGCCTTATTGAACTCAAGGGCGCCCGCGCGTACCTTGCGCACCAGTCGTACCGACCCGGTCAGGCAAAGCAAGGCGACCACGAACTCGCCGAGGATGATGGAGATGTACACGGCATGATGCAGGTAAGGCAAGGTGATAGCCCGGTCCATCAGATGCGGGCTGGGAGAGATGGTGTCCATCGACAACACATGCTGCACAAAGGCGAAATTGGTCTGGTAATCGACCAGATTGTTATAGGCGACGATCAGTGCGAACAGACCGATGCACTGGATCAGGAATATCTTGCAGATTCGGACCAGCATTGTTTCTCCTCATGCTTTGTTCTATGTGTGATGCCGTGCCTCGCACTTTGCCATGACAGGGCGCGGACGGCAATGTAGCCGGACATTCATGAAAATCATGAGGCGCTATTCATGAATGCAGGCAGTGCGTTCGTCAAACCGCGGGCGCAGAATGCAGTCATAGCAATACGACATCATTTTAACGGTACAACTTTAAGGAGATACATCATGTGGACCAAACCAGCTGCTACTGAAATGCGTTTTGGCTTTGAAGTAACGATGTATGTATGTAACCGCTAAGGTTATATGAACCAACAGCATACTCGTTGATTTGAACGCTGAATCAACAGGAACGGGAGCCTAGGCTCCCGTTTCGCATTTATACAACCCCGAATATAAACCCCTGTAGCAACGCCTAAGTCACCCGAGCTTCAACGTCCCCAGCGTGCGCTGCCGCACCTCTGCCGCCAGCGCTTTATCCTGCACCAGCGATCTTCCATAAGAAGGCACCATCTCTTGCATCTTACCGCGCCAGACTGCGCTGCGCATACGATCCTTGAAACAGCGTTCCAACACCTCGATCATCGCCTGCACCGAGGTTGACGCGCCCGGAGACGCGCCGAGAAGCGCCGCCAGCGAACCATCCTGAGAGGAGACGATCTCGGTACCGAATTCCAGCTTGCCGCCTTTTTCCTCGCAATACTTGATGATCTGCACCCGCTGACCGGCCTTGGCCAGTTTCCAATCCTTGCTTTTGGCGACCGGGTAGAAATCCCTGAGCGACTGCATGCGTTTCTTGTGGGATTGGAAGACCTCACTGACCAGATAACGGGTGAGATCCATGTTATGCATGCCAGCGACCAGGATAGGCTTGAGATTGTTGGCTTTGACCGAGGCCGCGAGGTCGAGCAGGGACCCTTGCTTGAGGAACTTGGTGGTGAAGCCGGCGTAGGGGCCGAACAGCAACGCGGGCTCGCCATCGATGATGCGGGTATCCAGGTGTGGCACGGACATGGGCGGGGCGCCGACCGCCGCTTTGCCGTAGACCTTGGAGCCGTGCTGACGCACGATCTCCTGGTCGTGACAGACCAGCCATTGGCCGCTGACCGGAAAGCCGCCGTAGCCCTTGGCTTCCGGGATGCCGGATTTTTGCAGCAGCGGCAAGGCGCCGCCGCCTGCGCCGAGGAAGACGAAACCGGCATGGATGGTCTGGCGCTTACGGCTCTTGCGACCTTGCAGCTGGACTTGCCAGCGCCCGTCGGCATCGCGTTTGAGCGCCTTGACCGTTTGTCCGAGCGCCAGCGTGAAATGGGGATGAGTTTCGAGCGCCTTGATCATATGCCGGGTGAGCGCGCCGAAATCCACATCGCTACCGTAATCGACGCGCGTCGCCGCGACCGGCTG
>CBFGLF010000080.1:0-8101 GCA_965649545.1 uncultured Methylotenera sp.
TTGCGTCCCGATACGGCGCGTATCGTCGTCGATGGTGGCGAGCAGGAGGTGCCGCTCGCGCAACTGAAGAAGGGCGACCTGCTGATCGTGCGGCCAGGCGAACGTGTGCCGACGGACGGCGTGATCCGAGAGGGCGAGAGTCATCTCGATGAAGCGCTACTGACAGGCGAAAGCAAGCCGGTGAACAAGGGGCTGGGTGCCCACGTCACAGGCGGGGCGATCAATCTCGATGGTCTGTTGAAGGTCGAGGTGTCGGCCGTCGGTGCTGAAACCACATTGTCACGCATCATCCGCCTCGTGGAGCAAGCGCAGACCAGCAAGCCGGAGATCCAGCGCCTGGTCGATCGCGTCAGCGAAGTCTTCGTGCCCATCGTGCTGGTGATCGCCTTGGCGACCCTCATAGGCTGGGTACTGGCAGGGGCCGGTTGGGAACAGGGCATCCTCAATGCCGTCGCCGTGCTGGTCATCGCCTGTCCGTGTGCGCTCGGTCTCGCCACCCCGACTGCCATCATGGTCGGCACTGGGGTGGCCGCGCGTTTCGGCATCCTCATCAAGGATGCCGAAGCCCTGGAACGTGCACATCATATCCAGCTGGTGGTGTTCGACAAGACCGGCACCCTGACGGTTGGCCAGCCGGGCATCACCGATATCCTGGCAAATGCCGGCCCGGAAGATGAAGTCCTGCGGCTGGCCGCCGCGCTCGAGCAGAGCAGTCAGCATCCCCTGGCGAAAGCCGTGGTGGCGATGGCGGCGTCACGGGCATTGCCCGGCGAACCGCTGACCCAAGCCAAGGCGATCGCCGGGAAAGGCATCTCGGCCACCTGGCAAGCGCGCGAACTCTATTTCGGCCACGGTCGCTGGATGCAGGAGCTGGGGGTAACGCTGGATCCGCTAAACGGCCAAGCCCAGGCACTGCAAGCACAAGGCAAGACCGTATCATGGCTGGCCGAAAGCAAGCCTGGCCAGACCAAGCTGTTGGGCTTGCTGGCCTTCGGTGACGCCATCCGGCCCGAATCGAAACCGGCGATCGACAGCCTGCATCGGCTCGATGTCAGGACCTTGTTGCTGACCGGGGATAACCCGGCTAGCGGCGCCTATGTGCAACAAGCCGTTGGGCTGGATGAGGTGATGGCCGAGCAGACGCCTGAAAGCAAATCCCAGGTGATCAGCGACTTGCGGCGATCGGGCAAGGTGGTCGCCATGGTGGGTGACGGCATCAATGACGCGCCTGCACTGGCGGCTGCCGACATCAGCTTCGCCATGTCGTCCGGCACCGATGTCGCCATGCATACTTCCGGCATCACACTGATGCGGTCGGATCCGCGACTGGTGGCGGACACCATCGACATCTCGCGCCGTACCTATCGCAAGATCTGGCAAAACCTGTTCTGGGCCTTCATCTATAACCTGATCGGCATCCCCTTGGCTGCATTCGGCATGCTCAACCCTGTCATCGCCGGGGCTGCCATGGCCCTGAGTTCGGTCAGCGTGGTGAGCAATGCCCTGACTTTACGCCGGTGGAAACCGGCATCCCGGGAGGAACCCCATGTCTCGTAAATTGAACATCGGCCAGGCCGCCGCTGCCAGTGGCGTTTCTGCCAAGATGATCCGGCACTATGAATCGATTGGCCTGATCGCCAACCCGCCGCGCACCGAAGCCGGGTATCGTTTGTATGGGGACAAGGAAGTGCATGTATTGCGATTCATCCGCCATGCGCGCAACCTGGGGTTCTCGGTGAAACAGCTAGCCGAACTTCTGGGCTTGTGGATGGACGAACATCGTCCGAGCAGCAAGGTCAAAGCGCTAGCCGAGCGGCACATTGACGAATTGCAGCAGAAGATCCAGGAGCTGCAACTGATGAAAGCTGAGCTGGAACGGCTGGTGCATTGCTGCCATGGAGACCATCGGCCGGACTGCCCCATCCTCGAGCAACTTGCCCAGTAACCTTTGATTGCTGTAAAAGTTTGTAAAGTTGCTTCGTAATCAAGGAATTAAAAGGTAGAATTCGCGCCTCATGCAAATCGCCAAGCCAATCAATACTTACCGACCCTACTGGGCCAAGCGTTTCGGCACCGCCGGCATGCTGCCCATGAGCCGCGCCGAGATGGACGCGCTGGGCTGGGATAGTTGCGACATCATCCTGGTGACGGGCGATGCCTACATCGACCATCCGAGTTTCGGCATGGCACTGGTCGGCCGTTTGCTGGAGGCGCAGGGCTTCCGGGTGGGCATCATCGCGCAACCGGATTGGCAATCGGCAGAAGCCTTCAAGGCACTGGGCAAGCCCAATCTGTATTTCGGCATCACTGCCGGCAACATGGACTCCATGGTCAATCGGTATACCGCCGATCGCAAGATCCGCTCCGACGATGCCTACACGCCCCACGCCGCGGGCGGGAAACGTCCGGACCGCGCGGTGCTGGTCTACACGCAGCGCTGTCGTGAAGCCTTCCCGGACGTGCCGCTGGTCATCGGTAGTATCGAAGCGTCATTGCGCCGCATCGCGCACTACGATTACTGGTCGGACAAGGTCCGCCGTTCCATCCTGGTCGATTCCAAGGCTGACATCCTGCTCTACGGTAACGCGGAACGGGCGCTCGTCGAGCTGAGCCACCGTCTCGGACGTGGAGAAAAGATCAGCGAGATCACCGACATCCGCGGTACGGCCTACATGCGTAAAGGCATCCCCGAAGGCTGGCAGGAGATCGCCTCGACCAATATGGATAGACCGGGCAAGGTCGATGCGCATCCTGATCCCTATGAGATGAAGATGGGTGCCGGCTCCAGCTGCGAGACGGACGACAAGATCGACGGCAAGGTCGGCGCTGCGCCAGTGTTGCCTGAAGGTTCCAGCGTCATCCAGATCGTGCGCCGCGAAAAGACGCCACGCGAACGGCAAGTCGTGCGCTTGCCGGCTTATGAAGAGGTCTCGACCAATCCGGTACTCTATGCGCACGCGTCGCGCGTGCTGCACCTCGAGTCCAATCCGGGCAATGCCCGTGCGCTGGTGCAGCGACACGGCGATCGTGAAGTATGGCTCAATCCGCCGCCGATCCCGCTCACGACCAAGGAGATGGATTACGTCTACGACCTGCCTTACGCCCGCAAGCCGCATGACGCTTACGAAGGCGCACGCATCCCGGCTTGGGAGATGATCCGTTTCTCGGTCAATATCATGCGTGGCTGTTTCGGCGGTTGTACGTTCTGTTCCATCACCGAGCACGAAGGCCGGATCATCCAGAGCCGCTCGGAAGAATCCATCCTGCACGAGATCGAGGAGATCCGCGACAAGGTCGACGGTTTCACCGGCGTCATCTCGGACCTCGGCGGCCCGACTGCCAACATGTACCGCATGGCCTGCAAATCGGAAGCCATCGAAAAGGCTTGCCGCAAGCTCTCCTGCGTGTATCCCGGCATCTGCGAGAATCTCAATACCGATCACTCGTCCCTGATCCAGCTCTACCGCAAGGCCCGCGCCATCAAGGGCGTGAAGAAGATCCTGGTCGGCTCCGGCCTGCGCTACGACCTCGCCGTGACTTCCCCGGAATACGTGAAGGAACTGGTGCAGCACCATGTCGGCGGCTACCTCAAGATCGCGCCGGAACACTCGGAAGACAACGTGCTCTCCAAGATGATGAAGCCAGGCATGGGCGCTTACGATGCCTTCAAGGCCATGTTCGAGAAGTTCTCCAAGGAAGCGGGCAAGGAGCAGTACCTGATCCCGTATTTCATCGCCGCGCATCCCGGGACGACTGATGAAGACATGTTGAATCTGGCCCTGTGGCTGAAGAAATACGATTTCAAGCTGGATCAGGTACAGACCTTCACACCGACGCCGATGGCGATGGCGACGGCGATGTACCATTCCGGCAAGAATCCCCTGCGCAAGGTCACGGAAGACAGTGAAGCGGTGCCTATTCCCAAGGCAGGTGGCGTGCGTCGATTGCACAAGGCGTTCATCCGCTACCACGACCCTAACAATTGGCCCATGCTGCGCGAAGCCCTGAAGAAGATGGGCCGCGAAGACCTGATCGGCAACAGCAAGAAACACCTGGTACCGGCCTGGCAACCGATCGTGCCTGCCAGCAAGACGAATGGCAGCCGCAATCCGGCCGGGGCGAACGCGCGTGCAAATCCGCGTGCGAATGCGAGAACCAGAAAGCCGGAAGCAGTGTCGAAACGCTCAGGTCGCTCACACTGATAACAAAGGATCACCATGTTGAATATGTCATCCCCAGGCCTCTCGCGAGGCCTTTTTTCTGCGCTGTTGCTATCGACGCTATTGCCGGCAATGTTCATGGGCGCAGCGCATGCGGCGCAAACCAAGGATATCGGCCTGCTTTGGAAGCTGGAGTCTCCGACGGGCAAGGTCAGCCACCTCTTCGGCACCATGCACTCCGACGACCCGCGCATCAACGATTTCTCGCCCGCGCTGAAGCAGGCGCTGAAAGAGAGCGAAGCTTTCATGATGGAAGTGTTGCCGGCTTCCGACCCCGGGATCTACCTGATGGAGAACGGCGAGAACCTGCATGAACTGATGACCGAGAAAGAGATCGAGAAGGTGCTGGAGCTGGCCGAAGTGCACTCCATGCATCGCGATGCCGCGCTGACCATGAAGCCCTGGCTGCTGGCCATGATCTTCGATCTGCCGAAACCGCAGTCGCCCTTCACGCAGGATGTGATGCTTTACAGCATGGCCCAGTCGCAGGGGATGGAAGTGCTCGGCCTGGAAGATACCAAGGAGCATTTCGAGTCCCTCGATAGTTTCAGCCGGGAGGAACAGCTGACCATGCTGCGTGCGGTGCTGAAGCGTACCCAGAAGGAAAAGGAAAAGGACTTCGAGGCATTGCTGAAGGCTTATTTGACGGGCGATACCGCCAAGATCGGCCTGCTCGATGACGATATCACCGGCGGCATGTTGCCCAAGGCCTTGTGGGAGAAGATGCGTGTCAAGCTGCTGGATGAACGTAACGTGCGCATGGCAGAACGCATCGTCGGCGAAGCCAACCAGAATCCGGTCTTCATCGCAGTCGGGGCTTCCCATCTGGCAGGCAAGGGCGGGCTGCTGGAACGCCTGCGTGCCGCCGGTTACAAGATCAGCAAGATCGAGTGAGGCCGTGCGCCGACAGGTACGCGCTCAGCGACCGGCCTTGCGCGCCCTGTCACGTCGCATGACGGCCCGTGCATAGCTGACCAGCATCATCAGTACGCTGGGCCAGAAGGTGATGGCCGCCAGGATGCCTAGCCCCACCGGGTTCGGATTGGGGTCGGCAAGTAGTCCCAGCGCCGCCATGAGGATGACGACCAGCAGCGGTCCGGTGCCGATCACGAACAGCGCAAGCCCGAACCAGAATACCCGGCTCAGCGGCAGTTTTTCCGATTCAGGTCTTTTCATGCAGCTGGTACTCCTGTGCGATGCGCATGATGTACTGGCAGAAATCCGGGTCTTCGCCGTGCAGCAGGCGAGGGAGCATCAGCCGGAAATCGTCGCGTTCCACCCATTCCCGCATGTAGTCGTCCCACGAGCGCCAGCGACGTAACTGCTTGCCGCTCATCTTCTCTTCGTAGGCCAGCAGATAGGCACGTTCGAACAGCGAGATCAGGATCTCGAACAGCACATGCATGCGCTCGCGTTGCTCTTCGGTCAGGTCTGAGACCGAGCATTGCGACCTGAGCCGCAAGTCCGGGTTCGCCATCACCAGTTGCAGGAAATCGGTGTAGGCATCGGAGAGCAGTTGATAGACTTCTTCCTCCTCGTTCTCCCGTTCCTTGCGCTGTTCCCATAAGAAAGAGAGGATGGCCAGCGGCAGGCCGAAAACGGTGACGACGTAACTCAGCAATTCCCAGTGTTCGAGGTTCATGACGCCAGTTTGAGGCCGATGATGGAACCAATCAAGAGGGTGAGGAACACCAGTCGCCAGGTGCTGGTCGGGTCACCGAAAGCATAGATGCCGACGAGCGCGGTACCGAGTGCGCCGATGCCGGACCATACGGCATAGGCGGTACCCAGGGGGATGGTCTGCGTGGCCTTGGTCAGTAGCCAGAAACTGATGGCGGCGCATAGCATGAATCCCAGCGAAGGCCAGGGTTTGCTGAAGCTATCGGAGAGTTTGAGACAAGTGGTGAAGCCGACTTCGAACAGGCCGGCGAATATCAATAGGAGCCAGGACATGGGTGCGCTTTCTGAAAAAGCGGGTCGTCCCGGTTCTATAGTTTGGCATCAGGGTCGTCCCTGATACAGCCGGCTGATGCAAGTCAGCCGGCCGGATTTTACACCAGCTTTTGGTTAGCCTTCAGCGAATTTCCGGGCTTCTTCCTCGATGGTCTCCATGGCGACATCGAAGTCCATGGATTTGTCGAAGAAGTGCTCGACGCCGAGCTGTTTCGCCAATAGTCGGTATTGCGGGTAGGCGTGATTGGTGAAGATGATGTACACCGGTCTGGGGTAGGGATAGTCGGCCGCTTGCGTCGCTTTCAACACTTCGAAGCCGTTCCCCTGCGCGAGTTCGATATCCAGGATCAGCATATCGAACGCCTGCTGCTTGAGCAGGGCGATCGCGTCTGCTTGCGTGGCTGCATGGCCGTCGAATTGTAGGCCAAATGCGCCTTCAAGGATGTCCATCATGGTATCGCGCAGCAAGATGGAATCTTCCACAAGCAACACTCGCATGCGTTGTGGCTGAAAATCATGCTGATTTTCAGTATGTGACATATTGTGTAAATCCATATACAACTTCCTACAGGATTCTAGAGGCTCCTTGGTGGGTCCAGTATCGGGGTTCGTCCTACGCCGTCTTACCAACCATCACTGATACGACATTCAGGTGATGAGCTGGTTCTTGATCGCATAATAGGTCAGGTCGGCATTGGTCTTGAGGCTCATCTTTTCCAGGATGCGCGTGCGATAGGTGCTGACGGTCTTGACGCTGATGCACAGCTCGTCGGCGATCTCGGTCGCGCTGCGTCCGCTGGCGAGCTTGAAGAAGACCTGGAACTCGCGATCGGACAACGTCTCGTGCAGCTGTTTTTCAGTCGGGTGGCTCAGTTCGTTGGTCATCAGTTCCGCGAGTTCGGAAGAGATGTACCGCTTGCCTTTGGAGATCGTGCGGATCGCCGTGATGATCTCCTCGGATTCAGCGTCCTTGGATAGATAGCCCTTGCAGCCGTTTCGCATCAGGTTAAGCGCATATTGCTCTTCCGCATATCCACTGAGGATCAGTACCGGCAGTTCCGGGGCGACATGCTTGAGGTCATGCAGGGTATCCACGCCGTTCTTGTCAGGCATGGAGATATCCATGACGACGACATCGTAGTGGTTGTTGCGGATGAGCTGGATGGCTTCGATGCCCGAGCCAGCTTCACCCGTCACTTCCATGTCGGATTCCAGTTCGATGAGGTTACGCAAGCCTTGCCTGACGATGCTATGGTCGTCGACCAACAGGATTTTCTTCATGTATCGCTTATTGGGATCCAAAGAGACAGTATACCCATGCTGTGCCTGATCAGGCGCGTTGGAGCCAGTCGGATAACTCATCGGCGTGTTCCTCCTCGGTGGCCAGGATCTCTTCCAGCATCCTGCGCGTCGTCGGGTCTTTGTCCCCGATATAGCAGATGAACTCATGGTAAGTGTCGATAGCGATGCGCTCGGCCACCAGGTTCTCCTTGATCATCTCGCGCAGGTCTGTACACGGCACATAATCTGCATGACTACGGCTCAACAGGCCTTCAGGCGAAAAATCCGGCTCGCCGCCCAGTTGCACGATACGCGCCGCGATCATGTCGGCATGGGATTGCTCCTCCTGTGCATGGACGTTGAATTCCTTGGCGATGGCTTCGGAGTTCATGCCGGTGGCCGTGAAATAATGCCGCTTGTAGCGCAATGCGCACACCAGCTCAGTGGCAAGTGCCGCATTGAGCTGGGCGATCACCACTTCACGGTCGCCGCGATAACCCTCGGTTTGCGCACCGTTCTCCACATGCTGACGAGCATTGTTGCGGATGGTCTCGATATCGATCTTGAAAGCCTGACCCGGGGTGGGCAATACGTTCAATTGAGTCATGTCGATACTTTCTCCCTGTCCGTTACTCGCTGTCACTGGA
>CBFGLF010000081.1:0-8088 GCA_965649545.1 uncultured Methylotenera sp.
TCGACCCCCTTGCGGCCGAGCTTCCAGGCTTCCGCCACGCGGATCGCATATTGCTCGATGGCTTCAGGTTGTGTGGTGGGTATCAGCAGGATGGCGATCTGGCTGCCTTTTTGCTGCTCGAACTGCGCCAGTTTGGACTCGAGCGCAGCCTGCTCATTGGCACTCAGGGTCTGGGTGAGATCGGTGACACGCTGCTGCAGCGGCGGGATTGCGACCTCATCAGCAGCGAAGACCACGGCTGAGAATAGAAGCAGGCCGGCTGCCAAGCAGCGGGACAGGAAGCGCATGGACTATTACTTATTGAAATCTACAGTGGGAGGCTTGGACAGCTCAGCCTCATTCTCCACCGCAAAGTTAGGCTTGGTCTTGTAGCCGAACATCATCGCCGTCAGGTTGTTAGGGAAGCTACGCACGGCGACGTTGTATTCCTTCACTGCCTTGATGTAACGATTACGTGCGACGGCGACGCGGTTCTCGGTACCGGACAGTTCGGCCTGCAGGTTGAGGAAGCTGGTATCCGCCTTGAGTTGCGGATAGTTCTCGGCGACCACCAGCAAACGAGACAGTGCGGAAGTCATCTGGCTCTGGGCCTGCTGGAAGCGCGCGAACGCGGCTTCGTCGTTGAGCAGTTCCGGTGTCGCCTGGATGCTGCTGACCTTGGCGCGCGCCTCGGTCACCGCGGTCAATACCTCTTTCTCATGCGAGGCATAGCCTTTCACCGTGTTCACCAGATTGGGCACCAGGTCGGCACGGCGCTGGTACTGGTTGAGGACTTCGGACCAGTTGGACTTCACTTCTTCGTCCAGGGACTGGAAGGTGTTATAGCCGCAACCGCTCAGCGTCAGCACCATAAGCAGGGCGGACAGTTTCAGAAGAATGGAACGCATGACGACTCCTTGTCTTGGTTGATCAATTGTCTATGAAGATGGTGGCGATGCAGGCGATTGCAAGTCCGCCGCCTGCAAATCGCGCATGGTCTTGACCGCAAAACAGAGGTCTTCCCAGGCTTTGGCTTTGTCCGCGAGATTGCGCAACAGGTAGGCGGGGTGGTAAGTCACGATCACCGGCACGCCGTTATAGGCGTGCAGCTTGCCGCGCATGGCGGCGATGGTATCGTCACTGGCCAGTAGTGATTGTGCGGCGAACTTACCCAATGCGAGGATCAGTTTGGGCTGGATGAGTTCGACCTGGCGCTTGAGGAAAGGATCGCACTGTTCGACCTCTTCCCCGTGCGGGTCGCGATTCTCCGGCGGGCGGCATTTCAAGACGTTGGCGATGTAGACGTTCTCGCCGCGCTTGAGCTTGATCGCGGCCAGCATGTTGTCGAGCAGCTTACCGGCCTGGCCGACGAATGGCTCGCCTCGCTTGTCCTCTTCAGCACCCGGCGCTTCCCCGACGATCAGCCACTCCGCTTGCGGATCGCCGACCCCGAACACCGTCTGTGTCCGTGTCTTGGCGAGACCACATGCCTGACAATTGGGAACGCATGCCTGCAAGCCCTGCCAGTCGAGCTTCATGATGCTGTCGCGGCGACCGACGCCGAGACTCGTGGTCAAGGGCGGTAGCTCGTCTTCCATAGCTGGCATGTCGTCAAAGACCGGGATCTCTTCCCAAGGCGCATCCGGCTCCTCGGCGAGCATCGGGGCCTCCGTTACGGCGGCTTCAGTGATGGCTTGTACTTCTACGGCCTTCGGTGCTTGTTCCTGCACGGCTGTTCGCTCCGGCGTGGCCTCCAAGCTTGGTTCTTCTGCCGGCGCGGATAAAGGGGGCGGGGATGCCGGTTTGGTGTGGGCCTGCTCGCGCAGCTTCCAGGCCGGCAGCAGTTCCAGTTCGCGCAACATGTCTTCGCGGGTCAGGCTCATCGTTCCGCGCTCATAAAGCCATTCCCATCAGGATCGCATCCTCGCGACCGTTGGCCGCAGGATAGTAACCACGTCGCACTGCCATCTCGTTGAAACCGACACTTTCGTATAAACGGATCGCCGCCGTGTTCGAGGGGCGCACTTCGAGGAAGATATTGGCAGCGCCATGACCGCGGGCGATCTGCATCATGTAATCCAGCAAGGAACGTCCCAGGCCGCGCCCCTGATGCGATTTGGCGATACTGATATTCAGCAGGTGCGCTTCGTCCAGCACCAGCATCACCACCGCATAACCGATGATATGACCGTGCGCTTCGTAGACCCAGGCGCTATAGCCGGCATTCAGCGAGTCGCTGAAATTGCCGCGCGTCCAGGGATAGGGGTAGATGGTCGGCTCGATCGCCATGACGGCATCGAGGTCCGCCATCTGCATCGGGCGGAATTGCAGCGCTTGATCGAGCAAGGCGTTCATCCGGGGAGTCCGAGTTTCTGCCCCGCCTCGCGTTCGCTGGTCTTGAGGGCGACCTTGTTGCGCACATAGATGGGCGCGGCTTCGGCGGCAGGTTTGCCCTGCCCGGCGGCGAACATCGGTAACGCCAATCGGGCGATGGCGGCGGCATGCGGGAAGGCGTCCGGCGATGTTCGCTCCACCTGGCCGGCATAGGCATGGCCCAGCAATTCGGCATAGGCCTTCCAGCCGCTGCCGACGCCAATCCAGCCCTCGCCTTCCACTGCAGGCACGGCCTCCGGTTTGTAAAGGCCGGGTGGCAGCACTTCCTGCCAGACACCCTCCTGTCGTGTATAGACCGCGTGATACACCTCACCCATCCGTGCATCGAGACAGGCGATCACCTTTTCCGAATCGCTCGCCTCAGCGAGCGCCTGCAAGGTACTGATACCGACCACCGGCAAGTCCGCGCCGAAGGCGAGCCCTTGAGCCACGCCACAACCGATGCGCAGCCCGGTGAAAGAGCCGGGGCCTGCGCCGAACGCGATACCATCCAGCTGCGTCAGCTCGATGGCGGATTCGTCCAGCAATTCGCGCAACAAGGGCAAAATGCGCTGGGAATGGGTCTGGCCCGCATGCAGTTCGCGCATGCGCATCTCCCCATCGAGCAGGAGCGCCAATGTCAGGTATTCGGTGGAAGTATCGAGTGCAAGTAGCTTCATTCGGCTTTGATCGCGGCCATGTTGTCGAAGAATTCTACTACGTCCGTCACCTCACGCGTTCGCTTGAACGGCGGCAGGCTCTGCCAGATGCGTCTGCCGTAAGGTTTGCTGATAAGCCGCGGGTCGCAGATCATCAAGACGCCGGTATCGGTCTCGTCGCGGATCAATCTGCCCGCCCCCTGTTTCAGCGTGATGACGGCGTAGGGCAATTGGTATTCCATGAACGCGTTGCGACCCTCGGCGTTCATCTTGTCGATACGGGCCGACAGCACGGGATCGTCCGGCGGCGCGAAGGGCAGCTTGTCGATGATGACGGCGCTCAGGGCTTCGCCGCGTACGTCAACGCCCTCCCAGAAACTTTGCGACCCCACCAGCACGGCATTGCCCAACTTGCGGAAGCGCTCCAGCAGTTCGGTGCGTGCGCTGTCGCCCTGCAGCAAGAGCGGGTACTCCATACCGTTGCTGGAGAAAGCATCCTTGAGCAAGGCATGCACCTCGCGCATCGCCCGCAACGAGGTACAGAGGACGAAGGCGCGTCCCCGGCTCGCCTGGATCACCGGCAACGCAGCGGCGGCAACAGAGGCCGTATAGCCGGGGCTGTTGGGTTCCGGCATCTCCTTCGGCACATAGAGCAAGGCCTGCTGGCCGTAATCGAACGGGCTGCTCCAGTAACCGGTGGTGGCCTGCTCTAGCCCCATCTGTGCGAGGTAATGGCTGAAATCGCTTTTCACGGCCAAGGTCGCCGAGGTGAATATCCAGGAACGCGGCTGCGCGTTGAGCTGCTTGCCGAAGCCTTCCGCGACGGATAACGGGGTGGCGTGCAACTGCACGGACTGGGTGAACACTTCCACCCAGCGCACCAGATTCTCATTCTCGGCCTGGTGCCAGCGCTGTAACTGTACCTCCAGTGCCAGGCTGCGCTGCCAGCAATTCTCCAGTGCCGGGTCGCGCTCCGCCTGGGTCTCCAGGATCGCGCTCAGGTCCTTGAGTTTTTCCTGCATGGTGGCGTAAGCAGCCTCGAAGCCCTTGAGCGCCAATGCCTTCTGCACCGGCATACGCGAACCTTCGTAAGCGAAGATCAACCGGAAATCGCGCACCGCTTTTTCCAGCCCGGCAGTCGCTTCCGGCAAGGCCAGACAATCCTTGGCGGTGGTCACGGCCTCGGCATGGGCATCGCGTGCCAGCTCCATCAACTGGCTGGTCGAGACATCCTCCCCGAAGAAGAGCCCGGCAACTTCGGGCAGCTGATGCGCTTCGTCGAAGATCACGGTGTTGGCGCTCGGCAGCAACTCGGCTACCCCTTCGTCGCGCAGCATGACGTCGGCAAAGAACAGGTGATGATTAACGACGACCACGTCCGCCGCCAGCGCCCGCTTGCGGGCTTCCATGACGAAGCAGTCCTTGTAGAAGTTGCAGTCCTGTCCCATGCAGTTGTCGCGTGTGGAGGTCACCGCCGGCCAGATGGTGGCGTTCTCCGGCACATCGGTGAGCTCGCTCTTGTCGCCGGTATCCGAATGGTCGGCAAAGGCACGGATCTTGTGCACGTAATTGGCGTCCTCGCGGGAGAGGAACCGGCCCTCGTTCATCGCGCGTTCGAGATGGAAATGGCAGACGTAGTTGGCGCGGCCTTTGAGCATGGAGACCGTGACCGGCACCTTGAGCGCATCGCGTACGGCAGGCAGGTCACGATTGAACAACTGGTCCTGCAAGGTCTTGGTGCCGGTGGAAACGATGACCTTGCCGCCAGAGAGCAAGGCCGGGATCAGGTAGGCGAAGGTCTTGCCTGTGCCGGTGCCGGCTTCCGCGACCAGTTGCTTGCCCTGCTTGATGGCGTCTTCGATGGCCTGCGCCATCTCCAGCTGTTGCTGACGCATGCGATATCCGGGGATGGTATCGGCAAGAGGGCCGTCATCGGCAAAAACAAGGTCTAGGTCGCTCACGGGGGTGCAGTGTTATGTTGGCGCTACGATGACAGGATAGGTCTCTATTTTAACTGGTAGGCCGGTACAACAATAATTTATGTTGTAATCATGAAAGCGACTGGCACAGCGCGCGCCAATAGCACTTATTGATTCAACCCATTCAAACCGCATGCGGCGTATCCGCGAATAGATAGAAAGATGTCTCAGATGTTGAAGACTTTTAGAATCGCAAGCCTGCTGGAAGGCTGCTCTTACCTGCTGATATTGACTGCGTCTTTCGGCATCATCAGTAGAGAGTTCGTCTTCCCGATCGGGATGGCGCACGGGGTGCTGTTCCTCTTGTATTTCGTGCTTTCCCTGCTGGCGTCCCACAAACAAGGTTGGTCTGTGGGTCTATGGCTACTCGTGTTACTGGCCGCGATCGTGCCGTTTGCTTTCATTCCCGTTGAAATGTTCTTGCAGAAAGAACTCCGGAAAGATGGCATCCGAGCAGCGCAAGCGGCTTAAAGTCGTGGTCGTTCGGGCGCTATTGCTGGCCGCCCTTGCGCTGTCGTTGGTGTTGTTCGGGCTGGACCGTTACGCAGCTTATGCCCACCGCCCACAACCCGGTTCGAAACAGGTCGTCATCTACACCACGACCTGGTGCGGCTACTGCAAGGCTTTGCGCAGCGCGCTGGTCGCCAACAAGATTCCGTTCACCGAGCATGATGTGGAGCAGTCGTTCGAGGGACAACTCGGGTTCTGGACGCTACGCGCCAGAGGGGTGCCAGTCAGCGTCGTGGGGCCCCGGGTGATCCACGGCTACCAGATGGAGAAGTTGCAAGCTGCGCTGGAAAAACTGGATCACCCCTTTGACCCCGTTCTCGCATACCGCGACCTCACCAACCCGCAGTAAACCGCATCAGCACCAGTCGGGGTTGGGGATCTCGCTGAAGACCTGCCGCAAGCCTTCCGACCAGCCCTGGCGTACCGAAGCGTAGTATGGGTCGCTCTCGCAGATACGTTGCTTGCAATCCGCATGGAAGCTGTCAGCACGATAGATCAAGAGGTCGATAGGCGCAGCGACGGAGATGTTACTGCGGATGGTGGAGTCGAACGAGATCAGCACACATTTCACCACGTCCATCATGTCGCTGTCTTTTTTCACCACACGGTCGATGATGGGTTTGCCGTACTTGGTCTCGCCGATCTGGAAGTACGGGGTCTCTTCGCTGGGCTCGATGAAATTGCCGGCGGAATAGATGTTGAACAAGCGTGGCGACTCGCCCTTGATCTGGCCGCCGATGAGGATGCTGGCATTGAATTCGGCGTTGTGGTTCTTCAGGTGTTCGGCGTCACGTTCGTAAGCCCGGCGCATCTCGGCGCCGACCAGCTCGGCGGCCTCGAACAGGCTGCGGACGTTATGCAGGTTGATCTCGTCGTTGGCTTTGACGCCGTCACGCAAACGGTTGATGACGGATTGCGTGAT
Source organism: uncultured Methylotenera sp. (assembly GCA_965649545.1). Taxonomy (GTDB): domain Bacteria; phylum Pseudomonadota; class Gammaproteobacteria; order Burkholderiales; family Methylophilaceae; genus CABHOJ01. The sequence goes on from CBFGLF010000081.1 coordinate 6,423, forward strand.
GCCCAGATTGCCGGCGGTGAGGAGTGTGAGCACACGCTCGCCCCTGACTTCGAACACATGCATCTTGGGGAACACCGCCACCTGATCGACGCCCGCGTTCGTACGGGTATCCGAGGCAAACACCAGGCCTTCATCCAGCAAAAGGGCAACGCAGTAAGTCATGTCCGGGGAAACGATACTCGTGGGAAAGAGCCTCAATCATACCAGCCAACGGACATCCGAAAACAACGCTGCCGACAAAATTTGAGGCGGGATCTCAGTCCGATTCAGTGAGCCTTGACGCCCTCTTGCATGCCCGCCGCTTCAGTGAGCGCCGCGACGTTCTCGCGCGTGAAGAACCCGTCGAAGCCGCCGAACCGCTGTACGTATTCGATGATGAGTGAGGAGTGTTCGGAGGCATTGGAGAATATCTGCTTCAGGCCTTGATCCTTGGAGCCGATGACATCGAGCAGGAAGCCTTTGCCCTGCTCGGCGATGGCGTTGACCACGAAGTCGATATGCTCGATGCCGTCACGCTCGCCGTCTTTCACCGCGATCGCCATGTGATGCAAACGCGGGCCATAGTTGCGCACGAAGGTCTCGGTCGGCGACGGCAGTTTTTCGAGGTGATTGACGAAATACGGCGTGTTGTTGGCGGTGAAGACCTTGGCCGGGCTGCGCGACTCCGGCACCGGATGCACGCTCTTGGTGACGTTGGTGGAAGAGTTCTGATCCTTGATGTTGTAGGCGCCCCAGAAGTAGTAACTGGACCACGACAGGTATTCGAGGATCGCCAGCTCTCGATTCTGGCTATAGACCCGGGTCGCCAGATGGTCGAGCGGCATCAGCAGATCGTCGATGCGCAGTTTCACCTGCAAGGCCTTGGCCTTTTCGTACGCGGCCTGGGCTTCCGGATGGATCTGGCTGACACCCAGGGCATACACCCGCAGTTCCTCGGGTTTGCGCTCGAGATAGGCGACGATGTTATGGGTGTAAGGTGAGGGCTTGCTCACCGCCAGATTGCCCGGCAATTCCAGCTTGCGCACTTCATCCTGATTGAAGAAGCGGAACTCCCGTTCGTTCTGCAGCTGGACGACATCGTGCAGGTTGCTGACGCGCAGGATCTCACCCATGTAGCGACTGTTCGGCTTCTGCGCCCCCACCGGATACACCTCGTTAAGGCTGCGGAAGATGCCACGCAGGTTGGGGTCCTTCACCTCACGCACCAGGATATCCGGCGACTGGAGGTCGATGCGCAGTACATGCGTCCAGTGCGATTCGCTCTCCAGCGTCACCAGGTAGTGATAGGACGTCATGAGCGCGAGCTCGGCCACATACTGCACCGAATGCCCGGGGTCGACCGTGATCATCAGCGCGTCGATCTCGTGGATCATCGCGGTCAAGCCGGTGCGGTCGCGTTCTTCCAGCAGGCGGACCAGGTATTCCTCGAAGAAGGGCGAATTCTCCTTGTCGCCGTGGCGCTCGAAACCCAGCGAGTTCAGAGCAGGATGCTTGTCGTGCCTCATTGCTGCACCTGACCGGACTGGCTGATCCTGACGTTCGCGCCCATGGTCTCCATGCCGCCGCCGACGCGCATGCCACTCACCGGGCAGGCATCGCGATAATCCAGCCCCACCGCGAGACGGACATGACGCCCGCCGGTGCGGCACTGGTTGGAGACGTCGAT
>CBFGLF010000082.1:0-8063 GCA_965649545.1 uncultured Methylotenera sp.
CTCAGTTTCGGCAAGGATTACATCATCCCCAAGCCGTTCGATCCCCGCTTGCTCGAGCATGTCGCTGGCGCCGTGGCGCGCGCCGTGCGTCCGGATGAACGCAGGTGAAGCATGCATCACGATAGTCGACATCGGCCCAAGAACCTCAAGCTGGCGAGTATCCGCCTGCCCATCCCGGCGCTGGTCTCCATCCTGCATCGGGCGACGGGCGCGCTGATCTTCCTGCTGCTGCCGGTCATGCTGTGGACCTTCCAGCGTTCGCTGGCCTCGCCCGAGAGCTACCAGGAGGTCGTGGCGATGGCGCAGCATCCACTGGCCAAGCTGGCGCTGCTGGGGGTGCTATGGGCATTCCTGCATCATTTTCTGGCCGGCATCCGCCACCTGACGCTGGACATGCGCATCGGCCTCGACATCCGGCAAGCGCGTCGTACCGGAAAACTGGTGCTGATCGCGGGTTTGCTGCTCACGGTAGGGATAGGCGTATGTTGGTGGTGACCCGTTTCCTCAAAGCCGCCTGTCATTGTGTGCACCATGCCTCCTATGAGTGGCTGTTGCAGCGCTTCACGGCGGTGGTGATGGCGATCTATACCTTGCTGCTGGCAGGTGTCTTGTTGGCACGCCAGCCCTCGGGCTATGAGGCCTGGCAGGCCTTGTTCGACGCGACCTGGCTGAAAGTCGCGACGCTGCTGTTCCTGTTCAGCCTGTATATCCACGCCTGGCAGGGGGTACGCGACATCATCGTCGATTACATCTACCCGCATGCCATCGGCAAGGTATTGAACCTGGCGGTGACCATCGCGCTGGTTGCGTATGCCGCCTGGTCGGTGATGATTCTCTGGAAATGATGAAAGTTAGTCTGTGATGAGTTTGCCTAGTCAATCTTTCGATGCCTTGATCGTCGGCGGCGGCGGCGCGGGTCTGCGTGCGGCGCTACAGCTGTCCGAGTCCGGCCTCAACGTCGCGGTCATCTCCAAGGTGTTCCCGACACGTTCGCACACCGTGGCCGCCCAGGGCGGGATCGCCGCGTCACTCGGCAATGTCGGTGAAGACAACTGGCTGTGGCATATGTACGACACCATCAAGGGTTCCGACTACCTCGGCGACCAGGATGCCATCGAATTCATGTGCCGCAACGCGCCGAAGGCGATCTACGAGCTGGAGCATTTCGGCATGCCGTTCGACCGCATGGACAGCGGCAAGATCTACCAGCGGCCCTTCGGCGGCATGACCAAGGAGTTCGGCGCCTCGCCGATCTCGCGGACCTGTGCCGCGGCCGACCGAACCGGCCATGCCATGCTGCATACGCTCTACCAGCGCAACGTCAAATGCAATACCAACTTCTTCATCGAATGGCTGGCGCTCGACCTTATCCGCGACAGCGAAGGCGTGGTGCACGGCATCACCGCCATGAAGATGGAGACCGGCGAAGTCAGCATCCTGCAGGCCAAGACCACCCTGTTCGCGACCGGCGGTGCAGGGCGCATCTTCCAGGCCAGCACCAATGCCTTCATCAATACCGGTGACGGCCTCGGCATGGCGGCGCGTGCCGGTGTACCTTTGCAGGACATGGAGTTCTGGCAGTTCCACCCCACTGGCGTCGCCGGTGCCGGCGTGCTCATCACCGAAGGCGTGCGCGGAGAGGGCGGCTACCTGGTGAATTCGGAAGGCGAGCGCTTCATGGAACGCTATGCGCCCAGCGCCAAGGATCTCGCCAGCCGCGACGTGGTATCGCGCGCCATCGCCACCGAGATCAAGCAGGGCCGCGGTGTCGGCAAGGACAAGGACCATGTGTTGCTCAAGCTGGACCACCTGGGCGAAGAGATCATCAAGCACAAGCTGCCGGGTATCCGCGAGATCGCCAAGAACTTCGCCGATGTCGATCCGGTGAAGGATCCGATCCCGGTGGTGCCGACCGCGCATTACATGATGGGCGGCATCCCCACCAACCTCGATGGCCAGGTGGTACAGAACGCCGCTGGCGATGTGGTCGAAGGGTTCTATGCCGTCGGTGAATGTGCTTGTGTCTCGGTGCACGGTGCCAATCGCCTGGGCTCCAATTCGCTGCTCGATCTCATGGTCTTCGGCCGTGCTGCCGGTGACCACATGATCGATTACGTGCGCAGCAACCCACATCACAAGCCGCTGCCGGCCGATGCCGGCGAAGTGACCATGGCGCGTCTGGCGCGGCTCGATGGCCAGAAGAACGGCGAGAACGTGACCGAGGTCGGCGACGCCATGCGCAAGGCCATGCAGACCCATTGCGGCGTATTCCGATTCCCGGACTTGCTGGAGGCAGGCGTCGGCAAGATCAAGGCGATCCAGGCACGCATCGCCCGTACCGAGATCAAGGACAAGAGCAAGGTGTTCAACACCGCCCGTATCGAAGCGCTGGAACTGGACAACCTGATCGAGGTGGCGGTCGCCACCATGACGGCCGCCGAGGCGCGTAAGGAGAGCCGTGGTGCGCATTGCCGCGAAGATCATCCGCAGCGCGATGACGAGCAATGGCTCAAGCATTCGCTGTACTACAGCCAGGATGGGCGACTGGATTTCCGTCCCGTCCGCATGCAACCGCTGACGGTGGAGTCGTTTCCGCTGAAGGCCCGTGTTTACTGATATCAAAAAGATGAGATCAACAAGATGAGATTCTCTATCTATCGCTTCAATCCGGATGTCGACCTCGAACCCTATATGCAGGATTACGAGCTCGAGTTACAGCCGACCGACCGCATGTTGCTCGACGCGTTGCTACGCATCAAGGAGATGGACGATACCTTGAGCATGCGCAAGTCCTGCCGTGAAGGCGTGTGCGGCTCGGATGCCATGAACATCAACGGCAAGAACGGGTTGGCCTGCGTCACCAAGCTCGCGGACCTCAGCGAGCCGGTGGTGGTGCGCCCGATGCCGGGCATGCCCGTGGTGCGCGACCTGGTGGTCGATATGACGCAATTCTTCGACAATTACCACTCGGTGAAACCTTACTTGGTCAACGATGATCCCGTGCCGGAGACCGAGCGCCTGCAATCGCCGGAGGATCGCGCCAAGCTCGACGGCCTCTACGAGTGCATCCTGTGTGGCGCCTGTACCACCTCATGCCCCTCGTTCTGGTGGAACCCGGACAAGTTCGTCGGGCCGGCCGGTCTGCTGCAGGCATACCGCTTCATGGCCGATAGTCGCGACCAGGCGATGGACGAGCGGCTCGATAACCTGGAAGACCCGTACCGTCTCTACAAATGCCACAACATCATGAATTGCGTGGATGTCTGCCCCAAGGGCCTGAGTCCGGCCAAGGCCATCAGCAAGATCAAGGAGCTGAAGATGAAAGGGCTCAAATCCGGCGGCATGAAACCGGCCTCTGCAGGGCGCACCGGCAAGCAGATCAGCATCAAGAGGGTGCCGTGAGCATCGACGCCGGACGCATGCTCTGGCGCTGCCGGCGCGGTATGCTGGAGCTGGATATCGTGCTGCGGGTGTTCGTCGAGCAATGCTACGCGCAGCTCGCCGAGGATGAGGCCGAGGCCTTCATCCGCCTGCTGGAGCTGGAGGATAACGATCTATGGGACCTGGTGACCGGACGGATGACCCTCGATGATGCCTCGCAGAGGAAAGTGCTGGAGATGTTGAAGAAACAGAGCCTGTGTCTGGGCCTGGAGCAGGATGACGGACTGGAACAACACGAACAGGATGGGAGCTTATGAATAAGCCGACAGCAGCAACCTTGGAACACTATCACAGCGGCGAATATTGCCATGTGTTCAACCCCAGCGTGCTGGGCGATCTCTGGCCGGGTATCCAGCTCTACTACCCGCCGGTGAAATACGCGCCATCGCTCGGTATCTACGAGGATCTGGAGCAGGCGTCGCAGCGCATGAAGAAGCACGCGCACAACACCAATGCGCATACCCTGATCTTCGACCTCGAAGACGGCTGCCGCCAGAAGGAGATGAGCCGCACGCTGCTGCGCCAGGAACTCCCCTTGTTGCGCGAGAAGCACCCCAAGGTGACCGTCGCCATCCGCGTCAATCCGTTCCGTACCGACGAGTACGAACTCGACATGGACATGGTGCGCGACATGGCGGATTACATCGACGTCATCATGCTGTCGAAAGCGGGTGAGGCCTACGGTGCGCCGGAGGTCCGCGACCTGTCGAACCTGCTGGTCAACCTCAACAGCAAGATCACCATCCAGCCCATCATCGAGCATCCGAAATCGCTGAAGATCGCGCCGGACCTGATGCAGTACTCGACCGTGCGCCATGTGGTGTTCGGCATCCACGACTTTTCCAAGGCGATGGGCATCAGCATCACGCCGCAGAACTGGACGGAGGAGCTGTTCTATTTCCTTAACCAGATCATGTTCGAGGCGCGGATCGCCGGTAAGGGTGTCATCGGCGGCGTCGAGACCCTGATCGGCACCAGCAGCATGCCGGACAAGTTCGTCGAGCCGCATGACGTGCGTCGCTGGCTCGACCTGCACGGCGAGAACGAGTCGCGCATCGTCTATAAGCACGCGGTGCAGGAAGCAGCCATGGGCCTCACTGGCAAGCAGGTGATCCACCCAGCGCATATCCACCTGTGCAAGGTGGCCTACGTGCCGTCGCCGACCGAGATCCGCCAGAAGATCAACGTGTTGAAGGCGGCGATCGAGGCCGATGCCCTGCTCGGCGGCGCCATCAAGTTCGAGGGCGAGATGCTGGATCCGCCGATGTTCGGCAAGGCCCTGCAGACTTTGTTGCGCGCCCATGCTCTAAGGGCGTTGAGTGAGGAAGATACGGCGTTCGCCATCACGGTGCTGCAGCAGTTGCCAGCACAAGTGATCCGTCAGAACTGGCCATACGGGGTGATCCTATGAACGCGATCGATAAGAACATGGCCAAGACGGCATTCACCCCTTTCGAGCCGTGGGTGTGGCAGGTGCCGGAATACTTCAACATCGGCGTCGCCTGTACCGATGTGCACCTAGGCAAACCAGCCGAACAACGGCTGGCGATGATCGTCGAGGATGACCAGCGGGGTACGTCCGAGATCACGTTCGGCCAACTGGCGGAGCGCACCAGCCAGTTCTCTCAGTTGTTGCATAACCTCAAGGTCAACGCCGGGGATCGCGTGCTGATCCGCCTGCCGAATTCGCTCGATTATCCGATCGCCTTCCTCGGTGCCATGAAGCGCGGCGCGATCTCGGTGCCGACCTCGACCCTGCTGACGGCGGAGGAGGTGCTGTATCTCGCCAAGGATTCCGCTGCCGCGGTGCTGGTGACCGACAAGGCGATGTGGAAAGACCTGCATCACCAGTTGCAGGGTTGCCCGAACCTGAAGCATGTCTTGCTCACAGGGCCGGGGGAGGTCATCGAGGTCGCCGGATTGCAGGTGCGCGACTTGGCGCAGGCGCTGGATGCCATCGGCAGCTGGGGTCCGGCACATCGGACCCGTGCGGACGACCCGGCTTATCTCGTCTATACCTCAGGCACCACCGGATATCCCAAGGGCGTGTTGCATGCGCACCGTGCGTTGATCGGTCGTCAGCCCGCGGCCCGCTACTGGTTCGATTTCGCCGAGGACGGCGACCGCATCATGCACTCCGGCAAGTTCAACTGGACCTATGTGCTGGGTACCGGCCTCATGGATCCCCTGGCGCTGGGCAAGACTGTCATCGTGTTCGAGGGCAAGAACGACGCCAATACCTGGCCGCGCCTGATCGCCAAGCACAACGCCACCATCTTCATCGGTGTGCCCACCATCTACCGTCAGGTCATCCAGAAGAGCACGTTCAGCAAGGCGGACGTCCCCAGCCTGCGGCATTGCATGAGCGCGGGCGAGCATCTGTCAGACGAGGTGCTGCAGCAATGGCGCGAGCGTTTCGGCATGGATATCTATGAAGCGGTCGGGATGTCCGAATTCTCGTATTACCTCTGCCAGACCAAGTCACGGCCGATCCGTCCAGGTTCTGCCGGGTTCCCGCAGCCGGGCCACGACATCCGCTTGCTCGACCCGGAGACGCTGAAGCCGGTGAAGGCGGGCGAGGAGGGCATGATCTGCGTGCCGGAGACCGACCCAGGCCTGTTCCTCGAATACTGGAACCTGCCGGAAGAGACGGCCAAGCTGCGTCATGACGGCTGGTTCTTCACGGGTGATTACGCACGCTATGACGACGAGGGTTACATCTGGTTCCTCGGCCGCAAGGACGACATCATCAAGAGTTTCGGCTACCGCGTCTCGCCCTACGAGATCGAGCGGGTGTTCAAATCCCACCCCGCGGTGGCCGATTGTGCGTCGGTGGCGGAAGAGATCGAGAAGGACAAGGTGCTGGTGGTGGCCTATGTTATCCTGCAGGCGGGTGCGACGGCTTCGCCGGATGAACTGGCGGCGTTCGGACGCGAGCATCTCGCGGCCTATAAGGCACCCAAAACGGTCTATCTGGCCAAGGATTTCCCCCGTACCAAGAACGGCAAGATACTCAGGCGCGATATCAAGCCGGAGATCGCCACGGCCAGATCCAGCCGATGATTCAGCCAGCGGATAATTGAGTTAACGACATGCAGATCATCCAGGAACAGGATTTCATCGAGAGTATCGCTGCGGCGCTGCAATACATCTCCTATTACCATCCGGAAGACTATATCACCGCGCTGGGCGAGGCCTATGCGCGCGAGGTGTCACCGGCGGCGAAGGATGCTATCGCGCAGATCCTCACCAATTCGCGCATGTGCGCCGAAGGCAAGCGCCCGATCTGCCAGGACACTGGCATCGTCGTCGCCTTCGTCAAGGTCGGCATGAACGTGCGCTGGAACACCACGCGCAGCCTGGAAGAACTGGTCAACGAGGGCGTGCGTCGTGCTTACCTTGATGCCGATAACCCCTTACGGGCTTCCATCATCACTGACCCCGCCGGTGCTCGCAAGAACACACGCGATAACACGCCTGCGGTGACGCACGTCACGCTGGTGCCGGGCGACAAGGTCGAAGTCGAGATCGCAGCCAAGGGCGGCGGTTCGGAGAACAAAGCCAAGTTCACCATGCTCGACCCTGGCGAGAGTATCGTCGACTGGGTGATGGATGTGGTGCCGAAGATGGGGGCCGGCTGGTGCCCACCAGGGATGCTCGGCATCGGCATCGGCGGCAGTGCCGAGAAAGCCATGCTGCTGGCCAAGGAATCCCTGATGGCGCCCATCGATATGCATGAGCTCAAGGCGCGCGGTGCGAGCAATCGCATCGAAGAGCTGCGGCTCGAACTCTATGAAAAGGTGAATGCCCTCGGCATCGGTGCGCAAGGGTTGGGCGGCCTGACCACGGTGCTCGACGTCAAGATCCTCGACTACCCGACGCATGCCGCTTCGTTGCCGGTCGCCATCATCCCCAACTGTGCTGCCACGCGCCACGCGCATTTCGTGCTCGACGGTAGCGGCCCGGCCTATATCGACCCGCCCGACCTGGATCGCTGGCCCAAGGTCGAATGGGCCCCCAGCGCCGAAGCGCGCAAGGTGGATCTCGACAGTGTGACCCGTGAAGAGGTGGCCACTTGGAAGCCGGGCGAGACGTTGTTGCTCAACGGCAAATTGCTGACCGGCCGCGATGCCGCGCATCGCCGCATCGCGCAATTGTTCGAGCAAGGCGAAGATCTGCCTGCTGGCGTCGATTTCACCAACCGGTTCATCTATTACGTCGGCCCGGTCGATCCGGTACGCGACGAAGTGGTCGGCCCTGCGGGGCCGACGACAGCCACCCGCATGGATCGCTATACCGCCATGATGCTCGACAAGACCGGCTTGCTGGGCATGGTGGGTAAGGCCGAGCGGGGCCCGGAAGCGATCGCGGCCATCCGCCAGCACCGCTCCGTCTATCTCATGGCCATCGGCGGTGCAGCGTACCTGGTCTCCAAGGCTATCAAGGCCTCGCGCGTGGTCGCCTTTGAGGATCTGGGCATGGAAGCCATCTACGAATTCGAGGTCAAGGACATGCCGGTGACCGTGGCCGTCGATTCCACGGGGCAATCGGTGCATGACACCGGCCCCGCCGAGTGGCGCAAGAAGATCGAGAGCCAGCGCATCGCCGGTATCCCGGTCGTT
>CBFGLF010000083.1:0-7922 GCA_965649545.1 uncultured Methylotenera sp.
CTGCCGTGGCGATCGCCCAGCATCGTGTGTCGGAAAAGACCTTCTTCCGCGACTCAGGCCTGCCGGTCGGGCAGTTCGTCGTCATCCACAACGAAAGCGACCTGCCTGCCGACGATAGCGCGATCTACCCGGCCATCCTCAAGGTGGCGCGTTTCGGCTACGACGGCAAAGGGCAGGCGCGCGTCACGACACAGGCGCAGGCCAAGGCCGCATTCGCCAGCTTCAAGCACGAGACCTGTGTCCTGGAACAGATGCTGCCGCTCGACTATGAGATCTCCGTCGTGCTTGCACGTGACCCGTCAGGCAAGATCGCGACGTTCCCCGTGGCAGAGAACAGCCATCTCAACGGCATCCTGGATGTCAGTATCGCGCCGGCGCGCGGCTCGGAAGTGATCAAGGCCAAGGCGCAAGCGTTGGCGACGCAGATCGCTGAGAAGCTGGGTTATGTCGGGGTGCTCGGGGTCGAGTTCTTCGTCAGCGAAGGCAAGCTGCTGGTCAACGAGATGGCGCCAAGGCCGCATAACTCCGGCCATTACACCATCGACGCCTGTGTCACCAACCAGTTCGAACAGCAAGTACGCGCGCTAACGGGATTGCCCTTGGGGGATGCCCAGCTGCATAGCCAGGCGGTCATGGTGAACATCCTGGGCGATGTCTGGAAGGATGGCGCAGAGCCGGCCTGGGACAAGGCGTTGGCGCATCCGGCGTTGAAGTTGCATCTTTATGGCAAGCATGAAGCTCGGCCTGGCAGGAAGATGGGGCACTTCACTGTGCTCGGCCAAGACCGCGACGCGGTGATCAATCAGGCGCTGGTCGCCCGTGCCGAGTTGGGGATAGGTTGATTCAGGGATTGCCCGCATAATGGCGGGCAATAAAAAAGCCGAACATCAGTTCGGCTTTTTTATTGGATATCGCTTAAGAACTTAAGCCATTGCCTTCACGGCGGCGGACAGACGGCTCTTATGGCGAGCGGCCTTGTTCTTGTGGATGATCTGTTTGTCGGCGATACGATCGATGACGCTGACGTTCTCGCTGTAGGCGGCTTGTGCAGCAGCCTTGTCACCGGCTTCAACAGCCTTGATGACCTTCTTGATTGCAGTGCGCAAAGTAGAGCGCAAGCTTGCGTTGTGGGCGCGCTGCTTCACTGCCTGACGGGCACGTTTTCTTGCTTGTGCGCTATTTGCCATGAGAATTCCTAATCGATTAACAAAATACGAAGCCGCGCATATTAACCTTTTTTATCGGTGAATGCAAGGCAATCGCGCGCATGAAATCGGGGCGCAGCTGGTAGCCCATGCTAGAATCGCGTCTGGATTTTAAACCTTAGCAATCAAAGCTTAATGAACCTGTTGAAAGCGCTGGCGACCGTCGGCAGCATGACATTCCTTTCCCGAATCCTGGGCTTCGTGCGTGACACGTTGATCGCGCGCGTTTTCGGCGCGGGTGTGCTGACCGATGCCTTCTTCGTCGCCTTCAAGATCCCCAACCTGCTGCGCCGTCTTTCCGCCGAGGGCGCCTTTTCCCAGGCCTTTGTACCGGTATTGGCCGAATACAAGAATAAACGCGGACACGATGCCACGCGTGAACTGATCGATCATGTGACGACGCTGCTGGGCCTGGTGCTCGTCGTGGTCACGGTACTGGGCATGCTGGCCGCACCCTGGATCGTCTACATCAGTGCGCCGGGCTTCGCCAGTAACCCCGACAAGTTCGCGCTGACCGTGGATCTGCTACGCATCACCTTCCCGTACATCTTTTTCATCTCGCTGGTTTCGCTGGCCGGCGGCGTGCTCAATACCTACAACAAATTCACGGTGCCTGCCTTCGGCCCGGTATGGCTCAATATCGCGTTCATCGTCGCTGCGCTGTTCTTCGCGCCATATTTCGATCCGCCCATCATGGTGCTGGCCTGGGCGGTGTTCGTCGGCGGCATCCTGCAGTTGCTGTTCCAGTTGCCTTTCCTGGCCAAACTCGGCCTGTTCCCGCGTATACGCTTCAATACCAAGGATGAAGGCGTGCGCCGCATCCTCAAGCTCATGGGGCCTGCCGTGTTCGGCGTCTCCATCGCGCAGATCTCCTTGCTGATCAACACCATCTTCGCTTCCTTCCTGGTGACGGGCAGCGTGTCATGGCTCTATTACGCCGATCGCCTGATGGAGTTCCCGACCGGGGTGATGGGCGTGGCGCTGGGGACCATCCTGCTGCCCAGCCTGTCGAAATCCTTCGCCGACAAGTCGGATACGGAATATTCGAAACTGCTCGACTGGGGCCTGCGCCTGACCTTCATGCTGGCCTTGCCGGCGGCCGTGGCGCTCGCCGTGTTGTCCATCCCGCTGGTGACCAGTCTCTTCCATTACGGCGCGTTCACCGACCATGACGTCTTCATGACCCGTCAGGCGCTGGTCGCATACAGCGTCGGCCTCATCGGCCTCATCATGGTCAAGGTGCTGGCGCCCGGCTTCTATTCGCGGCAGAACGTGAAGACGCCGGTGAAGATCGCGATCTTCACCTTGTTCGCGACCCAGGTCATGAACATCGTGTTCGTGTTCGGCCTCGACCTTAAGCACGCCGGCCTGGCGCTGGCCATCGGCCTCGGTGCCTGCATCAACGCGGGCCTGCTCTACTTCTACCTGCGCAAGAGCGGCGCGTATCAGCCGCAACCCGGCTGGTTCAAGTTCATGGTGAAATTGTTGTTCGCCGTCACGGCCATGGCCTTGTCGGTGTACTTCGCTGCAGGGGCGGAATCGACCTGGCTGGACTACAACCTCGTCTCCAAGCTGACGCATCTTGCCGCGCTGATCGGGTTGGGGGCGGCGGTGTATTTCGTCGCGCTCTGGCTCATGGGTATCCGTATCAAAGATTTCATGCATCGCGCTGTCGTCTAGATGAAGATCTTCCGGCATTTCCATCAGGCTGACGGTAGCCCGCTCGCGCTGGCGATCGGCAATTTCGACGGCATCCATCTCGGCCACCAGGCATTGCTCGAGCGCCTGATCGAGACAGCGCGGGCACGCGGCCTCAGGTCCGCCGTGATGACATTCGAGCCGCATCCACGCGAGTTCTTCACACCCACGCAGGCACCGGCACGATTGACTTCACTGCGCGAGAAGCTGGAGTTGTTCGCGGAAGCTGGTGTGGAATACGCCTATGTTTGCCCGTTCAACAAGCGTTTCGCTGCCGTGACGGCGGAAGCGTTCATGCAGCGTATCTTGCGCGACGCGATGAAAGCGCAAGCGATCCTGGTGGGTGAGGATTTCCGTTTTGGCGCCGGTCGTGGCGGCTCCGCCATGGATTTCGCCGAGGCCGGTTTCGAATTGATCAACCTCCCGCATGTGCTGTTCGACGGCAAACGCATCTCCAGTACGGCGGTGCGCGAAGCGCTGGCCCAGGGGGATCTTGGGCACGCGGCAAAACTGCTCGGGCGCACTTATAGCATCAGCGGCAAGGTCGTGCACGGCGACAAGATCGGGCGTCAGCTAGGGTATCCGACCGCCAATATCCATATGCTGCATGACAGGCCGCCGCTTTTCGGGGTGTATGCGGTAAAATTGGAGGGTTTGGCTGAGGCGCACCTGCCCGGTGTGGCCAGCCTCGGCGTCAGGCCTACCGTCAAAGCCAACGACAGGCCGAAGCTGGAGGTCCATCTTTTCGATTTCGACCAGGACATCTACGGACGTCATGTGCGCGTGCATTTCATGCACAAGATCCGTGACGAGATGAAATTCCCTGACCTCGAGACGCTGAAGCGCTGGATCCATGCCGATGAGCTGGCGGCGCGCGATTATTTTAAACATAGATAGAGTTCACCTAGATTCCACCAAGATGACCGACGAAAAAGACGTTAAGTACAAACTGAACCTGCCCGAGACCGCGTTCCCCATGCGTGGCGATCTCGCCAAACGTGAGCCGGCCTGGGTCCAGGCATGGCAGGCGCGTAAGGTCTATGAACGTATCCGCAAGGCGCGGCAGGGCGCGAAGAAGTTCGTGCTACATGACGGCCCGCCCTATGCCAACGGCGACATCCATATCGGTCACGCCGTGAACAAGATCCTCAAGGACATCATCGTCAAGGCGAAGACGCTGGACGGCTACGATGCCCCTTACGTGCCGGGCTGGGATTGCCACGGCCTGCCGATCGAGCTCGTGGTGGAGAAGAACCACGGCAAGCATATCGATCCGGCCAAGTTCCGCGAGTTATGCCGCGCCTACGCCGCCGAACAGGTCGAGAAGCAGAAGAAGGACTTCATTCGCCTCGGCGTATTGGGCGACTGGGACCATCCGTACCTGACCATGGACTACAAGACCGAGGCCGACATCATGCGCGCGCTCGGCGACATCTACCAAAACGGCTACCTCTACCAGGGCTCCAAGCCGGTGCACTGGTGCGTGGATTGCGGGTCTGCACTGGCAGAGGCGGAAGTCGAGTACGAGGATGTCAATTCGCCGGCCATCGATGTCGGCTTCAAGTTCGTCGACCCTACAGCGTTGGGGAAAGCGTTCGGTACCGAGGTCACGGGCGATGCCTATGCCGTGATCTGGACCACGACGCCGTGGACCCTGCCGGCCAACCAGGCGGTGAGCGTACATCCTGAATTGACCTATGACCTGGTGCGGACCAGCAAGGGCTTGCTGGTGCTGGTGCATGAGCTGGTCGAAACTACGCTCAAGCGTTACGGCGAAGTGGATGCCGAAGTGCTAGGGTCTTGCACAGGCGCCGCGCTCAAGGGCCTGATGTTGCAACATCCGTTCGACCAGAGACAAGTGCCGGTCATCACCGGCGAGCATGTCACCACCGACGCCGGTACAGGCCTGGTACATACCGCCGCCGCCCACGGTAACGACGACTGGCTGGTGATGCGTGCCCATTACCCGGAAGAGAAACCGCGCGTCTTGATCGGCGGCGACGGCAAGTTCTTTACCAGTGCCATGGTCGAACTGGAGGGCATCCGCGGTCTCAGCCGCCAGGAGGCCAACAAGGTCATCCTCGGGGTGATGCAGGAGAATGGCACGCTGCTCGCCAGCGCACGCTTGCAGCATAGCTTCCCGCATTGCTGGCGTCACAAGACGCCGCTGATGCAATTGGCGACGCACCAGTGGTTCATCGGCATGAATTCGCAGGATGCGAACGGCACCAGCTTGCGCGCGCATGCCAACAAGGCGGTTGACGATACCCAGTTCTTCCCGAGTTGGGGGCGCGCACGCCTGGAAGCCATGATCAAGAACCGCCCGGACTGGTGCGTCTCGCGCCAGCGTAACTGGGGCGTGCCGATGCCGCTGTTCGTGCACAAGGAGACCGGTGAGCCGCATCCGAAGACGCTGGCATTGCTGGAGACCGTGGCACAACAGGTCGAGCAGCAAGGCATCGAAGCCTGGTTCTCGCTCGATGGCGACGCGTTCCTGCAGCAGCATGCACCCGAGCAGGCCGACCAATACAAGAAGGTCACCGATACGCTCGACGTCTGGTTCGATTCCGGCGCGACGCATGCGGCCGTGCTCAAGCGCCGCGCAGAACTCAAGCATCCTGCCGACCTCTACCTGGAAGGCTCCGACCAGCACCGCGGCTGGTTCCAGTCGTCCTTGCTGACCGGCTGTGCCATCGATGGCCGTGCCCCCTACGAGGCGCTGCTGACCCACGGCTTCGTGGTGGACGGTGCCGGCCACAAGATGAGCAAATCCAAGGGCAACGTCGTGGCACCGCAGAAGGTGATGGACACCTACGGGGCGGACATCCTCCGCCTATGGGTGGCTTCCACTGATTATTCCGGGGAGCTGACGATCTCGGACGAGATCCTCAAGCGCGTGGCCGAAGGCTACCGCCGCATCCGCAATACCCTGCGCTTCCTGCTCGCCAACCTGGCCGATTTCGATGCCGCCAAGGACCTGCTGCCGCCGGACCAGTGGCTGGAGATCGACCGCTACGCCTTGAAGTTGACCCAGGACCTGCAGGACGACATCCTCGCCGACTACAACCGTTACGAGTTCCATCTGGCGGTGCAGAAGTTCGTCGGTTTCTGCTCGGAGGACCTCGGCGGTTTCTACCTCGATATCCTGAAGGATCGTCTCTATACCACCGGCGAGAATTCGCATCCCCGCCGTGCCGCGCAGAGCGCCTTGCATCACATCACCCATGCGCTGATGCGCCTGATGGCACCTATCCTCAGCTTCACCGCTGACGAGATCTGGCAGACACTGGCCATCGATGCCGACAAGACCGTGTTCGAAGATAGCTGGTACCAACTACCTGCACACGGCCTGGACGATGCGCGTGTGGCCGACTGGCAGGCGTTGCTCGAGGTACGTGCGCTAGCCAACAAGGCGATCGAAGAGAAGCGCGGGGAAGGCCTGGTCGGCTCCTCGCTGCAATCCGAGCTGGATATCTATGCTCAAACTGAAACGCTGCAAGTGCTGAAGAGTTTTGGCGATGACTTGCGTTTCCTGCTCATCACGTCACGGGCTACGGTGCATGAAGAGGCGGGTGGCGGGCTGCGTATCCAGGTCTCTCCGAGTGCACACACCAAGTGCGACCGTTGCTGGCATTATCGCGCCGACGTCGGTGCCGATGCCGCACATCCGCACATCTGCGGCCGTTGCGTGAGCAACCTGTTCGGTCGCGGCGAGCCGCGCCAGTTCGCGTAGGCGGGGAGACGCGATGCTGCATCTTTCCAAATGGCTGGGACTAAGCGCCGTGGTGCTCGCGCTCGACCTCTACACCAAGCAACTGGTGTTGAAGTCGTTCGAATATGGCGAACACTTGGCGGTCACCTCGTTCTTCGACCTGGTGCGCTACCACAACGAGGGTGCCGCATTCAGTTTCCTCGCCGGTGCCGGTGGCTGGCAGCGTGTCTTCTTCAGCGCCATCGCGGTGATCGCGTCCATCGTCATCGTCTACATGCTGCGCAAGCATCCGACCCAGAAACTTTTCTGTTTCGCGCTAGCCTTAGTGTTAGGTGGGGCGTTGGGCAACCTGTATGACCGGCTGACCCTGGGTTACGTGGTGGACTTCCTGTTCTTCCATCACCGGGAATATTACTGGCCGGCGTTCAATGTCGCGGATTCGGCGATCAGTGTTGGCGTGGTGCTGTTGTTGATCGATAGCTTCAAGAAGCCTGCCAAGGGCTGAACACTGCCTGAGCCGGAGCCTTGCCCTTCATCTCGCGCATATTGTTAAGCGTCTCAGCTCAGATAGATATCAAGGCGTCAGGAGTTTTATGCCGGATTGGAAGAAACAGATAGCCGCCAAGATCGCTCTTGCCAAGCGCGGCGCACCGCCCAGCAAGCCCAGTGCCGATGCGCGCGTGCCGCCGGGGCAGAAGGTGGTCACCAATTTCCCTATTCTCGATCTCGGCATCCTGCCTGAGGTGGACAAGACCAACTGGACCCTTCGCATCTACGGCCTGGTGGAGAACGAACTTCAGCTCGGCTGGGACGATTTCCAGGCATTACCGCAGATCACCGATATCTCCGATTTCCATTGCGTGACGCGATGGAGCAAACTCGATATGCAATGGGATGGCGTCAGTGCCCGCGAGCTGTTGATGCAGGCCGGGCCGCTGGAGCATGCCAACTATGTCACCCTGCATGCCTATGACGGCTACACGACCAACTTGCCGCTAGCCGCCTTGCTCGATGACGACGTCATCATCGCCCACAGCGCGCTGGGCTATCCCTTGACGACGGCCCACGGCGGGCCGGTGCGCATGGTGGTGCCTAAACGGTATGCCTGGAAGAGCGCGAAATGGCTGAAGGCCATCGAGGTGCATGAATTCGACCGGCCCGGTTTCTGGGAGACCCGCGGCTACCATAATGAGGCGTTTCCTTTCGAGGAGCAACGATTCACCGACGACGATTACTGAGTCAAGGATATAACAGCACCATAGAGTGCGATTGAGGAGAGCGAGATGAACAAGGTCTACAAGAGCGAC
>CBFGLF010000084.1:0-7832 GCA_965649545.1 uncultured Methylotenera sp.
GCCTTAGCCGCGATCTCGTCTAGTGTCTGCTGCACCTGCTTCTTGAGGTTGGCGTCATCCGCTGCGAGCTGCAGAGCTTGTTCGGCATGTTGCCGGGCGAGGGCCAGTGCGCCTTGTTCCATCAGGATGCTGGCCAGGTTGTTATGCGCGGCGGCGGATCGGGGGTGATGTTGCGTGGCTTGCTCGAAGGCCTGTTTGGCCGTCGCCAGGTCATGATTGCGGTAGGCGGTGTTGCCCAGGCCCATCAGCAGTACCAGATTGTCAGGCCAGCGCGCGACAGCAGGCAGATAGGCTTGCTGCGCCAAGTTAGACGGACCGCTTTTCTCAAAGCCGACCAGGGCTCGGGCCGCGCTGTCCGCGTCGATGCTGACCGGGAGTTCGCCAGGTCTCTTGACCACGAACGCCCAATGCTGGCTTCTGGCCCAGGTGCGCTCGAACGTGCTCAATGTCATCTCGAAACGCTCGAAGGTCGCGGATCGCAGCCAGAGTTTTTCCTTGTCCAGGTCGTAGCCGATGGCGACCGCGTAATGCCATGAGGGCGCGAACGAGAGGCCGAGGTTCTGCATGACCAGCACAGGATTGCCAGCGGCGATCTCCTGTAGCAGTGCTTGGAGTCTTGGCGGGATGACATAGGCCACGGCGCCATGCCGGCGCGCGGCGGCGAGCATCTCGATCTGCAAGCTGCCTTGGCGGCTCGGGATATAGACCTCGGGGGTGAGCTGGTCCGGTGTGACCTTGATATCGATGGCATTCAGCGAGGTCGCTAATGCCGCAGGACCGCACTGATAGAGTTCTTGCGGGAAGAATGGGGTTGCGGTCAGCTCATGCTGCCTCGGCAACTGGGTATTCTGGGTGACTTCGCGAACGCCTTGGGCGGCGCAGCCTGCAAGCAGGGCGGCAGCGAATAGAAAAGCAAAGGCCAGTATGCGTGATGGATGCGACATACTGGCCCGGCTTGGTTTAGCGGATGGAACGCGTGAACGGGAAGATCTTGGTGAAGCCCAGGATATCGGTCAACAACAGTACCAGGAAGATCAGTACGATGGCGCCGATGATACCGCCGGCTGGTGCGTTCTCGATTTGGCTGGCCATGGCACTGGCTTCTTCATCGGTCAACGCGGCGACGCGCTGCTCGACTTGCATCGGATCCACACCACGCTTGACCAGTTCGCTACGGACATCTTCGCGCGAGAGCGCGGCGTAGATACGTTGACGATCCTGCTCTGCGTTAGCGATGCCTGCAGATTGGGCGACCTGTTCCGAGCTGACCATGGCCGCTTGCGCGATCTGGATGCTGCCGGTGAACAGGATGGATGTTGCTACGAAAAGACTGAACAGACGTTTGATGATCATCATTTGAAGACTCCTTGTTATTGAAATTGCATTCCCCGAATCATTCAATGCGCACTGGCGATAACCGGTCGCTAAACATCTGGCTCTTGGTTTTTTATGTAGCCTATTTTTCTAGTGAATCATTTTGAGTTGAACTCAGACTCGTGACTTAAGGTACCACAAATCACCACCACTGGTGATTATTCCCTTGTTTCAAGCCATTTGTCGAGAATCCCGGCCAGCGCATGGGCGACTTGCGCATGCTGGTCTGCGTCAAGATGGATGCCGTCGATCCTGCTGGCGGATGTCACCTCGTTCAGGTCGAAGAACAGGCAATCCAGATCCTTCGCCAGTGCCTTATAGGCGGCTGCCAAGCCGACGCTCTTGTCCGCCGCACCCTCGAACTTCGCCGCGATGGTTCCCTGCGGAGCGATGATGGCTGGTGGCGCGACGATCATGACAGGCGGGATCTGCATGCCCGGCTCGACCGGTGCCTGACGGATCGCCTGCACGAGCGACGCTATTCCCTGTGTCGACAGGAAGGGCGTGTTGTCATGCATGCACTGGAAGTCGTTGGTCCCCAATACAAGCATGACCAGCGTCAGCGGCGAGTGCATCTCGATGCGTTGCGCCAGCCCTTGCAAACCGTTGCGGCCGGCCTTGAACGGGTCGTCCCACACGGTCCGTCGCCCGTTCAGGCAATCCTCGATGACGCGCACCGCATGCCCCGATCTGTGCAGGGCGATCTCCATCGCGCCTGGCCAGCGTTGTTCGAAGCTCAGTCGCTGACGTGTCCCGGGGATGATGCCCCAGGACAAGGAATCGCCATAGACCAGGATCTGCTGCATGGCTAGTTGGTCAGCGGGTCACTCGTTGATCTGTTTGCGCAACTTGACGCTGTCGGAGCGCTTGCTGCGCATCCGCAGGTTGATCATTTCCACCGCGACCGAGAAGGCCATCGCGAAGTAGATGTAACCCTTGGGCACATGCACGCCGAAACCTTCGATCATCAGGGTCGCACCGACCAGGATCAGGAAGGCCAGTGCGAGGATCTTGATGGTCGGGTGGGCGTCGACGAAGTCGCCGATGGATTTGGCAGCCAGCAACATGACGCCGACCGAGGCGATGATCGCGATGGCCATGATCGAGACGTGGTCGGCCAGGCCTACGGCGGTGATCACCGAGTCTAGCGAGAACACGATATCGAGGATGGCGATCTGCACCAATACCATGCCCAGCGTGGCGGTCGCAGTGACTGGGCCGCTTTCTTCAGCGCCTTCCAGGCTGTTGTGGATCTCGTGCGTCGCCTTGGCCAGCAAGAACAGGCCCCCGCCGATGAGGATGAAATCGCGTCCCGAGACCGATTTGCCCAGGACTTCGAACCAGGGCTCGGTCAACCCCATGACCCAGGAGATCGAGAACAGTAGCGCCAGTCGTGCGAACATCGCCAGGCTGAGCCCCATCCTGCGCGCGAAGGCACGTTGCTTTTCAGGCAAGCGGCCGACCAGGATCGAGATGAAGATGATGTTATCGATACCTAACACGATCTCGAGTGCGGTCAAAGTGGCGAGAGCCATCCAGGCTTCCGGGCTGGCGATCCATTCAAACATGGGTAACTCCTGTCATGATCACTGATGAAATAAGGTTGGGATGAGCGTGCAGCGATGGGTGGGTTGCGTCGCACTGGAGCGAATTATGTGGTCGAAACGGCAGGTATGCAATCGTCCGCATGCGATCAGATCCTGCACCAGAGGGCCATCAGCATCCAGGGCCAGGCGTAAGCGAGGATCGCCAAGGGAAGAATCCCTATTCCTAATCGCCCAGGCGCCGGGCCTAAGGCATCCGCTTTGGGAGAAGCCTTCTTGAAGCTATAGACGCCTAACAGGCCGAGCCAAAGCGGTGGAACTGCATAGCCGAGCAGCCAGAAGGCGACCGTACCCTTGGCCGGCTGACCGAGGTCGCGACCGCGCTTGATGATGAATGGGATCGACAGCAGCAGGCAGACACCCATCAGGATCAATGAGAGGTTGCCCGCACAATGGCCGTGGCCGCTGGTGGCGGCGTTCAATGCGAATAGCGCCAACGCGGGGATGTTGAGCAGGAAGGGCAGACCCAGTAGCGCGAACCTCATTCGGTCATGACGTAGCATGATTCAGCCTACCTGGACCGTCAGCATCGAGACGGAACCGCCTTCGATGCCCTCGATCGGAAAGCGGATCTTTTCATCTTCACGCTGCGTGCCTAATACATAGGCCAACGGCAGGAAATGCTCCGGTGTCGGGATGGATAGCATGGCATCGCTGCCTAGCGTCTCGTAATGCAGTAGTGCCTCGTGCTGGCCGCTCTCCATCAATCCTTTGGCTTGCGTCTCGAAGCGTTGGGCCCAGTCGAATGGCTTGGCATCGGGCTTGCCCCAGGCATAGGCATGGAGGTTATGTACGAGGTTGCCGCTGCCCATGATCAGCACGCCTTCATCTCGCAGCACGGAGAGCTTCCGGCCCAGTTCGTAATGGAACGGCGCGGGTCGCGTGCGATCCATGCTGAGCTGGGCAACCGGAATGTCGGCATCCGGGAACACATGGCAGAGTACCGACCAGGCGCCGTGATCGAGGCCCCATCCATGTTCGAGCGCAGGCGGGATGAAATCGAGGACATCGGACACCTGCTGGATCAGTTTCGTACTGCCGGGCGCGTTGTAGCGCATTTCATACAGGGCTTCGGGGAAACCGCCGAAATCGTGGATCGTGGGCGGTGCGATATTGGCGGTGATGGAGGTGCCCGGTACATACCAGTGGGCGGAGATACAAAGTATCGCTTCCGGCCGCGGCAAAGTCTTGCCGATGTTGGCCCACCCCTGGCTGTAGTGGTTGTCTTCCAGCGCATTCATCGGATTGCCGTGGCCGAAGAAGATGGCCGGCATGCGTTTTGTCATAGGTTCCCTGTTCGGATTTTCTACACGATTGAACCTTGCTGTACGGTCGTCCCCGAACGATCACGAGGAACGAGGGCGTCATATTTCTACACCCTCGGGGTCAAGCCCTAAAGATTCGACGCGATTATATTACTCGCAAATGTCAGTCGGATGACCAGTGTTAGTCCGAACGGAAGAGTCGAGCCATGAAAATCATGATTTTCTGGCTTGTTGTTGCGAATCCGCTGGCGGACAATGCCAGCAATCATGATGATAGAGCGCCTATGAGCTTACGCGTACGTCTTAACCTGTTGATCGCTTCGATGTTGCTGGTCTTTATGCTCGTCGTCGGCTTCTTCATCATTCGCGGCATGCACAATTCGACGCAGGAAGGCGTGGAAGCGGCGACCCGCGTCACGGTGCAGCTGCTGGATACCGTGATCGTCAGCTCCCTGCAGAATCCGGAATGGGGGTATACCCATGACGTCATGCGCCGGTTCCTGGTCTCGCTCGGTCATGTCCGCAGCAACGAGATCATCCTCTACGATATCCGCGGCAACCTGATGTACAAATCGCCGCCTTCCAAATACCGCTCCAACCTCAATCCGCCTCAATGGTTCGTCAAGATGCTGGAACCCAAGCAGGAGGTGGTCATGCGCCGCATCCGCTACGGCATGCTGGTGGTCGCCTCCAATCCTGGCGGTGCGATCCGCGAGGCCTGGTTCCGCTTCAGCAACCTCATGTGGATCGGGCTGGGCTTCTTCGTCACCCTGAATGTCGCGGTGTACTGGATGCTCGGTCACTGGCTCAAGCCCTTGCGCCCCATCCTCAACGCCATGAACCAGATGGAACAGGGCAAGCTCGAGACACGACTGCCCAGTTTCGACTTGCCGGAGTTCTCGCGCATCGCCCAGAACTTCAACCTCATGGGCGAGTCCTTGCAGCACAGTGCGGAAGAGAACCGCAAGCTGGCGCTGATCGCCAAGCAGACGGCCGACGCCATCATCATCCACGACCTCGACGGCAAGATCTCGTTCTGGAACCCGGCGGCCCAGCGCATCTTCGGTTATGCGCCGGAGGATATCATCGGCCAATCGGCGAGCGTCCTGCTGCCGCAAGGACATGAGACCGAGCTCAAGCAGAATTTCGACGCGCTGGCGCACAACAAGGCGATCGCCAACTATGACACCCAGCGCGTGAGTCGCGACGGCAAACTCAAGGATATCTCCCTGTCGGCGGCGCCGCTGGTCGATCCGCACACCGGGCAGGTGATCGGGGATATCTGCAGCATGCGCGACATCACCGAGCGCAAGCATGCGGAAGCCGCCGAGCGCTTGCTTGAGGAGAACCGGCAACTGACGCACCTGATCCAGCGTCATATCGAAGACGAGCGTCGCAGTCTGGCGCGCGAGTTGCATGACGAACTCGGCCAATACGTCACGGCGGTCAAGACCTTCGCCGTGGGGATCACCAATAAAACCAAGGAAGCGATGCCCGACGTTGCTGCCAACGCCCAGACCATCGTCGCAGCCGCCAACCACATCTATGACGGCATGCATAACATCATCCGCCAGCTGAGGCCGGGCTCGCTCGATAACCTGGGTTTGTCGGAGACCTTGCGGGACGCCGTCGCCAATTGGCAATCGCAGAATCCCGAGGTCAAGTTCAAGCTGAACTTATCCGCCAACTTCGATGCCTTAGGTGAGACTTTGAACATCAACCTGTATCGGCTGGTGCAAGAGTCGGTCACCAATGCCTTGCGCCACGCGCAGGCAAGCAAGATCGACATCTCGCTCAAGCAGGACAAGCAGGGGGATCTGGTGCTGAAGATCCAGGACAATGGCGTAGGGATGAACATCTGTAACGTCGATCAGAGCAAGCATTTCGGCCTGCTGGGCATGCGTGAACGCGCGCAATCCCTGCATGGCAGTTTCAGCGTGGACTCCGAGATCGGCAAGGGTTCCACGATCACCGTGACCATTCCAACAAGAAAGAGCGTATGAGCGGAACAATCAACGTATTACTGGTCGATGACCATGCCGTCGTGCGCATGGGCTTCAAGATGCTGCTGGAATCGGCCTCCGACATCAAGGTCATCGCAGAGGCGGAGAACGGGGAACAGGCCGTGAAGATGTATATGGAGCACAAACCGGACGTGGTGGTGATGGACATCACCATGCCGGGCATCGGCGGTCTTGAGGCCATCGAGCGCATCATGGCCAAGGACAACACGGCACGGGTGCTGGTGCTGTCCGCGCATGAGGATTCTGTGCATCCGAAACGTGTCTTGAACGCTGGCGCGATGGGTTATCTGACGAAGCGCAGCGCGGCGGAAGAATTGATCAAGGCGATCCGTACCGTCGCGGGTCGCAAGATGTACCTGGAGGCGAACATCGCCCAGCAGATGGCGATCCAGCAGCTATCAGGCGAGCAGAATCCGGTGGATGTACTGTCGGACCGTGAGTTCGAAGTGTTCATGGCCCTGGCCAAAGGCAAGACCACCAACGAGATCGCAGAAACCCTATGTCTTTCGCCGCGTACCGTCGGTACGCATCTTTACAACATCAAGCAAAAACTCAACGCGAATAACTCAGCTGAAATCGCTTTGATTGCGATGCGGTCTGGTCTGATCGATCCCTGACCAACGCTTGCGTCGTCGCCGGCTCCGCGAGATAGCGTGCCGTGTGCAGGCCGCCGACCTCGGAGACCTCGACCACGACTTGAGTGCCGCTGCGGACACGGCCCAGATCCGGCGGCACCAGGAAGTTGATGGTTTGCTTGCCTGCTTCATCGATCGGCCCCACGGCCAGCTGCCAGTTCGGCCAATCCAGTTTATCCGGTAGTGCCGCACCTACGCGTGCCGCATTCTCCAGGATACGTGTCTTTTCCTCCCCGATCACCAAGCTCCAAACCTCGATCTTCACCAGTCTGGAGACGTGTGCGTCAGCTTGTGGCGGGGGCGTATATGCCGCTTGTCGATAGTCGGGCGGCAGGGATTCGGAGGTTGGGGCGATTGTCGAGAAGCCGGAAGTCAGGAAGGCGGCCCAGTATTCGTCGGGCGTGGTGTCTGTTAGCGCGATGCCCTTGGCTTCTTCGGCGCGTCGCTGGGCTTCGAGCGAGGTCGCGATCGCTTTATCGGCGATGTGGGTCGCGACGGACGAAGCGATCTGTGCCGCAATGGTGCCACTGAAGCATCCGCAGAGGGAAAGGCTTCCTAGCGCTAGCAAAAGCCAGCGGTATGTGCGGGGTCGAGTCACCATGACAGGCAGCGATCGTCGTTTGCATCGATACGTTTCTAACGCGGGAAGGTAAGCGTATGCCTGCGGAAAGACTTTGTCTAGCCCAAGATGCTGATTCTAATGACGAAGGTGGTGCGTTGTGCGGATCAGCCACAGTCCGCACTGACCGGAATCGCAGATCGATCAGGCTTTGGCAGGGCTCAGATGCGGTTCAAGCTGGGTACGTAGCCAGCGATGGAAATGTTCAAGCCCGGTCTCCATCGGGTGCTGGTAAGGGCCGCGTTCGTCGATGCCTTGGGCGTGCAAGGCTTGTCGACCCTGATGCATGCGGCGGCAGATCTCTTCGTCCT
>CBFGLF010000085.1:0-7667 GCA_965649545.1 uncultured Methylotenera sp.
GGCTGGTTCGTCGAGATGATGGGGCTGTTCACCAAGGACATCGTCTCCAAGCGCAGGCCGGTGTTCGTCGACGGCAAGGAGGTCGGTGAGATCGTCATCACCGCCGATACCTCTTATGAGATCACCGAGGTGTGGAAAGCCACCCTGGGCTTGCTGGCCCTGGCCGGCATGTTCTTCATCGCCGTCAACATCATGGTCTACTGGGCGGTGGACCGCGCGCTGCGACCGGTCAACCAGATCCTGGAAGCGATCAATGCGGTCGAGCAGGGGCACCTTTCCGTACGCCTGCCTGCCTTCAGGTTGCCGGAACTCGCCAAGATCGGCCGCAAGTTCAACGATATGGCGCAGGCGCTGCAGAACAGCATCAGCAACAACCATCGGCTGTCGCAAAAGCTCATCCACCTGCAGGAGGAGGAGCGCAAGACCCTGGCGCGCGACCTGCATGACGAGATCGGTCAGAGCCTGACAGCGATCCATACCGATGCCGCGGTCATCCTTAACGCCTCGACGCGCAACGCCAACGTCAAGAACAGCGCGCAAGCCATCGTCGAGGTCTCGCGTCATGTGATGACCATGGTGCGCAGCATGCTGGAGCGCCTGCGCCCGGAGAGCCTGGACAAGCTGGGCCTGAAAGCCGCGCTGGAGGACCTGGTCGAGACCTGGCAGCAGCGTTACATGGGCACCATCTGCAAGGTACAGATCGCCGAGGGTCTCAACGGCCTACCCGAGCATGTCGCCATCGCGGCCTACCGCATCGTGCAGGAATGCCTGACCAATGTCGCGCGGCACGCCGATGCGACCACGGTGACGGTCACGGTCTGGCAGCACGACGGGCGACTGACACTGGTGGTCGAGGACGACGGACGTGGCTTCGAGATGGACAAGGCCGACGGTCTCGGGCTCGTCGGCATGCGGGAACGTGCCGAGGGGCTGGGCGGTGAGTTCGAATTGAAGAGCGCGCCGGCCAAGGGCACCTGCATCATGGTGCGGATACCGCTGGCATGAAGTCGCTGGCCATCATGCTGGTCGACGACCATGCCGTGGTGCGGTCCGGCCTGCGTCGCTTGCTCGAGATGGAACCGGGCACCCAGGTCGTCGCCGAATGCGAGAGCGGAGAGCAGGCTTACCAGCAATACGAGCGCTATGCGCCGGACGTACTGATCATGGATATCTCCATGCCGGGCATGGGTGGGTTAGAAGCCTTGCGTCGCATATTGATCAAGCACCCGACCGCCCGCATCATCGTCTTCTCCATGCATGAGAATGCGGCATTCGCCACCCAGGCCTTGACCGTCGGCGCGCGCGGCTACGTGGCGAAATCCGGCATGGCGGAGGATCTATTGCAGGCGATTCGTGAAGTCACGGCAGGACGCATCTACATGAGCTCGACCGTCGCGCAAAAGATCGCGTTGCGCAGCGTAGCCGGCGAGGAGGAACTCTCGAAACGTCTCTCCACGCGCGAGTTCGAGATCTTCCGTCTGCTCACCGAAGGCAAGAACACCGACGAGATCGCGGTCATCCTCAACATCAGCCAGAAGACCGCCGCCAACTACCAATCCATGATCAAGCAGAAGCTCGGCATCAATAACCTGGTCGAACTCGTGCATCTGGCGATCCGCCACGGCCTCATCGACGGCTGAGGCCTAGCGCATCCATTGGCGGGATGACCGGCCTATTATTCGATCACTGGCCTGCCCCGATGTTTTCCCAGGCATATCGGGAAAAATTCCCAGCGTAATTCGGGAGAGCGCATATATCTGCCGATAGCCCCCATCAATAGAATCGTCTCCTCATAACGTGTCGGGACCATACCCGATGTTTCAAGATGTCTCATGGGGAGAAATGATGAAATTCAAACTGAGTGTCGGCACCTTTGCCGTCATGACCGCTTTCCTGGCGCTACCGCTGCACGCTGAAGACAAGCCTGCCGATGCCAAACCCGACCAGGCGGAAGCCAAGAACACCACTGAAAAGGCCGACAAGGTCACGGTGACCGGCATCCTGCCGAGCAATCTCGAAGCGGTACCGGGCTCGTTCACCGAAATCACCAAGGAAGAGCTGGAAGTCAAACGTCCGTTCTCGGTACAGGAAGCCCTGGTCAATGTGCCGGGCGTCAACATCGTCGGTGAGAACAGCTTCGGCCTCGGCCTCAATATCGGGATGCGTGGCCTTGATCCGCGCCGCACTTCCCGTACCTTGCTCATGGAGGATGGGGTGCCCTTGTTCCTCGCACCTTACGGCGATCCCTCGGCCCACTTCACCACGCCGATCGAACGCGTGGAACGCATCGAAGTGGTGAAAGGCTCC
This sequence comes from uncultured Methylotenera sp., assembly GCA_965649545.1. GTDB lineage: Bacteria > Pseudomonadota > Gammaproteobacteria > Burkholderiales > Methylophilaceae > CABHOJ01. The sequence goes on from CBFGLF010000085.1 coordinate 2,308, forward strand.
GGCCAGATCCTCTACGGACCGCAGACCATCGGCGGCATGATCAATTTCGTCACCAAGCCGGTACCCAAGGATGGCTTCGCAGGGAGCGTGAGCCTCATGGGCGGTACCGACGATTTCCGTGGCGGCCACGTGAACCTGGGCGTGGGTGACGAGCGCGGCGGCATCATGATCGACGCTAACCAGAAGACCGGTGACGGTATCCGCAAGAATCACGATTTCGATGTGCGCGACATCACGGTGAAGGGCCAGCTCAATATCAACGACAAGAACACCCTGATCGCCAAGGTCGGTTATTACGAAGAGAACTCCAACATCACGGAGACCGGTCTCGGCTTGCTGGAATACCGCCAGGATAAGTTCCAGGCGCCGACCGGCAAGAACGACAAGTTCGAACTGGAGCGCAAGAGCGCTAGCCTGCAACACATCTTCGAGATGTCGGACAAGGCCAAGTTGACCACCACCGCCTACTACTCCGATATCTTCCGTTCCTCGTTCCGCCAGATCAATGCGCCCGGCTTCTCCGCGGCCGCGACGGATGATGCCGCGGTGATCGGGCAGGGCGATGTCGACTTCTCCGGCGTGGAGGAGGACGATCCGAGCACGGCCACCGGCTTCTCCGCCATCGAGCGCTGTCCGCTCGGTGTGGATAACGCCAACTTCGCCAATGCCAATAATTGCGGTGGTCGCCATCGTCCGCGCAGCATGAAGTTCTTCGGTTTCGAGCCGCGCCTGGATTTCAAGCACAAGCTGTTCGGGATCGACAGTGATGCCGTGGTCGGTTTCCGTTACCACGAGGAAGACCAGCGTCGTCGTCAGTTCCGCGATTTCGATCCGCGTTCGCAAAGCCTGTCGTTCATCAAGACCCGTGTCCTGGCACGTGAAGACCTGCGCATCGATACGACCGCCATGTCCTACTATGCCCAGAACACGTTCTACGTGAACAACTGGACCTTCACGCCGGGTGTGCGTGTCGAGGATATCCGGACCACCACGGACATCGTGCGTGCCGATAACGATCCGCAGGATCTGCGCGGCACCCGTAGCCAGACCGAAGTCCTGCCGGGATTCGGCACGACCTGGAACGGCATCCAGAACACCACGCTGTTCGCCGGTGTACACCGTGGTCTGGCGCCACCCCGCGCTTCGCGTGACCTGGGCGGCATCAACGATGTCGTGCGTTTGCCCAACACCAAGCCAGAGACCAGCACCAACTGGGAAGTGGGCGCGCGTTCGCGCTACTTCAAGGGCACGTCATTCGAAAGCACCTTGTTCCATACCAAGGTCGATGACGTCGTGGTTCAGGACAATGGTCGTTTCTTCAACGGGGGCAAGTCGACCCAGTCCGGTGTCGAGTTCGCAGGCCGTGTGGATTTCGGCGAGATCATGAATACACCGCACAACTTCTACCTGCTGGGTAACTATACCAACCTGTTCCGCGCCAAGTTCACGGCGGATGTGGCGTCGGAGGGCATCGAAAGCGGTAACCGCCTGCCTTATGCGCCCAAGAACATCGCATCGGTCAGCCTGGGTTACCAGCATCCGATCGGTATCGATGCCCGTGTGGGCGCGAACTATGTCGATGAGCAATTCGTCGATGGCGCGAACACCCGCGACGAGAACCTCGATCTCAGCGGTCGTTCGGGCAAGATCGACGCCTATACCTTGCTCAACGCGTCGGTGAACTTCAAGCCGGTGGGCACCAAGACCACTTACTTCTTGAGTGGTTATAACCTGGCGGACCGCGAATACCTGGCGACACGTGTAGACGGCATGGCGGTCGGCCGGGGTCGGATGGTCTTCGGCGGTTTACGCTACGACTTCTGATCTCCTGAGTGCGTGAGGGGTGGCTCAGGCCATCCCTCTCTCACAGCGGGCAACGAATCTCCCCAGATTACGCCCGCTTTTTTTTCGTCTATCGATCCTAATCTATCGATCGTGAATCGACCGCTTTGGAAAGCATGGATCCGGAAGGTATGCATCTCTCGCCATGGATGCAAACCCACTCTATGGAACGAAGCCTTGCCGAAATATGGGACGAAGTCTTACCGCAATGAGGCTGGGATGGAAACGACAGGCAAAAAAAAGCGAACCTTCTCGGGGAGATGAAGGCCCGCTATCAGGAGAACAACTTAATTACAACGGGGAAAGCTCAAGCATTGACCAGTTGACCGCTCTTCAACTGCACACGGTCACCCACGGAGAACTCTGGTGGGTTGTATTGCGTGACCTTGCGAACGGTACCGTCTTGCATCTCGACCTCGATCACATACGCGACGCGGGTCTTCATGTTCTTTTCGATCTCATGGCCGGCATAGGCGCCACCGCCGACACCCAGGACGGTCATCAGGGTATTACCGCGACCTTTACCGATCTGGTTACCCAGCACGCCGCCTGCGACACCGCCTGCGACAGCACCGAGACCACTGGCCTCACCCTGTTCTTCGATCGTGCGGATGGACAGGATCTTGCCACAGCTGGTACAGCTTCCTGCCCTGGATTGATCTTGCCTCCCCAAGGCTGCCGTTTGTTGTGGCTGGGCGTTGTCATCCGCAGGTCTGGCCTTGGTGTAGAAACGGTCGATCCCTGTGGCATGTCCAGGCGAGGCTTCAGGGGCTTCAGTGACTTTCCCAGGCGACGATTCGTTCTCGGCATTGCCGGTTGGGATCAGCCCGGTGATGGCGGCACTCCCCAGCAGGCTGAAGATCGTCAAGGCGACCGCCGCGATCAACACCATCGGGTGCGTTTTGCGCATTGGCGCATCTCGCAGCTGATCACCTTGTAATTGATTATCTATCGACATGACCGTCTCCCCGATTAGTCGTGATAGTGATAGTGGTGCTTATGATGTTTATGGTGCTTGAATTTGTAATTTCCCCAGCCCGGATGGCCGTAGGTACGGTAATGGCCATGGGCAGGGTAGCCGATGCGGTAGGATGGACCGGACGAGCCGATTGCGGCGCCGGCAGCACCACCGAGTGCGCCACCGATGATGGCGCCGTCACGGCCGCCGATCATGGAACCGACTGCGGCGCCAGCACCGCCACCGACCGCACCACCGACGACGGCACTGCCGTCGAATCCACGGTATCCGCGATAGTAGTCATGGTCAGCCAGGGCTGCTGTGCTCATGGCGGACAGCAGGGCGGCTAACGCGAGCTTGCTATGTAACTTGTTCATGTAATGACATATTTGGGTTTTCATCTTCTTATCCTTTCACTGACAGACCGCTTTTGACTGCCTGCACACCGCGCACGCCGGAAGCGATCTCCACCACGCGGCGCAGTTGATCATCGTTCTCGACGAAACCACTGAGGATGACTTCACCCTTATAGGTCTCGACGCTGATATTGAGGGCCTTCACGCCCGTATCCTTGACCAGCTCAGCTTTCACCCGGGCGGTGACGGCACTGTCCTCAAGGAACAGCTCCAGCCTTTTTTGCTGGGCGGCACTCTTGAAATTGCCATATTCATCAGCGACCAGCATCCCGTCACCATTGGTATCAGCGCGTTCGAAGTTACCTGCGAAATCCTTGTCGCGGGCGAGTTCTTCACGGGAGAGGTGATCGTCGCGATTCACATCCAGTTTCTTGAATTCCATTTCCAGCGGCGATTGCGTCACGGTGTCTGCGCTACCGGCATTGCCGGCGAACGCCTGGTTGACGAGACAGGGCCAGGCGAGGACACCCGCCAGGGCATAGGCATACACAACTTTATTGTTCAATTTGATGTTCATGATGCTCACTCCGGTTACTGCGAATTTCAGTAACTACATGGCAAGCGCCGTGCCAACAATACAATGTTCAATAAAAACAGTGACTTGAAGAAATATCGGAAGAAATCGGAGTGGCCAACATGTCTCCATTAGGAGACATGTGCCTGTGTGTGAAAATTAACTGATTGAAAGATATGGGGAAAAGTTGTCTCTTGGCCCCGACATCAGGCGACAGAATTGTCGCTTTTGAACAATGCGGGGGTCAATTCATGGCGCTGCAGCAGTTTGTAGAACTCGGTGCGGTTACGCTGTGCCAATCGGGCCGCCTGGGTGACGCTGCCGTTGGTGGCTTTCAGCAGGCGCACCAGGTACTCGCGCTCGAAGTTCTTGCGCGCGGTCTCGAAGGGCACGATCCCGCCGATATCGTCCTGCAAGGCCTTTTGCACCAGCGAGGAGGAGATCAGTGGCGTGGTGGAGAGCACCACGGTCTGTTCGACGATGTTCTGCAGCTGGCGTACATTGCCCGGCCATGGCGCGCTGATGAGCAATTCCATGGCCTCGGGGGCGAAACCGTTGAGCTTCTTGTTGTACTTCTTGTTGAGGTTACTCAGGAAATTATTGGCCAGCAACGGGATATCCTCACGCCGCGCCGAGAGGGCTGGGATCTCCAGGCCGACCACATTGATGCGGTAATACAGATCTTCACGGAAGCGGCCGGCCTTCATCTCCTCGGCGAGGTTGCGGTGGGTTGCGGAGATCACGCGCACGTCGATGGGGATGCTGGCATTGGAGCCGACCGGACGGATGACGCGTTCCTGCAGTGCCCGTAGCAGTTTGACCTGCAGTGCCATCGGCATATCGCCGATCTCGTCCAGCAGCAGGGTGCCGCCGTCCGCGGTCTGGAACAGGCCTTTGTGGTCGCGCAGGGCGCCGGTGAAGGCGCCTTTGCTATGGCCGAACAGTTCGGATTCGAGCAGCGCTTCCGGAATGGCGCCGCAATTGATGGCGATGAACGGCTGGTTATGACGCGGGCTGGCGCGGTGGATGGCGCGCGCCAGCAACTCCTTACCGGTCCCGCTCTCGCCCTGGATGAAGACGCTGGCGTCGGAGACGGCCATGAGCTTGGCCTGGCCGAGTAGGTTCTCCATCTGCGGGCTGCGCGTGACGATATCGCTACGCCAATCCTCGTTATCCTTGGATTTGGTGTTGGTGTTCTTGCCGCTGCTGATGCGCAGGGCGGCTTCCACTTGTTGCAGCAGCAACTTGCTGTCGAAGGGTTTGGTGAGGAAGCCGAAGACGCCGCGCTGAGTGGCTTCGACCGCCTCGGGAATGGAGCCGTGGGCAGTGAGCATGATCACCGGCAGGGAAGGATCCGTTTGCTGGATCGCTTCGAACAGCGCCATGCCGTCCATGCCGGGCATGCGCAGGTCGCTGATCACCAGCACCGGCCGACTGACGGCGATCTGGGTCAGCGCCTCTTCACCGCTCTTGGCTTCCACGACCTGATATCCGGCCGCCTTGAGCCGCATGCCAAGCAGCTTGAGGATGTCCGGATCATCATCGACAGTCAGGATCTTTTGCACTACTTCAGTCATTTACGATTTCCTTGTTCTCGCTCCAGCATCATTTTCTCGATGTTCTTGAGGTC
>CBFGLF010000086.1:0-7568 GCA_965649545.1 uncultured Methylotenera sp.
GCCTGGCCAACGGCGGTCACGTCACGGTGGATATCGACGACAAGGACGAGATCCAACTGTTGTTCGACACCAAGGAAGAGAGCGGCGCGACGGCAGCCACAGTCTAACCGTGTAACGCTTACGCCAGCCAATAAAAAAGCCCTGCTTCACAGGGCTTTTTTATTGCGTATCGGCCTGATCGACCTCAGGCTTCGACCCAGACCGGATGTTTCTGCATGATGCTGTCGAACAACGCCGATCGGACCCAAAGCGCCAGCCACGCACGTAAGGCAGGGTAAGGTGCAGCCTCCCACCACACAGGATCGACCGCTGCGAACTGCCGGACGAAAGGGAAGATGGCGATGTCGGCCAGTCGCGGCTCTGGGCACAGCAGATAGGCATGCTGTTGGAGTTGCGTCTCCAGCTGGCTCAGGAAACGTTCACCCTGGGCACGATAGGTTTGCTGCGGATGTTCGGGGAAACGCTCGGCGTATTTGTAGCGATCCAGCGCTTGTTTGAAGCTGCCGTCATTCTCGGCGATGAGGACCTCGCTACGAGCGACATCGTTCAGCCATGCTTGTGGGTCATGTTGAGCGAGCGCCCAGCGCATGATCTCCAGGCTTTCGTCGATCACTGCGCCACCGGGCACTACCAGCACAGGCACCGTACCCTTGGGCGAAGCCGCCAGCATGGCGGCTGGTTTCTGTCTCAGGGCGATCTCACGAATCTCGACTTCAATCCCGCTGTAATGCAGCGCCATGCGGGCACGCATGGCGTAAGGACAGCGCCGATAGGAATACAGGACCGGCGCTGTCATCGACTGAAGGCGATCAATCCTGTTGGGTCGGGCAGGTCTTGATCCCCAGCATAGAATATGCCGGACACCAGCTGGTCGCTGCGGTGAACAGGGTCACGAGGCCGATGAGGCCGATCCAGCGCAGATCGGAATCGATGAGGAAGATCAGACTCAGCAACGCCAGCCCGATGATCACGCGCAATATACGGTCAACCGTCCCAACATTGGTTTCCATGAGCACTCTCCTTATCCAAGCGTACGAGATACCTCTTTGACAAGCTGCGGGCCGCGATAGATCAACCCGCTATATAGCTGTACCAGGCTTGCACCCGCCGCGATCTTCTCGGCGGCATCCTGCCCACTGAGGATACCACCGACACCGATGATGGGCACTTGCCCTTGCAGGCGCTCCGCCAATTGACGAATGACCAGGGTCGAGCGATCACGCACCGGCGCACCGGAAAGCCCACCCGCCTCCTCAGCGTTCTGCATGCCCTCCACGGCACTGCGTGCCAGCGTGGTGTTGGTCGCGATCACGCCATCGAACTGGTGCTGGACCAGCAGGTCAGCGATCTCATGCACCTGCTCCACTTCCAGATCCGGTGCGATCTTGAGGGCGATCGGCACGTAGCGTCCGTGGCTTTCCGCCAGCACCCTCTGCTCCTGCTTCAGTGCGGCCAGCAGGTTACCCAGGGCTTCTTTCTCCTGGAGGGCGCGCAGGTTCTTGGTGTTGGGCGAGGAGATGTTCACCGTGACATAGCTCGCATGCACATACACCTTGCGCAGGCAGATCAGGTAATCGTCCACCGCACGCACATTCGGGGTATCGAAGTTCTTGCCGATGTTGATGCCGAGAATGCCTTTGTACCTTGAGCGTTTCACATTCTCGATCAACTGATCGACACCGAGGTTGTTGAACCCGAAACGGTTGATGATGCCCTCGGCTTCCGTCACCCGGAACAAGCGCGGTTTGGGATTGCCAGGCTGCGGGCGCGGGGTTACGGTCCCCACCTCGATGAAGCCGAATCCCAGCGTTGCCATGCCGTCGATGTAGGCAGCATTCTTGTCGAGGCCAGCTGCCAAGCCGACTGCGCTCGGGAAGGTCAGGCCCATCACTTGCCGCGGCTTGGTCGCAGGCGGCTTGCCCAGCAGGCGCAACACACCGGTCCGGGCAGCGAAACGAAGTGATTTCAGGGTGATGTCGTGGGCTTTTTCTGCATCGAGTCGGAAGAGCAAGGGCTTGAAAACTGAGTAGATATCCATACCCGGATTTTACTTGATTTACTCACCTTACTCTTTTGAGTTTTCGCAATGATCCCCATTCAGTTGAAGTAAAGCAAAAGGTGATGGGTTAAGTATCGAGCTGCAAGTTTTTCCGGATGCCTGCATCCATTAGGGTTGCGGGCGCGAATTTCCGAAGTAACTTCAGACGAAAAGCGAAAGCACCTGCCGTATATTTGAGTTTTGGGTGATTGGCCAGAGCCGCTTTAAGCACTACATCCGCCACGATTTCCGGCGCATCCCCTGCTTCGATTAGCAGCTTCATTCTTTTTTCCAAGGCCGCGCGTATCTGCTGATATTCATCGAGTTTCGCGTCGGGCTCGAGTGTGTTCGCTTCAAATGCCGTCTTCGTATAGGCCGGTTGAATAGTCGAGACACGGATGCCCAGCCCACGTAACTCATGATCGAGTGATTCGGAATAGCCCTCTACCGCATGCTTGGTGGCAGCATAAAGCGCCATATAAGGCGCCGGTAAAAATCCCAGTACGGAACTGATATTAAGGATACGACCACGCCCTTGTGCGCGCATGAAAGGAACGACCGCACGGGTCATGCGTACGATTCCGTAAAAATTGGTATCGAAGATGGACTGGGCTTGCTTGATCGAACTCTCTTCCGCTCCAGCAGGAGCGACACTGAACCCTGCATTGTTGACGAGCAGATCGATGCGTCCTTCACGCGTGATCAACTCATGGATAGCGGATTCGACAGAAGCGTCACTGGTCACGTCCAAAGCCAGCGTTTCAAAGGCATTCTGACTGGATTGGCCACCTTTTCTACTCGTACCGTAGACTTTGTAACCAGCCTTGGCGAGTCTTTCTGCCGTTGCCTTGCCTATGCCTGAAGATGCGCCAGTGACGAGTGCGACACTGATACCGTTTTTGTTCATCATTCATTCTCCATTCAGGGTAGATTGCTCATCGTTGAAGTGTTACTATCATTTCGAAAGTAACAATACTCCCAATTTGAAGAATAGTCACTATCGAAATAGTATGGACAATGAAAATATTCGCAATGAGCCATGTCCGATCGCCCGCAGCTTGGCTGTAGCCGGTGATGCGTGGAGTCTGCTGATACTGCGGGATGCCCACGGGGGCCTGACACGATTCGACCAGTTTCGGAAAAGCCTAGGGATCGCGCCTACGATATTGACGCGACGACTAGCCGCATTAACTGAGGAAGGACTGCTTGAAAAGCGGCGTTATTCCGACCATCCACCGCGTGATGAGTATGTGCTCACAGCCGCTGGTCGCGACTTCCTGCCGGTGCTGTTCGTGATAGGAGAATGGGGGCGTCAACACCGTCAAGGCGGTAAACTGGTGCGCTTTTTGGATGCTGAAACAGGTACAGAGATCAAAGCGGTAGCAGTGGACGAAGTCACCGGCGCCAAGATCGGTACGCGTGAGATCCGCATCGTTATGCCGGATGCCAGCTAAGCAGAAGCCAACATCATTGAAGTGAAGCAGGCCATATCGTTTCTGCAATATGGCCTGCTTCACTCCCTAAGCACTAACGCTAACTGAGCTGCACTTCCACCAGATTATCGGAGAACGTGGTCGAATGCCCCATATCCCCAAACTCTGCTGAGCTGATGCAATTCACCGTGCCGTTATTCAACTGTCGCCAGTAACCCAGCGTCGCCACCACGATCCCAGGATTCACGTCCTTGGTGATGCGCGCTTCACCCTCGAAGCCACCACGATCGTTGAACACCCGCACCTTGGCACCTTCGGTGATACCACGCATATCGGCATCCGCCGGATTCACCATCACGAACTGTTCGCCCTGCCCCTTGATCTTCTCTGCCACGTTGGCATAACAGGAATTGAGGAAGCCATGACTCTTGGGCGAGATGATGCTGAGCGGATACCTCGCCGCCAGTGCCGGATTGGTGTCCACCGACTCGCGATTGGGCACATAGCCCGGTAGCGGATCGAGATCCTCCAGCGGCTGGAAGCCTTCGTACATCTGGCGGAACGGCCCGGCAACGAAGTTCTTGGCACCTTCGACATAGAACATGCATTTACCGGTCGGCGTCGGGAAGTTCCCCTGCTTGTGTGGCGCACGGTCGTCCTTGGTGCCGACCTTGAGACGGGCAAAGCCATGCTCGCGCAGGTAGTTCAGATCGATGCCGTCGCAGGCTGGGGAATCCCAGGCCACGTAATGTTCCAGGCACTCGCTATCCGACCACTTGAAGTTGTCTTCCTCGAAGCCCAAACGCTTGGCCAGCCGACGGAAGATCTCGTTGTTCGGCAACGCTTCGCCCGGCGGTTCGATGCACTTGGTGTTGTAGGTCAGGTAGAGGTGGCCCCAGGAGAGGATCATATCCTCCATCTCGGCGCCCATGGCGGCTGGCAGCACGATATCGGCGTAGGCCGCGGTATCCGAGATGAAATGGTCGGCGACGATGGTGAACAGGTCTTCCCGTTCCAGGCCCTTGATGATCTTGTCGGTCTCCGGCGATTGCGTCACCGGGTTGGTGTTCCATACCATCAGCGACTTGATCGGGGTCTCGAGCGGAATCTCGCCGGTCAGCGCACGGCCGAGCTGCAGGATGTTGACCACCGGCGTACCTTCGGGGATGAGGTCAGGACGCGAGATCACGTCGAAACGGTACGGATGCTCCCACACCGGGAACTGCAGGGCACCGCCGCCGACATGGCGCCAGGCGCCGATCAGCGCCGGCAGGCAGGTCACCGCACGGATGGCCTGACTACCGCCGTAGTTACGTTCCAGCGCGACGCCGAGACGGATCGCGGCGGGCGGGGTGGTGGCGTATTCGCGGGCGAACCTGCGGATATCGTCAGCCGGGATGCCGGTGATCTTGGCGGCCCATTCCGGGGTACAGGTCGCGGCGCGCTCGGCGAGCTCCTTATAGCCGACGGTGTAATTGTCGACGTAATCCTGGTCGACCAGGCCTTCTGCGATGATGACGTGCATCATGGCCATGGCCAGTGCGCCATCTGTCCCCGGCTTGGGTGCGATGTGCCAGTCAGCTTCCTTGGCGGTCTTGGAGGCATAGGAGTCGACGACGACGACCTTGGCGCCTTTCTTTTGCGCTTCCTTGACGATGTGCCAGTGGTGCAGGTTGGTGGACACTGAATTGCAGGCCCAGATAACGATGTACTTGGAGTGGATGAAGCTTTCCGGATCGACACCGGCGGTCGGGCCGACGGTCAACAGCCAGGCGGTGCAGGAACCTTCGCCGCAGAAGGTACGTTCGCAGACCGTCGCACCGAGGCGGTTGAAGAAAGCGTCGCCGCCGTTCAAGCCATGCACCAGCCCCTGGTTGCCGAGGTAACTGGCTGGCAGGATGGCGCGCGGTCCATGTTCCTTGATCAGGGCTTGCCAGCGCTCGACGATGGTATCCAGTGCTTCGTCCCAGGTGATGCGCGTGAACTGCTTGCTGCCCTTGGGGCCGGTACGCTTCATCGGATACAGCAGGCGATCCGGATGATAATGCCGTTTTTCGTAATCCTTGAGTTTGACGCAAAGCCCGCCGCGGGTCATCGGATGGTCAGGGTTACCGGTGACGGAGATGAGTTTCTCGTCCTTGACCGTGAACACCATGCTGCAGGTATCGGGACAATCGTGCGGGCAACCGCCATGATAGGTTTTGACTGACAGATCCACAGGCTTGTTCATTGCAATTCCTCCTCAAGACGCGACATTATTCTTATATGAGATTCAACGGCTATACAGATTAGTATATGCCCAACGTTTATTTCTGAAAAGACCAAAAATAAAGGCTCCTCACGGAGCCTTTATTGGACTTGTTAGCAATCCAGTACGGTGACCTGTTCGGAGAGCCGGATCATGCGCTCGACCGGGGTGACCCAGACGATACCGTCACCGACCTGCCCGGTCTGGCCCACCTCGACCAGGATCTGCAGGATACCCTCGACGAGTTCGTCGGGCGCCACCATGTCGATGCGCGCCTTGGGACTGTAGTCCGTCAGTTCCTCGCGGATGCCGTGCGTCGGTTTGGCGACATGGTGACCGCAGCCCTCGACCTTGGTCACGGTCATGCCGGGGAATCCCTTGATGTTACGCAGGGCAGACCGGATCTTGGGCAGCCGTTGCGGCGGGACTATCGCTTTGATCTCTTTCATCTTGCTTTCCTTTCAAACCTGCTTGTCTGTCTGATCGAAATACAGGATCGATCAGGCTTCGATACGTTCTTCTTCGAACTTCTTGTACAAGGTCGGCACCACCACCAGTGTCAACAGGGTGGAGGTGATCAGACCACCGATCACCACGATCGCCAATGGGCGCTGGATCTCGGAGCCAGGGCCGGTCGCGAACAGGAACGGCACCAAACCGAGCATAGCCACGGTCGCCGTCATCATCACCGGACGGAACCGCTGCTTGCAGCCTTCGACGATCGCGTCCATCTGGCTCTTGCCGTCGTCACGCAAGGTACGGATGTACGAGACCAGCACCACCCCGTTCAATACCGCGATCCCCCATAAGGCGATGAAGCCGACCGAGGCAGGCACCGACAAGTATTCCCCTGTCACGAACAGCGCGATGATGCCGCCGATCGACGCGAACGGCAGCACCATGATGATCATGGTCGCGTAGCGCAACGAGTTGAACAGCAGGAACAGGAGGAAGAAGATCGCCGCGATGGTGATCGGGATGATGACCGACAAATGCCCTAGGGCACGCTCCAGGTTCTGGAACTGGCCGCCGTATTCCAGGTAATAGCCGTCCGGCAGCTTCAACTTGGTATCGAGCACTTCCTTCAGCTCGGCAACGAAGCCACCGAGGTCACGGTCCTTGACGTTGATGCCGACCACGATACGACGCTTGGCCAGTTCACGGCTGATCTGCGCCGGGCCATCGCGGATCTCGATCTTCGCCAGGTCACTCAGTGCGACGCGCGAGCCGTTGGCTGAGGTGACGAGGATATTCGAGATGGCCTCGATATTGTTACGGAAATCCTCCGGGAAACGCACGGCAGCACTGAAACGACGCTGACCTTCATAGATCTCGGTCGCGACCTTGCCGCCGATGGCGGTCTCGATCACGTCATGGACATCCGAGGCATTGAGACCATGCCGCGCGATCGCCTGACGATCGATGATGATGTTCATGTACTGCTGGCCGGAGACCTTCTCCACCCGCATATCCGTTGCCCCGCGGATATCGCCCGCGATCTTGGCGATCTCTTCGGCCTTGGACTTCAGCACCATCATATCTTCGCCGAAGACTTTCACCGCGACGTCGGAACGCACACCGGTCAGTAATTCATCGACACGGTCCGAGATCGGCTGGGCCATGACGACCTGGGCACCCGGCAATACGCGTAAGCGCTTCTGGATCTCGGCACCGATGGTGTCCTGGGTCCAGCCTTCGGGCCATTCGTCTCGCGGTTTCAGGCTGACGATAGGCGAGGACTCGTTCTGCGCCTGGGGATCCGCCGGGCTCTCGCCACGACCGACACCGGAGATCGCCGACTTCACGCCGGGGATCTGCGTGATCAGCTTCATCGCCTCCTGTTCCATCT
>CBFGLF010000087.1:0-7538 GCA_965649545.1 uncultured Methylotenera sp.
GCGATCAGGGCTTCACTTGGCGGCCAAGGAAATCCCGGATCAGTCCGGCGATCTCGTTCCCATCTTCTTCAAGCGCGAAATGGCCGGTATCGAGCAGGTGCAACTCTGCCTTGGGCAAGTCGCGAAGGTAGGGGGTAGCGCCGGCAGCCGGGAAGATCTTGTCGTTCTTGCCCCATACGATCAGCATCGGCGGCTGGTGCTTGCGGAAATACGCTTGCCATGCAGGGTAATGCGGGGGGTTGGTGCCGTAGCTGTAAAACAACTCGAGCTGGATAGCCTTATTGCCCGGACGGTCCATATAGGCCTGATCCATCATCCAGGCATCGGGGCTGACATTGGTCGCCGGATCGCGGAAGCCTTCGGAATACTGCCACTTGGTCGCCTCCAGCTCGAAGAATGGACGTAGTTTGGCTGCATTCGCTTCAGTCTTGTCCTTCCAGTACGCCTTCAAGGGTGCCCAGAATGCGTTGTCGATCCCTTCATCGTAGGCGTTACCGTTCTGCACGATGATGGCGCTGATCTTCTCCGGGTGTGCGGAGGCGATGCGGTAACCGATGGGCGCGCCGTAATCCTGTACGTAGATGGCGAACTTGCTGAGACCAAGATGCGTGGTGAGTTGGTCGACCACAGCTGCAAGATTGTCAAAGCTATAGGTGAATTTCCCCATCGCGGGCTGATCGCTCTGGCCATAGCCAGGATAATCAGGCGCGATGACATGATAGCGATCGGCAAGCTGCGGGATCAGGTTGCGGAACATGTGTGACGAGGATGGGAACCCGTGAAGCAGCAACACAGTAGGGGCATCCTTCGGGCCTGCCTCGCGGTAGAACACCTTGACGCCATCGATACTGACGGTGTGATAGGAAACCGCTTGAGTCGCTTGCGCCGAGCGGGCGCTGTGGGTTAGTTCGGTACCTGCGGCACCGGCATGCAAGGAAAACGTGGATACGATAGCCATGATACCCACGGCGACAGCGAATGTTGAATAACGGACTGGGAATTTCATTTTCGATCCTTCAGAAGTTGTAGACGACTGAAGTTTGCCCAGAAACGAGATATTCAGAATCAGTGCACGGAGAAATTCACCGTTGCCGCTTGCGAAACAATCTGTAGAAGCGGGCTAAGCGTTTCACGGGTTGAGGCTCAACTGTTGTAAGCCATGCTCAGGCAGTTGTCGGCACAGGCGTGGCACATCTTGGCGCACAGCTGGCAATGCTCATGCGGATGCCTGGCACATTCTTCAGCGCATTCGCGGCAGATCTCGGCGCAGTCCTCGCAGATCAGGCTGGCGAACTCGCTTTCGCGCTGCATGAAATCCATGGCCAATTTGCAGAACTCGGCACAATCGGTATCGAGGGCGATGCAGCGTTGCATCATGTCAGCATCCTCTTCGGCCTTGCAGGCCTCGGCGCAAGCCTCGCAGGCGAGCAAGGCTTTCTGGCAGGAATCGATACAGGACTGGTATAGTTGAGTCGCCACGCACATTCTCCTTGATGGCTATCGGGGAAGCGTAAATAAGAAGACGGTCGCTTTGCAGCCACCGTCTTCAGCCAATGTTTCACGGACCGGGTCCGGTGAAAATCAGCGATTCCAGAATAGTCGCCCGCGGTTGTCAGGGTGATCGGAATTGCGCCTATTTGCATGTAGGATGAATTTACGTCGCTCGCTGACCGCGAGCGAGAGGATCAATGTAGTGAAAGGTTTTTGTGAATGCCGCATGACGTCAGTCTGATCAGTACCATCGCCGCCGCTTTCGGGCTGGCGATCATCCTCGGATATCTCGCCTCACGCTTGCGCATGCCGCCGTTGGTAGGCTACCTCGTCGCAGGTATCGTCATTGGACCGGGCACGCCAGGCTTCGTCGCCGATATACAGCTCGCCGGGCAATTGGCGGAGATCGGCGTCATGTTGCTGATGTTCGGTGTCGGCTTGCATTTCTCCCTGCACGACTTGCTGGCGGTACGGCGCATCGCGGTACCGGGCGCTATCGTGCAGATCGCCGTGGCCACCGCGCTTGGCGTGGCGATCTCCATGACCTGGGGCTGGTCATTCGGCGGGGCACTGGTGTTCGGCCTGGCATTGTCGGTTGCCAGCACGGTGGTCTTGCTACGCGCTCTGGAGGCACGTGGTGTACTGGAGTCGATCAACGGCCGCATCGCCGTCGGCTGGCTGATCGTCGAGGATCTGGTCATGGTGCTGGTGCTGGTCTTGCTACCGGCGGTCGCTGGGTTGCTCGGAGGCAAGCTGCCCGGCGGTGAAGTGCAACCTGATACCAGCCTGTGGTGGACGGTGGGCATCACCCTGGCGAAGGTCGTCGCCTTCATGGTGCTGATGCTGGTGGTCGGGCGCCGCCTGTTCCCAAAGATCCTCTGGCTGGTGGCCCGCAGCGGTTCGCGCGAACTGTTCACGCTGTGCGTGCTCGCCGCGGCCGTCGGCGTGGCTTACGGGTCGGCCAAGTTGTTCGATGTGTCGTTCGCGCTGGGCGCGTTCTTCGCCGGCATGATGCTGCGCGAATCCGAATTCAGCCATCGGGCGGCGGAAGAATCCCTGCCCTTGCGCGACGCTTTCTCGGTCCTGTTCTTCGTCTCGGTGGGCATGCTGTTCAACCCGGCGGTCCTGATCGAAGAGCCGCTACGCGTGGTCGTGGTCGCCGGCATCATCATCATCGGCAAGACGCTGGCTGCCATCGCGTTGGTGCTGGCGTTCCGCTATCCGCTCAATACGGCCTTGACCGTCGGCGCCAGTCTGGCGCAGATCGGCGAGTTCTCGTTCATCCTGGCCGGCATGGGTGTGGCCCTCGGCTTGCTGCCGCTCGAAGGGCAGAGCCTGATCCTGGCGGGTGCCTTGATCTCCATCGCACTCAATTCCTTCATCTTCACGGCGATCGAACCGGTGCAGCGCTTCATCCGTGCCCGCTCGCCACTCGCCCGTAAACTGGAGATGCGGGACGACCCGCTGGCCGCACTACCGATGACGGTGGAAGAACATTACCTGTCGGGCCAGGTGGTGCTGGTGGGTTATGGCCGTGTCGGTAGACGTATCGCCGCCGCCTTGACCACGGCGGGCGTGCCTTTCGTCGTCGCAGAACAGAACCGGGAGATCGTCGAGAAGCTGCGGTCGCAGAACATCCCGGCGGTATCCGGCGATGCGGCAGACCCGGTGGTGCTGGTACAAGCGCACATCGCGCGTGCCGGCATGCTGGTGGTCGCCACCCCCGATACCTTCGGCGTCCGCAAGATGGTGGAGACCGCCCGCACCTTGAATCCGGGCATCGAGATCATCCTGCGTACCCATAGCGACGAAGAGGCCGCCATGCTGGAGCGCGAGGAGCTGGGCAAGGTGTTCATGGGTGAGCACGAGCTGGCGCTTGGCATGTCCGAACATGTCCTGAAGCGCATGGGCATCAGCGCCGACGGCATTCGACAGTGATGGCGGCAGGCGATATGATTTTGGGCAACAACACCTGATCGAGGCAAAAGATGAAAAGTTTCCGTAAAGAACTCTGGTTCAATCCGCCGACCCGCGTGGCCTTCATCAACATCACTTCGCAAGTCCGCGAATGCCTGCGCGAGAGCGGGGTGCGGGAGGGCTTCGTGCTGGTGAATGCCATGCACATCACGGCCAGTGTCTTCATCAATGACGATGAACGTGGCCTGCATCATGACTACACCCAATGGCTGGAAAAGCTGGCGCCGCACGAACCGGTCTCCGGCTATCGTCATAACGACACCGGCGAGGACAACGCCGATGCGCACATGAAACGTCAGGTCATGGGGCGTGAAGTCGTCGTCGCCATCACCGACGGCCAGCTGGATTTCGGCCCGTGGGAACAGATCTTCTACGGTGAATTCGACGGCCGCCGCAAGAAGCGCGTGCTGGTCAAGATCATCGGCGAATGAGCGCACCCAAGTGAGCCAGGGTGAGCGAGCTTAATTAATCACCTGAGCTTAGCGACTGACCTAGCCTGCCGTTGCCGATAACGGCAGGTCCGGTGGCGTCCCAATACAACCTCTTTCCCTGCTGGCAGGTGCCCATGAACGAGATCCATATCCCCCCACTGCTGCTGCAGAGCATCATCTACCTGGGCGCGGCCATCATCGCCGTGCCGCTCTCCAAACGTATCGGTCTCGGTTCGGTGCTGGGCTATCTGATCGCCGGCATCATCATCGGCCCATGGGGGTTGGGGTTGATCGCCGAGGTCGAGACCGTGCTGCACTTCGCGGAATTCGGTGTGGTGATGATGCTGTTCCTCATCGGCCTCGAACTGGACCTGGATAAGCTCTGGGACTTGCGGTTGCCGATCTTCGGCCTTGGCGGATTGCAGGTGCTGGCTACCATCGCCGTCGCCGCATCGATCGCTGTCGGCTTCGGTCTGGATTGGCGACTGGCGCTGGTGGCCGCGATGGGGATCGCGATGTCGTCCACCGCGATCGCCGTGCAGACCATGACCGAACGCGGCGTGCTGCAGCAACCGGCAGGGCAGGCGGCTTTTTCCGTGCTGCTGTTCCAGGACCTTGCCGTCATCCCGCTGATGTTGCTCTTGGCCTTGCTGGTGCCGCACAGCGCCTCCGCCGGGGTCGAGTGGCTGAATATCGCCAAGGCGGTGGGCGTCATCCTCTTCGTCGTGCTGGCTGGCAAATACCTGTTGCGGCCAGTGTTGCGTTATATCGCCAACACCGGCTTGCGCGAGATCTTCATCGCCTTCGCGCTATTCCTCGTCATGGGCGTGGCGCTGCTCATGCAGCTGGTCGGTTTGTCGATGGCGCTGGGTGCGTTCCTGGCGGGCGTGTTGCTGGCGGATTCAGAATACCGGCAGGAGCTGGAACTGGATATCGATCCTTTCAAGGGGCTGCTATTAGGCCTGTTCTTCATCGCGGTCGGCATGTCCGTCGATCTCGGATTGGTCTGGCAATCGCCCCTGATGATCGTCGGCCTGGCGCTGGGTCTGGTATTGCTGAAGATACTGCTGCTGTATCCGCTGGCCCGCCGCTTCGGTCATTGCAAGGCGGATGCGCTGATGTTCGCGCTGGTGCTGTCGCAGATCGGCGAGTTCGCCTTCGTCCTGTTCAGTGCGGCTTCTCAACTGGGCGCACTCGACCCACAGTCAGCGAGCACGCTCAACGCCATCGTCGCCGTGTCGATGCTGACGACCCCCTTGCTCATGTTGATCTATGGTCGCTGGGCGCAGCGCACCCTCAACCAGCCTGTCGAGGGGCATGACGATTTCGAGACACAACGCCCCATCATCATCGCCGGCTTCGGTCGGGTCGGACAGGTCCTGACCCGATTGCTGAACGGCGTCGGCACTCCCCCGACCGTGATCGAATACGACCCCAACCAGATCGAGCTGGTCAGACAATTCGGCTTCAAGGCCTATTACGGCGACATCACCCGGCCAGATGTGCTGGAAGCTGCCGGTATCGCGCAGGCCAGATTATTCGTGCTGGCGATCGATGATCCCGAGGATGCCCTGGAGACGGCGCGATATGTGAAGACCCATTATCCCCATGTGCGGATCCTGGCCCGTGCCCGTAACCGGACACACGCCTTCGATTTCATGGCGCTGGAGATCGAGGTGGTGCGGGAGACCTTCTTTTCGGCCTTGCATCTCGCGGAGAAGATGCTGCGGGAGATCGGGTATGACCAGGCCAAGGCGAGCCGGGCGGTGCAGCATTTCCGCAAGCATGACGAACGCATGATGCAGGAATCGCTATCGATCCGGCATGACGACGAGAAGCTGATCGAGAACAGCCATCGCGCACGGGAGGAACTGGCGCGGTTGCTGAGACAGGAATTCGAGGACGCGGCGGCAGAGCCTGCGGCTACCGCGCCGCGCTAGCGTGGTGGCATCAGCCCTGGATGTAGCTTTCCAGCTGCTTGATCAGGAACTGTTGGTACTCGATGGTCGCCTGCACCAGATCGCCGATGGAGAGCAGGCCGATGACCTTGCCATGTTCCAGCACCGGCAGGTGGCGGATCCGTTTCCCAGACATCAGGTTCATGCACTCTTCGACGGTGCTGTCGGGGGACACGGTGATCAGCTTGGTCGACATGATGTCCTGCACCGCGGTGGTGGCGGAAGTGCGGCCCTTGATGATCACTTCGCGTGCGTAATCGCGTTCCGAGAAGATGCCGACGAGCTCATCGCGGCGCATGACGAGCAAGGCGCCGATGTGGTGCTCCGCCATGAGTAGCAGCGCATCGTAGACCATGCTTTCCGGCGCGACCGAGAAGATCTGGCGCCCTTTGGTGTCGAGCAATTGACTGACGGTTTTCATCGTCTCCTCCTCATTTTTGTTTGTTCTTTGAATGATTAAAAATATACACCTTAATGCGATAAGCCCAAACATTGCTGCTTGACATAGTTAGCCACCTAACTATAATGGTGCTAATCATGTTGCAATTACGAGACCTGCCAACCCCAGAGGTGCTGCAAAAGTTCGCACAGCGCTATCCGCAAGCGGATATCAGTGCGATCTCGTCTTTTTTGCATCTACTACGCGTAGCCACCGACCTGTCGACGGCGCTGGATGAGTGTCTGAGCCGACATGGTCTGTTGCAGGGACGCTGGTGGGTGCTCATCCTGCTGATGCGGGAAGAGACCCTGATCTCGACCCCATCCGTCTTGGCCGATAAAGCCGGCGTCACCCGCGCCACCATGACCGGTTTGATCGATGGGCTGGAGCGGGACGGTCTGGTCGAGCGCATTTTCGATCCCGAGGATCGTCGCCGTATCTCGGTCAAGCTGACGCAGGCCGGGCAGGACAGGCTGGATGCCGTGATGCCCGATTATTACAGCCGCTTGCGCGCCTGCATGTCGGGACTGAACGAATCGCAACGCGCGAGTCTGCACGAGATGCTGGACCTGATCACGGGCGGCATCGGTGCCTTTAGACGAGGTTGATATTTTTTTGCCTTAATAGTTAGGCGACTAATCATAATTTTTTTAACTTGAGTACAGGAGTCTGATATGCAACAAGCAGCACAACAGCAAGTCCCGACAGAGGCACTACTGCGCGATCTCAACACCCGTTGGGACGAAGCGTTCAATAGCCAGCAACCGGCGGTGGTCGCCGCCTTCTACGACGACGAAGCGACGGTGATGCCGTCAGGTGCAGCGCCTGTGACCGGCGGTAAGGCGATCGTCGAATTCTGGCGCAACCTCATCGGGCAAGGGGTCGTCGACCACAAGATCGATATCGCCGACACCCTCGTCGACGGCAATCTCGCGATGCAGCGCGGGTTCTGGAGTGCGGCCGCGGTCAACGAAGCGGGCGAGCGCCAAGCATTCAAAGGCAGCCTGCAACTGGTGTTCCGTCGTCAGATCGACGGTAGCTGGAAGACCTATACACATATCTGGAACTAAGCGACACTTGCCGCAAACGGGAAGCCATCATGTCCAACACCTCACAAACCGTCCGTGCCTTCATGGCGCTGCTGTTGCTGGCGGCGCTCTGGGGATATAACTGGGTCGTCATGAAGCACGCGCTGGATTATGCCGGCGCGTTCCAGTTCGGCGCGTTGCGGACCTTTCTGGG
>CBFGLF010000088.1:0-7195 GCA_965649545.1 uncultured Methylotenera sp.
TGAAGAACTTCATGTAGTTCGGGTCTTCCCATTTCTTGCCGATGCCGTTGTCGTAGTGGCCGAGGAAGCGGCCTTCGATGACCTCTTCCGGCGCGTTCACATAGGATTTGCTCGAGATCAGCTGCGCTACCTTGGAGCGGTTGGCGGTGGCGTCGATATAGCGGCAGGCGTCGAGGATGGCCATGATCATGGCACGCGCGGTATTGGGGTTCTTGGCGACGAAATCTGCGGTGGCGCCGAGGATCTTCTCCGGATGGTCCACCCAGATGTCTTGCGTGGTGGCGACGGTGAAGCCGATCTTGTCGTAGATGGCCCGTGCGTTCCACGGCTCGCCGACACAATAGCCGTCCATATTGCCGATACGCATGTTGGCGACCATCTGCGGTGGCGGCACGACGATGGTCTTGACGTCCTTGAACGGATGGATGCCGTTGGAGGCTAGCCAGTAGTAGAGCCACATGGCATGGGTGCCGGTGGGGAAAGTCTGGGCGAAGGTGTAATCGCGGTTCTCGTTATCGAGCAGCCGCTTCAGGGTCGCACCGGAAGTGACGCCCTTTTCCTTGAGCTGGTTGGAGAGCGTGATGCCCTGGCCGTTGTTGTTCAGCGTCATCAGGTTGGCCATGTCCTTCTGCTGGCCGCCGATGCCCATCTGCACGCCATAGATCAGGCCATACAGGACATGGGCCCCCTGCAGTTCGCCGTTCACCAGCTTGTCGCGGATGGCGGCCCATGACGCTTCCTTGGACGGTGTGATCTTGATGCCGTACTTCTTGTCGAAGCCCATCTCGGCAGCCACGACGATAGGGGCGCAGTCGGTCAGCGGGATGAAGCCGATCTTCACTTCCGTGATCTCGGGCGCATCCGTGCCGGCGGCCCAGGCACTGTTGCGGATCTGCTCCGGCACGATGCCGAGCAGGGCCGAGGCACCCATGACACCCGCGGCGCTGGCCCGGAAGAAATTGCGGCGGCCGCTATCGACCGAGGTCTCGGCAGTGGTGACTCCAGGCTTTTTCTGGTCAACGCTCATCTAGTTCTCCTAACGAAACATCCAAATAAAAAAGGCGTCCTGCTGGCGGATATGATCCGTAGCAAGGACGCCTTTGTCCGGTGGGCCAACCCTGGCCCGGTATTACAGGGGTGTGCCGGTGAGGGCAACCCGTATTGCTGAAAGAGCGGTGGCCTCTAGGGCCCGTTAGTGATTCAGAGCAGCAACTTTGCTGCCTGGACCACTTGCTCGGCCAACGTGGCCAAGCGGATATTCTGGTTCATCGCCATGTTACGGAGCAGCCGATACGCTTCATCTTCATCGATGCCGCGCTGTTTCATCAGCAAGCCCTTGGCTTTCTCGATCACTTTGCGATCCGCCAGTTTGCTGTTCACTTCGTTCAGCTCGTGGCGCAACGCCTTGAATTCGTCGAAGCGGGCGATCGCTGCATCCATGATGGGCTTCAGACGTTCGTTCGTCAGGCCGCCCACGATATACGCGCTCACACCGGCTTTCGTTGCTTCGCGGATCTTGTCCGTATTGCCGTCATGCGTACACATCAGGATCGGTTTCGGCGTATTCGCCGACATCACGCAAATGTGTTCCAACGTATCCCGGCTCGGTGAATCCGTATCGATGATCACCACATCCGGTTGCAATTTCCGTACCGCATCATCCAGGTTGGCCGTATCCGTCAGGTGCGCGATCACCTCGTAGCCCGCTTCAGAGAGCGTCTGCTTCAACGGAGCCGTGCGCTCCAAGTGATTATCGACCAGCATGACCCGGAGCATTGCCTGACCCAACGGTGAATGATTCAGTCACCCATAAGCAACAGCTATGCCAATCGATTTTTTTGGAAAATTTGTATGTATAAAGACAAGGGCTTAGAAAACTTATCCATGACAAGTTTATGCAAAGCGGATCGAGGATTTTTCGCACAATAACTGTGCGCTTGCACCAAATGATGCAAGCGTGAGGGCAGCGATCGTGGCGAAAGCAGTTTCTGGCTAGCGCTTCGTGAGACCGCAGCTGTGGTTGATGGCCTTACTCTGTTCGGTGTAGCCGATCAGGGCGCCCGTGGCCGTGG
Organism: uncultured Methylotenera sp.; assembly: GCA_965649545.1. Classification (GTDB taxonomy): domain Bacteria; phylum Pseudomonadota; class Gammaproteobacteria; order Burkholderiales; family Methylophilaceae; genus CABHOJ01. The sequence continues at coordinate 2,073 of CBFGLF010000088.1, forward strand.
AATAGGGCTGTGCGAGCAGAAAGTCGACCAGTTCCTGTTGGCGCGGGCTGATCAGCAGTGCCAGTTTTTCGATGCGGCAATCGCAGGCGCTCCCGATCGGTGCACCATCCGTTTTCAAGGTATCGGCGCAACGTTTGCTCTCCTGAGCTTTGCGCTCCGCTGGCCATGGCTGCGTATTGCGCGATGCGGAAGTGACGTCGGCACGCGTCTGTGCCAGCAGCTGATACATGAACTCGATGCTGTGGTGCAGGTCTTTCAGCGGCTTATTGTCCGCGTTCTGCGGGACGATAGCATCGCCCTTCACCTGGTAACCATAATCCACTTCGATGAGTCGGTTCTCCGGAATGGCGTAGCCCTGTGCGCCGAGCAGGATGCGCTTGGCCGGGTGTTGCTCGAGATAGGCGTTCACCTCGTCGAGGTCGGCTTGCGGCAGGGTCAGTTGCATCGTGGCATGACAGCCCTCGGCTTGCGAACGATGATCCTTGAACTGCAACCGGATGTTGCCGTCCTCCCAGCCATGCCGGAAGGTGGGGGCGTTGTCGAGCAAGGCCTTGGATTCGAGGGACAGTAAGCTAGCTTGGTCGGCGGCTTTATCACAAGCCCACGCGGAGGGGGTGCCTAGGCAACACAGGAGGCTGGTGACGAACACCGATAACGTACGTGACATGATCTGACTTCTTGGTGAATGAACTGCAGCTTGGAGCATTGCTCCGCTTTAAAGTTCTACAGGCGGCGGCGACTGCGTCGCAGGCAGACACCGACCTGGATCAAGGGGAATCTCAGGCGGGTTCGGCTGGTTCGTTCTGGTCGAACTGCAGGCTCGCCAGGCGGGCATAGAGTCCCGACTGGTTGCGCAATTCCGTGGGCGAGCCGGTCTCGACGATCTTGCCATGTTCCATGACGATGATGCGGTCAGCCTTTTGCACCGTCGCCAGACGATGCGCGATGATGAGGGTGGTGCGGCCCTGCATCGCCGTGTTCAGCCCTTGTTGCACCAGGACTTCGGATTCGGCGTCGAGCGCGCTGGTGGCTTCGTCCAGCAGCAAGATAGGCGCGTCCTTGAGGATGGCGCGGGCGATAGCGATACGCTGGCGTTGCCCCCCGGAGAGTCGGGTGCCGCGTTCGCCGAGGAAGGTCGCATAGCCGTCCGGCAGTCGGTGGATGAATTCGTCGACCTGGGCGGCCTTGGCGGCCAGCATGACTTCGGCATCCGTCGCATAAGGCCGGCCGTAGCGGATGTTCTCCAAGGCGTTGGCGGAAAAGATCACCGGGTCTTGTGGCACGACGGCGATCATGTTGCGCAGGCTTTCCAGGCTGAGATGGCGGATATCCTGGCCGTTGATGGTGATCTCGCCCGCCGTCACATCGTAGAAGCGCAGGATCAGTTGCAGCATGGTCGTCTTGCCGGCACCGGAAGGGCCGACCAGCGCGACCGTCTCGCCGGGGCGGATCTCCAGGTCGATGCCATCCAGTGCCGCCACCTGTAGCCGGGACGGGTAATGGAAACTGACCCCACGGAACTCGATCAAGGCTTCCTTGTTGTTCTTCGGCGTCTCCGGATGTGCCGGTTCCAGCACGGCCGGCGTCGCATGCAGCAACTCCAATAGCCTTTCCGTCGCGCCCGCCGCGCGCATGAGGTCACCCCAGACCTCGGCGATGGTGCCTACGCTACCTGCGACGATGGCGGCATAGAGGATGAAAGAGGCCAACTGGCCGCCCGTCATTGTGCCGTCTGCTACCTGGCGCGCACCCAGCCAGAGGACGAAGATGATGGCGCCCATGACGGCGGTGATGACGAACGCGGTCATCGCGGCCCGGATCTTCACGCGCCGGATCGAGGTCTGGAAGCTGATCTCCGTGGTGCCGCGGAAGCGGCCGATCTCGCGCTGTTCCTGGGTGTAGGACTGCACGGTCGGCATGGCGTTGAGGATCTCGCCGGCCAGGGCGGAGCTGTCGGCGATACGGTCCTGGGATTCGCGAGACAGCTTCCTGACCGAACGCCCGATGAGGATGATGGGCAGGGTCAGCACCAGCATCAGGCCAAGGTTGATCGAGAACAGGTAAAAGCTCGTGACCGCCAGCATCACCATCCCACCGACGAACTGGAACAGGCTGCGCAGACCCATCGAGGCGGAGCTACCCACTACCGTCTGGATCAGGGTGGTGTCCCCCGTCAGTCGCGAGAGTACTTCACCGGTTTGCAAGGTCTCGAAGAACTGTGGCGACTGCGTCAGCACGCGGCTGTAGACCGCGGTGCGTAGATCGGCCGTCACGCGCTCGCCGATCCAGGACACCGTGAAGTACCTTGCCGCGACGGTGATCGCCCAGAAACAGGCGAGACCGAACAGCACCCCGAAATGACTATTGAGGCTCAGGCTATTGCTAAGCGTGGCGCTGGCCTGTTTCGGCGCCTGGCCGAAGCCGAAATCGATCAAGTCGCGGAATGCCAGCGGCACCAGCAGCAAGGTGGCGGAAGCCGTCGACAGCAGTAAGAACGCCAGCAGCAACTGGCCGCGGTAGGGCTTGAGAAAGGGCCATAGCTTGTCCAGCGATGACAGGTTCTTCTTGGGCGCTGCGGTTTCTGGCATGTGGGCGATCTATCAGGTGGTGACGGAGTGGATGTAGGGCAGACCGTCAGGCCTGCCTGTTCGTTCATTTGTCGGCGTGCGCTGACAGGAGAATAGGAATGCACCCGATAAGCCTGCGGAATTCATCGGCATACAGTTGTACACGCCTCATCCCCATTTCTTTCCTTAACCTTGACTTAACAAGGAGAGCAGCATGATCAAATACATAGTGGCTTGGCTACTCGGCGTCCCTGCGATTCTGCTGGTCATCATCTATTTCTTCATGAACTGATCGCCCTGTAAACCCCATCCCTGATAACAATAAAGGAGACATGATGTCCATTACCACCATACTACTGATTATCCTCATTCTGATGCTGGTCGGTGCCTTGCCCATGTGGGGCTACAGCAGCGGTTGGGGCTACGGCCCGAGCGGCGGTCTTGGCCTCATCGTGTTGATCCTGCTGATCCTCTTGCTGACTGGACGCGTCTGACATCCGGTATGTTCTGAAAAAGGCCCCTTCTCGGGGCTTTTTTCATGGGGTTCGCCAACGCTCAGCGACTCGCCTTACGGGCCTTCTTGTTCTCGTACATGCGCTGGTCGGCGATCGCCAGCAATTGTTCGGCGGTCGTCCCATCCTCCGGATAGACCGCGACCCCGATCGACGCCCCGATCTTGAATTCCTGCTGCTCGTAATGGATCGGTTTGCCGATCCCTTTGCGTAGCCGCTTCTCGATCTGCGTGATGTGTTGCGGGTTGCGCGAATAGGCGGAGATGACGACGAATTCGTCGCCACCCAAGCGCCCGACCGTGTCGCTCAAACGCAGCTCTTCGCTGACGCCCTGCGCCACACTCATCAAGACCTGGTCTCCTGCGGCATGCCCATGCTTGTCGTTGATCTCCTTGAAGTGATCCAGGTCGAAGAAGAAGACGGCGCAATGCTGGTCCTGCTCGCGGCCGAGGCGGCGGATGGTCTGCTCCAGCCGATCCGTCAGCAGTCGACGGTTGGCGAGCCCAGTGAGTTCATCGAACAAGGCCAGATTCGCGAGCTGCGATCGTTCGCGGAAGAATGCATAGACCGCAAGAGCGAACGCCAGGCTCAGCAGCCAGCCCATGAGCCGGATGATCCAGACCAGGTTGAAGGCCGGCGGTGACTGACTCTTGATCGCCCATTGCCAGGTGCCGTCGGGGACCTCGCTGTTCATCAATACGGTGCCCGGCCGTTCGAACAGGGCCGGGTCACCATAGAAGGGCGTGCCGAAGGTGCCATCGGCGCCACGATTGCGCACGGCGAACTCGTAGCCTTTGCCTTGTGTGCCCTGGAAGGCCGCTTCCATGAACGATGGGGTATCGATGACCACGGAGATCATGCCCCAATAGGCGTTGTCGATGAAGACCGGGTAGCGATAGATCAAGCCGGACCCGCCCTGCACCAGGTCGAGCGGTCCGACCAGCACGCCCTTGGCGGTATCGACGGCCTGTTTGACTTGCGGCCATTGGGCGGGCAGGTCGGGATAATTCAATCCCATGACCTTCTCATTACCCTGCAACGGGAAGACGTAAGTGACGGTATAGCCGATGGCGATCGCGACGTTACGCAAATGGCGGCCGCGCTTATAGAGATCGCTCAGCAGTTGCGTCACTTTGTCGCGCTCGAGCTGGGTGTGATAGACGTGCAGGTAGCTTTCGAGGCCGACGGAGATATAGAGCAGCTTGTTGAGTTCACGGTCGACCCGAGTCCGTAATGTACTGCCGTAGGCCACGGCGTCGAGGTTGGATCGGGTCTGGATCTTCTCGAATTCGCCCTCGACCAGCGTCTCCACCACTAACAGGCTGATGACGAATACCACTACCGCCGCGAACCAGGCGGTCCGCAACCTCGGTAGGGGCGTCAGTATGTGTTCCGGGAATGTCGGTGACATGCTTGCCATCATACCGACGAACTACACGAAATCACATCCTGATATATAAGAGATAAGCCTAGTCTTTACAGATGCTTAGATGACAGAAACCGGGATGACGCATATCATGCTGTCCGGGCGTCGGCATGCCTGTGCCGGTTTCATCTGATGGATACGCGATGTTTGATTTGCTGCAAGGGTCTGGACTGTAATGGCTGAACGTAATGTAGATGTGCTGCTGGTCGGCGGCGGGGTGATGAGCGCCACATTGGCGACCATGCTGGTGCAACTGGACCCGACCCTGGAGATCGTCATGGTGGAACGTCTGGACGAGGTCGCCAAGGAGAGTACCGATGGCTGGAATAACGCCGGTACCGGCCATGCCGGCTATTGCGAACTCAATTACACCCCGCAGAACGCACACGGCGACATCGCGATCGAGCGTGCACTGTCCATCAACGCCGCCTTCGAAGTCTCCCTGCAGTACTGGTCTTACCTGGTCGAGCAGGGACTGTTACCCACGCCTACCCAGTTCATCAATCCCACGCCGCATGAGAGTTTCGTCTGGGGCGAAAAGGATGTCGAGTTCCTGCGCAAACGCCACCAGCTGCTGAGCCGGCATCATCTGTTCAAGGATATGCAGTTCACGGATTC
>CBFGLF010000089.1:0-7114 GCA_965649545.1 uncultured Methylotenera sp.
ATCCCAACATCTTCGCCATCGCGACCGGGATCGAGGAACACAACAATTACGCCGTCGATTTCATCAACGCCACACGCTGGATCAAGCAGAACCTGCCGCATGCCAAGATCTCCGGGGGCGTCTCTAACGTGAGTTTCAGTTTCCGCGGCAACGACCCGGCACGCGAAGCGATCCATACCGTGTTCCTCTACCATGCCATCAAGGCGGGCATGACCATGGGTATCGTCAATGCCGGCATGATGGGTGTCTACGACGATCTGGACCCGGAACTGCGCGAACGCGTCGAGGACGTGGTGCTCAACCGTCGTCCGGATGCCACTGAACGCATGATCGAGTTCGCCGGCACGTTGAAGGCGGACGGCAAGAAAGAAGCTTCGATCCAGGAATGGCGCGGCACCCCGGAAAACCCGGTGCCGGTCAACAAGCGCCTGGAGCACGCCATGGTGCACGGCATCACCGAGTTCATCGTCGAAGATACCGAGGAGGCGCGGCAGGCCATCATGGCCGCTGGTGGGCGCCCGATCAATGTCATCGAAGGGCCGCTGATGGACGGCATGAACGTCGTCGGTGAACTGTTCGGCCAGGGCAAGATGTTCCTGCCGCAGGTGGTGAAATCCGCACGTGTCATGAAGCAGGCGGTGGCCCACCTGATCCCGTTCATCGAGGAGGAGAAACTCGCCGAAGAGCAACGCACGGGGGTGGTCGCCAAGCCCAAGGGCAAAGTCGTGATCGCTACCGTCAAGGGCGATGTACATGACATCGGCAAGAACATCGTCTCGGTGGTGCTGCAGTGCAACAACTTCGAAGTGGTGAACATGGGCGTCATGGTGCCGGCGACCGAGATCCTGGCCATGGCCAAGGCAGAGAACGCCGATATCATCGGGCTCTCCGGCCTGATCACGCCCTCACTCGAAGAAATGGCGCATGTGGCGAAAGAGATGCAGCGTGACGCGCATTTCCGCGGCCTGAAGACGCCGCTGTTGATCGGGGGCGCGACCACCTCGCGCGCGCACACCGCAGTGAAGATCGCCCCGCATTACGAAGGGCCGGTGATCTACGTACCGGACGCGTCGCGTTCGGTCTCGGTCATGCAGTCGCTGCTGACGCCAGAGCAGCGCGAGGCTTACATCGATGAGATCTCCAAGGATTACGATCGTGTGCGTACCCAGCACGCCAACAAGAAGGGCACGCCGCTACTGACCCTGGCGCAGGCACGCGCCAACAAGGCCAAGCTGGACTTCACGGGCGCCGCGGCACCCGCGAAACCCAAGTTCATCGGGCGTCGCGAACTCAACAACATCGATCTTGCGCTGATCGCCGAATACATCGACTGGGGTCCGTTCTTCCAGACCTGGGACCTGGCCGGCTTCTACCCGGCGATCCTCGAGGACGCGGTGGTGGGAGACGCGGCCAGAAAGGTCTTCGCCGAAGGCCAGGCGATGCTGAAGAAGATCATCGACGGTCGTTGGCTGACGGCCAACGGCGTTGTCGCGATGCTGCCTGCCAACACCGTGAACGACGACGATATCGAGATCTACACGGACGATACGCGCAGCACTGTCGACTTCACCTGGTATGGCATGCGCCAGCAGACGGTGAAGCCCGTGATCGACGGCGTCGCCCGCCCGAACCAGTGCCTGGCGGATTTCATCGCGCCCAAGGGTACGCCGGATTACATTGGCCTGTTCGCCGTCACCGCGGGGCTGGGCATCGAGAAGCATGAGCAGCGTTTCATGGCCGCGCATGACGATTACAACAGCATCCTGCTGAAGTCCATCGCCGACCGCCTGGCCGAAGCCTTCGCCGAATACCTCCACGAACGGGTGCGTACGGATTTCTGGGGTTATGCCGCAGACGAACATCTGGAGAAGGATGCCTTGATCAAGGAAAGCTATCGCGGTATCCGTCCGGCGCCGGGCTATCCGGCCTGCCCGGATCACACGGTCAAGACCGAGATGTTCCGCGTGCTGCAAGCCGAGAACATCGGCATGACGCTGACGGATTCGTTCGCGATGACCCCCGCCGCTGCGGTCTCCGGCTTCTATTTCAGCCACCCGGAGTCGAAGTATTTCAGTGTCGACAAGATCGGCATGGATCAACTGGAGGACATGGCCAAGCGCCGTGGGCTGGATAAGTCCTATCTGGAGCGCTGGCTATCGCCTAACTTGTAGCCCGGCGCATGACAACGCCGGGCTGGGCTGATCGCCGCGCTCATATTATGACGGTGCCCATGTTATGCGCTGGCGTTGAGTTTGTTACAATCGCCTAACGCTTAAGACCTCACACCCATGCACATTCACATCCTCGGCATTTGCGGCACCTTCATGGGCGGTATCGCCGTACTTGCCAAAGCCGCAGGGCATCGAGTCACCGGCTGCGATGCCAACGTCTATCCCCCGATGAGCACCCAGCTCGAAGCCCAGGGCATCACCCTCATCGAAGGCTTTTCCGCGGACCAGCTCGATCTGCAGCCCGACATCTACGTCATCGGTAACGTCGTCACGCGCGGCAACCCATTGATGGAAGCCATCCTCAATCGCGGGCTGCCCTATATCTCCGGCCCACAATGGCTGGCGGAGAACGTACTGCAGGGTAAGTGGGTGCTCGCTGTGGCGGGTACGCACGGCAAGACCACGACAGCCTCCATGCTGGCCTGGATCCTGGAATATGCCGGCCTGGCACCGGGGTTCCTGATCGGCGGGGTACCACAGAATTTCGGTATCTCGGCGCGTTTGCCCGGCACGCCGAAACAGGATGCCCACAGCCAGTCCCCGTTTTTCGTGATCGAGGCGGACGAGTACGACACCGCCTTTTTCGACAAGCGTTCCAAGTTCGTGCACTACCATCCGCGTACGGCGATCCTGAATAATCTCGAATTCGATCATGCCGATATCTTTGCCGACCTCGCAGCGATCGAGACCCAGTTCCATCATCTGGTGCGTACCGTCCCCGGTGAGGGACTGGTGGTCGCCAATGGCCGTGAAGAGAGCTTGCAGCGTGTACTGCAGCGGGGCTGCTGGACACCGGTCGAGACCTTCGGCGAGTCCCAGGGTGGCTGGCAAGCGACCCATCCCGCCGCAGACGGCAGTTTCGATGTCCAGCTCGATGGCAAACCGCAAGGTCGCGTGCAATGGGACTTGCTCGGCGAACATAACCGCATGAACGCCTTGGCGACATTGGCGGCAGCCCGTCATGTCGGGGTGCCGGTGGATGTCGGTATCGCCGCATTGAGCGAATTCCAGAACGTCAAACGTCGCATGGAGATCCGTGGCGTGGTCAATGGCGTGACCGTCTATGACGATTTCGCGCATCATCCGACGGCCATCGCGACCACCGTCGCCGGTCTGCGCGCCAAGGTCGGCGGCGCACGCATCCTCGCAGTGCTGGAACCGCGTTCCAACACCATGAAGCTGGGCGTGATGAAAGCGGCTTTGCCGGACAGCCTGGTCGACGCCGACCGGGTCTATTGCTACGGCGCCAACCTGGGCTGGGACGCCACAGAAGCCTTCGCCCCGATCGCGCACAAGGCGCAGGTATATGGTGACATGCAAGTCATGGTCGATGCGATCGTCACCACCGCCCAGCCGGGCGATCATGTGCTGGTGATGAGTAACGGTGGCTTCGGCGGGGTCCACCAGAAACTGCTGGAGAGGTTAGGCCGTTGAAGCCAGGCTTCATGAAACACTGGGAACCGCTGGAAGTCACGCTGGCCGTCTCGGCTTTCGTGCATCTGGTGGTCATCGTCGCCGTGAAGTTCGAGCCGCCCGACCTCAAGTTCTTCAAGGACAAGATGCCGCCGCTGGAGGTCGTGCTGGTCAATGCCAAGACGGAAACCGCACCGACCAAGGCGGACGCGCTGGCGCAAGCCAACCTCAACCGCGGGGGCAACACGGAAGAGAACCGCCGACTGAAATCGGCCTTGCCGCCCCCCAAGCAGCAGGTCACCGAGGTCTCGGTCAAGCCTGCGACCGAGGCGAAGAAAGCGGCCGCGGCAGCCGAGGCGCAAGCAGAGGCCGAGCGTAAACAGCAGCAGCGTGTCGCCGAACTGGAGCGACAGGCCCAGGAGTTGATGACACAGATCAACGCCAAGAAGAAGGTGGAGACCGCGCCGCCCAAGCAATCCGCAGCGCCCGAGGTCGAGAAGCAACAACAGCAGGCCACTTCCAAACTGAGCGGTGCCGACCTCATGGCCAGCAGTTTCGATATCGCCCGCCTCGAAGCGCAGATCGCCAAGCAGCAGGACGATTACCAGAAGCGGCCGAAACGCAAGTTCATCGGCGCCCGCACGCAGGAGTACCGGTTCGCCACTTACGTCGAAGCCTGGCGTCAGAAAGTGGAGAAGGTCGGTAACCTGAACTACCCGGAAGCTGCCAAGGAACAGAAGATCTATGGACAACTGCGCATGACGGTCTCCATCAAATCCGACGGCAACATCGAAAGCATCGAAGTCAACTCGAGTTCCGGATTCAAGGTGCTGGATGACGCGGCGAAGCGTATCGTCGAACTGGCCGCGCCCTATGCGGCATTCCCGGAGGATATCCGTAAAGACACCGATATCCTGAGCATCACCCGGACCTGGACCTTTACCAAACAGGATAGCCTTGCAACCGAATAACTTTTATCAGTACCACGTCTTCTTCTGCCTCAACGTGCGCGATGATGGCGCGCAATGCTGCACGGATTTCGGTGCGGAGGCGGCGTTCGATCACATGAAGTCGCGCATCAAGAAACTCAAGCTCAACGGGGAAGGCAAGGTGCGCATCAATCGTGCCGGCTGCTTCGATCGCTGCGGCGAGGGTCCGTTGCTGGTGGTTTATCCGCAAGCGGTCTGGTATCAATTCGTCGACAACGACGACATCGACGAGATCATCGAATCGCACTTGCTCAACGGCAAGATCGTCGAGCGCCTGGTCGTCTGACCGTTCTTGATAAAGGTTTTTTCTAGACGCTAGATCAGCCGAGTCGCTGCTGGATGGCGGCTTTCAATTGCTGTGCAGTGGTGCTGTCGATCGGATGCGGCAGGCTCTCGCGTTGCGTCTTGCCCCAGATCGGGTTGGGGAAGTGCCGGTCGCGCTTGTATCTTGGGATCACATGCCAATGCATATGCGGGGTGACGTTGCCCAGGCTGGCCAGGTTGATCTTGTCCGGCGCCATCACCTCCCGCACGGCTTCTTCCACGGCGAACACCACTGCCATCAGGCGCTCACGTTGCTGCGCATTGAGATCGCTCATCTCCTTGACGTGCTCGTTCAGGATCACGCGGCAAAAGCCCGGATAGTCCTCGTCCTCGACGCGCACCACCCGACAGAATCCGTCCTGCCAGATCAGTGCCCCACCCGGGGTGTCACATAATTCGCATGCCGCCATCAGTGCCTCTAGGTTGATCTCTAACAGGCGATATTATGCGAGAAATTCAGGCGTTTGGCGCGATCAGTCTGACCATGCGCACATTGACATAGCCCATGCAGACGCCCATCAGCACGCAAAGGGGAAGTACGATCACCACATTCTGCATCGAGAGCGATTGCAGGGCCGCCAGACTGAAATGCCCAGAAGTGCTGAGAAAGGCCCAGACGCTGGCATATCCATAGATGATGGCCGGCGTCACGGCTAGCCAGCCGATCGCGCTGAGGCGGACCATTAGCCCGATGACGAGACCGATGACCAAGGGCGCCCAGAGCTGACTGAGGAGCCCGTCGGTCCATGGGTTGGCGAATACAAGCATGGCTGAAGCCCAGGCACTGACGACCCCGACTAAGATGTGGGTGAGTGTGATCCGGAACGACGTGCCCGGACTCTGCTCACCGCCCAGGTGAAAGAAGCATGCCCAGGTGATGAACATCGCCCACAATGGCACAGCGGGGTAGTCGCGCAGCGCGAAGAGCACGATGGCGGTAAGTAGGCCGGCTGACAAGCATGCGGCGTTGATTTTGGTCATGATGTGCTCCTAGTGGATGTGGTTGCCTGGGTTCAGGCTTGTCCCTTGATGACAAGCGCGCCGTATTCCTCTGGGGTGATGACCCCGCCCATCTTGTCCGCCAGGCCTTTGTCGCGCTCGGGCAGCGCGTCCTGGATGGCATCGATGCGTTTCCATTGTGGTGGTGGTGTCGGGCAGCTGGGCTGGGGGACATAGGGTGAGGCTGCGATACGCTGATAGCGGTGGATATAGCGTGGACAATTGATGAATATCTCGGTGATGGCGATGCGGACCACCAGCTCGGCTTCCTGGAACTCGCTGATCAGCGGATCGGTGCGGCTGACACTGGCCGTACCATGGATGCGTACACGATGCGGTGTCTCGAAATCGATGAACAGCAAGCCCACCTTGTTGTTGGCGGTGATGTTACCCATGGAGAGATACATGCCGTTGCCATCAAGACTGGGGAAGGCCAGGGTCTGCGCATCGAGCACCTTGACGAAGCCGACACTGCCGCCCTTGTACGAGCATGTGGGATAGCCGCGATGGTCGACGGTGGTGAGGAAAAAGAAATCGCGTGATTCGATGAAGCCTCGATGCTCATCGGGGATCTCGCTCAATACGATCTGTTCGCTGACTCGATCAGCAAGTCTGGTGGTCTCGAAGTCCGCCTGCATGGCGCGATGTTGCGCCCCGTACAATTCGCTCATGACAATCTCCATTTATGCTGTCCGAAATACGGACATTCACGAATATCCTGTTAGCGATATTAATAATCATGATTTAATGTGGTCAATCTTATGGGGTGATTTACCTGTCCATTTATCGGACATCTGGGAGAGGCTATGGCATCGGAGAAACACAGCGGACTTACGGATTCAGCGGGCAGTCTCAACCGTGCGGTCACCCTGTTGACGACTATCGCTCGCGGCTCACGCCTAGGTAGCTCCTTGACCGAGCTGGTCGCGCGAAGCGGCTTACCCCGACCGACCATCCACCGTGTGCTCGATACTTTGATCAATCTCGGCTGGGTGGAGCGTGACGCGCAATCCGCGCGATATAACCTCGGCGCCGATCTGGCGGCTTTGGGGTATTCCGCCATCTGTCGGCATCCTATCGCGCGCGTGGCCGAGACGCCGCTTAGCCGCCTGGCGGAGACCCTCGATCAGCTGGTCTATCTCGGCGTGCGCTCAGGTC
>CBFGLF010000090.1:0-7104 GCA_965649545.1 uncultured Methylotenera sp.
ATTTGGTGGCCCTCCTCGGAGTCGAACCGAGCACCAACGGATTATGAGTCCGCTGCTCTAACCAAGCATGAGCTAGAGGGCCATGGCCCTTTAGTCGTTACCGGTTTCGAGGAAGCTGCGCAGACGCTCGGAACGCGTCGGATGACGCAACTTGCGTAACGCCTTGGCTTCTATCTGACGGATACGCTCACGCGTGACATCGAACTGTTTGCCGACTTCTTCCAGCGTGTGGTCGGTGTTCATCTCGATACCGAAGCGCATGCGCAGCACCTTGGCTTCACGCGCGGTCAGGGACTCCAGCACTTCCTTGGTCGCTTCACGCAGGCTGGCGTAGACCGCGGCATCGACCGGGGCCAGCGTGGTCATGTCTTCGATGAAATCGCCCAGATGCGAATCGTCGTCGTCACCGATCGGCGTTTCCATGGAGATCGGTTCCTTGGAGATCTTCAGGATCTTGCGGATCTTGTCTTCCGGCATCTCCATCTTTTCAGCCAGCGTCGCAGGATCAGGCTCCAAGCCGGTCTCTTGCAAGATCTGACGGCTGATCCGGTTCATCTTGTTGATGGTTTCGATCATGTGGACCGGGATACGGATGGTACGGGCCTGGTCGGCGATCGAACGCGTGATGGCCTGGCGGATCCACCAGGTCGCGTAAGTGGAGAATTTGTAACCGCGACGGTACTCGAATTTATCCACTGCCTTCATCAGGCCGATGTTGCCCTCCTGGATCAGGTCGAGGAATTGCAGGCCACGGTTGGTGTACTTCTTGGCGATGGAGATAACGAGACGCAGATTGGCCTCGATCATCTCGCGCTTGGCGCGACGTGCACGGGCTTCGCCTGTGGACATCTGCTTGTTGATCTCCTTGAGCTCCTTGATCGGGATGCCGACACGGGCTTGCAGGTCCAGCAGCCTTTGCTGCTGATCGACCACGGAGTGTTTGAAACGCTCCAGACGCTCGACGTAAGGCTTGTTGACCTTGAGTTCACCGGCGAGCCAGTCGAGGTTACCCTCATTACCCGGGAACACCTTGATGAAGTGCTGGCGCGGCATGCCGGACTTCTCGACACAGAAGTCCATGATCTTGCGCTCATGGCCGCGGATCTCTTCGACCATGGTGCGTACTTGGTCGCACAGGGCCTCGACTTGCTTGGCGGAGAATCGGAACACGGTGAGTTCTTCCAGGATCGCCTGTTGCAGCTTCTGGTATTCCTTGTCCTGCGAGCCCTTCTTTTCCAGGATGACGGTCATCTTCTGGTGCGACTCGCGAATCACGGCGAAACGCGTCAGGACTTCCGCCTTCAGCTTGGCGAGCGCTTCGGCAGAGATAGCAGCCGCCTTCGCGCCGTCGGCGTCGTCGTCTTCCTCTTCCTCATCCTCGTCTTCTGCAGCGTCTTCATCCGCCGCTTCGACCGGGATGGCTTCATCCATTTCGACATCGGCATCGATCAGACCGTCCACGAGATCGTCGACGCTCAATTCGTCCTTCTCGACCTTGTCCACCATGGCGAGCAGTTCGGCGATGGTGGTGGGACAGGCGGCGATCGCCTGCACCATGTGCTTGAGGCCGTCTTCGATACGCTTTGCGATCTCGATCTCGCCCTCACGGGTCAAGAGATCGACAGTGCCCATCTCGCGCATATACATGCGCACAGGGTCCGTGGTGCGACCGAATTCTGAGTCGACGGTCGAGAGCGCTTGCTCGGCTTCTTCGACCGCGTCTTCGTCCGCCACTGGGGGAGGTGCGTCCGACATCAGCAAGACTTCGGCATCCGGGGCTTCTTCATAGACCTGGATACCCATGTCATTGATCATGCCGATGATGCCATCGATCTGTTCCGAATCCTGCACGTCATCGGGCAAGTGGTCATTGATCTCGGCATAGGTCAGGTAGCCACGCTCCTTACCAAGCACAATCAGCGACTTCAGCCGAGTGCGACGGATATCTGCATCACTGATTGCCGGCGTATCGACCTTTTCGTTCACTTTGTCGTTTTGTTGCTCATTTGCCATATTTGACCCCAAATCTTGTGCCCGCTGATGTTTGCGGAAAACCCTGCATTATACCTGAAAAACAACACTAATTTCCGACGCCTGACCCCTACGACTGATTGCCCCGCCCCGATTTCAGCAGTGCTTTTTCCTCATCGGTCAGCTCACTCAGGCTCTTTTCCTTGATCCGTTCCAGCAACAGCGCATGCCGCCGTTTCGACATCAGATCCTTTAGTTGCTTGCGCGACCCCTCAAATGCAAGTGCCACATCGAGTTTTTCGTCAAATAAATGCAATTCTCGCTGGATCTCTCGCAATAAGCGCTCGTCGACCTTGGACTGCAATTCCTGTAATAAAGCTGCGGGGTTCGAGCGCGGATTCGCCAGCGCCACCTGCAAGGTGATCCTGACGAAATCGTCCTCATCCGTATCACCTGCCACCCACTCCAGATCATCCGCCAGCGCCAGACTGGGCTGCATCAACAGCATGATGGCGAATTGCCGTTGCAAGGACACCGTGCTGCGCTGCTGCCGAGGCTGGTATTTCTGCGGCCGGCGCTCGGTGTCAGGCAAGGCGATCATGCTGCGCATCTCGTCCATCGAGACGCCCGCCAATTCGGCGATGCGCTTGCGCAAGAGCAACGCCAGCCTGGGGGCTACGATCTGCTTGAGTATCGGCTCCGCTTCGTTAAGGAAGCGCACTTTGTCCTCCTGCGACTGCAGCGGATTGTCGGCACTCAAGGTCTGCACGATGTACTGGGACAAGGGCGTGGCATTCTGCATTTCCGCTTCGAAAGCTTCCTTGCCGAACGCGCGGACATAACTATCCGGGTCGTGTTCTTTCGGCAGGAACAGAAAATTGAGCCGCAAGCCGTCAGTCAACGCCGGCAAAGCGTTCATCGCCGCCCGCCAAGCCGCCTTCAAACCGGCCGCATCGCCATCGAAACAGAAGACGATCTCATCGGTCTGTCGCATCAACTTGGTGATATGGTAGGGCGTCGTCGCCGTACCCAGCGCAGCCACCGCATACTCGATCCCATATTGCGCCAGGGCAACGACATCCATGTAACCTTCCACCACCAAGGCTCTGCCGGCATCGCGCATCGCCCGCCGCGCAAGAAAAAGCCCATATAATTCATGACCTTTCTGGAACAACGGAGTTTCAGGAGAATTCAGGTATTTGGGGCCGTCGTCATCGCTTTCGATGACCCGTCCGCCAAAGCCGATGACTTGGCCTTTCTGGTCGTGGATGGGGAACATGATGCGATCGCGGAAGCGATCATAGCGACGCCCCTGTTCGTTCTCGATCACCAGCCCCGCCGTTTTCAGGACATCATGTTGATAATCGCTGAAGATGGACTGCAGATTCTGCCAGCCGGCGGGCGCATACCCCATCTGAAAACGGGCGGCGATCTGTCCGCTAAGGCCACGCCCTTTCAGGTACTCGATGGCGCGCGGAGATTTCTTCAGTTCAGCGCGATAATAATCCGATGCCTGCTGCAGGGCTTCCTGTAGGCCCGGGATCAGCTTGGCTTCGGATTTGGCGTTCTCGCGTGTCTCTTGCGGCACGATCATGCCGACCATCTTCGCCAGCTCGTGTACCGCTTCTACGAAACTCAAGCCCTGATATTCCATGAGGAATCCGATAGCCGTGCCATGCGCGCCACAGCCGAAACAGTGATAGAACTGCTTGGTCGGACTGACGGTGAATGAAGGGGATTTTTCGTTATGGAAGGGGCAGCAGGCGGAATAATTGGCGCCCGCTTTTTTCAAGGGAACGCTCTTATCAATGACATCGACGATATCGACGCGATTGATCAATTCCTGGATGAACGATTCTGGGATCATAACGAGACCGATAATAGCCCAAAAATAAAAAAGGAGCTTTCGCTCCTCTTTCGACGGTTCCGGCTTTGGGTAAGTCTCAGGCGCTGAGCCTGGATTTAATCAAACCGGAGATCTTACCCATGTCTGCGCGCCCAACCACGAGTGGCTTGATGGCTGCCATGACCTTGCCCATATCCTTGATGCCGCTTGCTGCAGTCTCACGGACAACCTGCTCCAGAAGGCCGTCGATCTCGGCTTCGGTCAAGGCTTGTGGCAGGTATTCCTGCAGCACGCCGACTTCGTATTTCTCGACATCCGCCAGATCATGGCGGTTGGCGGCTTCATACTGTGAGATGGAATCGCGGCGCTGCTTGAGCATCTTCTCGATGGCCTCGATGACTTGCATGTCATCGAGTTCGATGCGCTCGTCGACCTCACGCTGCTTGATCGCCGCTTGCAACAACCGGACAGCGCCCAGACGCGCGCTGTCTTTAGCGCGCATGGCAGTCTTCATGTCTTCGGTGATGCGGGCTTTCAGGGACACAACCAGTACTCCGTGCTACTGAATGCTTAGTAGAGCTTGGCTGGCAGGGTCTGATTGCGGATGCGACGATAGTGACGCTTAACGGCAGCGGCAGCCTTACGCTTGCGCTCCCAGGTTGGCTTCTCGTAGAACTCACGAGCGCGCAGGTCGGTCAGCAGACCGGTCTTTTCGATCATGCGCTTGAAACGGCGCAGGGCGACGTCAAACGGCTCATTTTCTTTTACACGTACGGTAGACATTAGGCTCACTTCCTTGAGAAGGTGCGAAAAAGTTTGCTATTCTAGCGAGCTATCCATGATTTATCAATGATTAACTCTTAAATTTGCTTTCACCTACGGCATGTTAGTACTAGGCATCGAATCCTCCTGTGACGAGACCGGCATCGCGCTTTACGATACAGAGCGAGGCCTGCTCTCGCACGCATTGCATTCGCAGATCGACATGCACGCTGAATATGGCGGCGTCGTGCCGGAGCTGGCGTCGCGAGACCACATCCGTCGCGCCCTGCCCTTGACGCAACATGTGCTGAGAGCCGCTGGATGCACCCTGCAGGACATCGACGGCATCGCCTATACCCAAGGCCCTGGCCTCGCTGGCGCCTTGCTCGTCGGCACCAGCATCGCCGAGTCGCTGGCCTTCACGCTGGGGGTGGCGACGGTCGGCGTCCACCATCTGGAAGGCCATCTCCTGGCGCCGTTGCTGGAGGCGCATCCTCCGTCGTTCCCTTTTGTGGCCTTGCTGGTATCTGGCGGCCATACCCAGCTCATGCGTGTCTCCGGGATCGGCGATTACGAACTGTTGGGCGACACCCTCGACGACGCAGCGGGCGAGGCTTTTGACAAGACGGCCAAGCTACTCGGCCTGGGCTATCCTGGCGGTCCGGCGGTCTCCAAGCTGGCCGCACTGGGCAAACCAGGCCGTTTCAAACTGCCCCGCCCCCTGCTCAACAGCGGTGACCTCAATTTCAGCTTCAGCGGCTTGAAGACCGCGGTACTGACCCTGACCAACGAACACGCACTCACTGAAGAGACCAAAGCGGATATCGCTTACGAATTCCAGGAAGCGGTGACCGAAGTGTTGACCGCCAAATGCATGGCGGCCTTGCGTGAAACCGGCATGGACAATCTCATCGTCTCTGGTGGGGTCGGGGCCAATGCCAGGTTACGGGAACGCCTGACGCAGGCGACCGAGCGCAGGCTTTGCAAAGTGAGCTACCCACGATTGGAATTCTGCACCGACAACGGGGCCATGATCGCCTTTGCCGGGGCCATGCGGATGTTGCATGCCCAGCAGGATGATTACGCGTTCACGGTGAGACCGCGCTGGGATCTGGCGGAACTCAAGGCGCCCTGATCACTTCTTGCCGAAGCCGGCCTCGGTCCCTGCCATCAGCTTTTGGATGTTACTGCGGTGCCGCCAGATCAGTAGCACAGTGATCGCAACGGTCAAGATCAGGTAATCCTTGTAAGGCAGCAGGAAATAGGCGAAGACCGGCGCTAAAACCGCCGCGACGATAGCCGCCAATGATGAATAGCGCCAGACAGCGAAGACCAGCGCCCAGGTCACCAGCACCGCCAACCCCAACCAGCCTGAAAGCGCGAGCAGCACGCCGAGGGCTGTCGCCACGCCCTTGCCGCCCTTGAAACGATAATAGACAGGGTAAAGGTGACCGATGAAGACGGCGAAACCGACCCAGCTCACTACCCACATCAGCATACCCGACTGCAGGGCCAGCCAGACCGGGAACCATCCCTTGAACGCATCTCCCAGCAAGGTCAGCAGCGCTGCCAGCTTCTTGCCGCTGCGCAAGACATTGGTCGCACCCGGGTTACCCGATCCCACCGTGCGAGGATCCGGCAAACCGAACATGCGGCTGATGAGGATACCGAACGAGATCGAGCCTAGCAGATAGGCCGCTACGATCCAGATGACCGGGATGAAGACGACGGGAATAAAACCTAACTCGTTCATGGGAGATGCTCTAGAATTCTTTAAATGTGAATTCTAAACCATGTGGGCTGAATTGTTAGATGGATACCATATTCCTGAAAGAAGTGAAGGTCGAGACCAGGCTGGGTGTACCTGACTGGGAGCGATTGTCGCCGCAGACCATCATCCTCGATATCGAACTGGCCATGCCACACAGCCGCTCGTGTGAAACCGACGCCATCGATGACACGATCGATTATGGGGCCATCGTGCAGCGCATGCGCCAGACCCTGGCTGAGCGCAGCTTCAAACTGGTCGAGGCGCTGGCAGAGCACCTTTGCCAGCTCATCCTGAAAGAATTCGGCACACCCTGGGTGAAGATCAAGGTCTCCAAACCCGGCATCCTGCCAGGCGTACATTCGCTCGGGGTGATCATCGAACGCACCAACGCCGGCTAGCCACGCGGGTGGTGCATGCTATGCAATTGCTTGAGACGCTCGCGCGCCACATGGGTGTAGATCTGCGTGGTCGAAATATCCGAGTGCCCTAACAGCATCTGTACCACACGCAAGTCGGCGCCATGGTTCAACAGGTGCGTAGCGAAGGCATGTCGCAGGACATGCGGCGACAAGGGTTTGCTGATGCCAGCCAACAAGGCGTAGCGCTTGATCAGGTACCAAAAGGCTTGACGCGTCATCGCACTGCCACGCTGGGTGACGAACAGACTATCGCTCAAGCGCTTCTGCAGGATCTCCGGCCGCGATTCTCGCAAGTATCGCGAGATCCATTCCACGGCCAATTCCCCCATGGGCAC
>CBFGLF010000091.1:0-7068 GCA_965649545.1 uncultured Methylotenera sp.
GCAATTCCTCGGTGATGCGCTGGCTGTCGCGAGGTTTTGGGCCGGGATCGCTCCAGCCGTAACCTGCCCGGTCATAGCTGCATACCCGCGTATCGGCCTTGAGCGATTTTTGCACGCTGGCCCAATGCGATGACCAATCCCCAAGCCCGGCTTCCAGGATCACCGCAGGACTGCCGGTACCTTCGCAATGCAGGTGAAGTTTATAGCCGCCTAGGTCGATACGCTGGCCGGGCGCGGGGATGTCGTAAAAGCTCTCTTCGGCGTGCAGGAAACCCGCGACTAGCATCAGGCCGGTCGCAATGGTTATCCGTAGGCGTTTCGACGTTGCATTCATGGTCTCACCGAGGTGGATACGCGCTGTCCGCAGCATGGGGTCGAACCGGGCGTCTTCGGTCCTTGCCCGCCGTGCATCACCAGCGGTAGCGTCGGGTTCGGGCGGGACGCTAAAGGTTTTCGCTAGTGCGGCACTTGGGATACAATAGCGTCCTTTGAGAAATTTGTCTTGATTCGCGATCCGAGTCGTCTAGCGCGACCGCAGGATCCTCGAAAGACAATGTACATGAACCTGCGAAAGTGGCGGAATTGGTAGACGCACTGGATTTAGGTTCCAGCGCCGCAAGGCGTGAGAGTTCGAGTCTCTCCTTTCGCACCAACCCCTTAAGATTTGAGGAAGACAGCATGGCAGCAACCGTTGAAACGATTAGCAATCTGGAGCGCCGTATCACCGTCACGGTCCCAATGAAGCCGCTTGAAGAGGAAGTGAATCAGCGCATCAACCGCTTGGCACGTACCGTCAAGCTGGCTGGCTTCCGTCCAGGCAAGGTGCCGCTGAAACTGGTTCAGCAGCAATACGGCGCGCAAGTGCGTGACGAAGTGCTGGCCAACGCCGTCGAGCGCAGTTTTTCCGACGCTGTGGAAGAGAACAAGCTGCGTGTGGCTGGCTTCCCCAATATCGAACACAAGCCTTTCGCTGAAGCCGAAGAGCAGTTCGAATATACCGCGACCTTCGAAGTCTTCCCGGAAATCGTCATCGGCGACCTGAGCAAGAGCAAGATCGAACGCCCCGTGCTGGAAGTCGGCGAAGCTGACGTCAAGAAGACGCTGGACGTGTTGCAGAAACAGCGCGCCACGTTCGAGCCGGTCAAGCGCGCCTCTAAGAAAGGCGATCGCGTCAACATCGTCCTGCGTGCGCTGATCAATGGTGAGGAAGTCGAAAGCACTGGCGAACAGGGTCTGAATCTGGTGCTGGGTGAAGGTGGCCGTGTGCAGGCGTTCGACGACAACATGATCGGCAGCAAGCCGGGCGCGACCAAGACCTTCGATATCACCTATCCTGAAGACCATCAGCCTGAACAATTGGCCGGCAAGACGGTCACATATGAAGTGACTTTCAATACCATCGAACAACCTAAGTTGCCTGAGATCGATGCCGAGTTCGCCAAGACCCTAGGTGTGGAAGACGGCGACGTCGAAAAGATGAAAGCCGAGATCAAGGCCAGCCTATCCCAGGAAGTGGAGAAGCGCGTGCGTCTTAAGCTCAAGGAACAGGCATTCGAGGCCCTGATCGAAGCGGCCAAGCTCGAGTTACCGAAGGCAGTCATCGGTGCCGAAACCAATCGCCTGATGCAAATGATGCAGAACAATCTGCAGCAACGTGGCATGGACGTCAGCAACGTCAACCTGGAACCGGCATTGTTCGAAGACCAGGCCAAGCGTAACGCCACCCTGCGTCTGGTACTGGGCGAGGTGGTCAACAAGCACCAGTTGCAGGCAAATGCCGAGCAGGTGCGTGCCATGGTCGAACAGTTCGCTCAGAGCTACGAGCGCCCGGAAGATGTCATCCGTTATTACTATGACGATCCTAAGCGCCTGGATGAACCAGCTGCGCTGGCGACGGAAGAGAATGTGGTGAACTGGGTGCTGGAAGCGGCCAAGGTCACCGACAAGAAAGTCAAATTCGACGACCTGATGGGGAATGCTTAATGAGCATGCAAAGCCAGTGGGAACCTCAAGGCCTGGGTTATATCCCCATGGTCATCGAGCAAAGCGGCCGTGGTGAACGCGCCTACGATATCTATTCGCGCCTGCTCAAGGAGCGCGTGATCTTCCTCGTAGGCCCGGTGAACGACATGACCGCCAACCTGGTGGTGGCGCAACTGCTGTTCCTCGAAGCGGAGAATCCGGACAAGGATATCTCGCTCTACATCAATTCCCCGGGCGGCTCAGTGACGGCCGGCATGGCGATCTACGATACGATGCAATTCATCAAGCCTGATGTCAGCACGCTATGTATCGGACAGGCCGCCAGCATGGGGTCGCTGTTGTTGACCGCTGGCGCCAAGGGCAAGCGTTACTGCCTGCCGAACTCCCGCGTGATGATCCATCAGCCACTGGGTGGCTTTCAAGGCCAGGCTTCGGACATCGAGATCCACGCTAAGGAGATCCTTTACCTGCGCGAGAAGCTCAACGGTATCCTGGCATCACACACTGGCCAGCCCGTGAAGAACATCGAGCGTGATACCGACCGCGACAACTTCATGAGCGCGGATCAATCCGTGGCTTACGGCCTGGTGGATAAGGTCATTGCCAACCGTGCGGATGCCGCATAACATTACTACGTCTGTATCAAGTTCTAGGATAGTTTCATGACGACCAAGGCCGATGGCGAAAAATTACTGTACTGCTCTTTTTGCGGTAAAAGCCAGCACGAAGTCAGGAAACTGATCGCAGGTCCTTCCGTGTTCATCTGCGATGAATGCGTGGACCTTTGCAACGACATCATTCGCGAAGAAGTGCAGGACGAGAACGGCCTGAAGTCGCGCGACAACAACCTCCCGACACCCAAAGAGATCTGCACGATCCTCGACCAGTATGTGATCGGCCAGACCCAGGCCAAGAAGAACCTGGCTGTGGCGGTCTATAACCACTACAAGCGCCTGGATCAGACAGCGAACAAGGACGATGTCGAGATCGCCAAGAGCAATATCCTGCTGATCGGGCCTACCGGCTCAGGCAAGACGTTGCTGGCTCAGACATTGGCCAGATTGCTGGACGTGCCTTTCGTCATGGCGGACGCCACCACGCTGACCGAAGCGGGTTACGTGGGTGAGGATGTCGAGAACATCATGCAAAAGCTGTTGCAGAAGTGCGACTACGAGATCGAGAAGGCCCAGCGCGGCATTGTGTATATCGACGAGATCGACAAGATCTCGCGCAAGTCCGACAACCCATCCATCACGCGTGACGTGTCGGGTGAGGGTGTGCAGCAAGCCTTACTCAAGCTCATCGAAGGTACGGTCGCTTCCGTACCACCCCAAGGCGGTCGCAAGCATCCGAACCAGGAGTTCGTGCAGCTGGATACCACCAACATCCTGTTTATTTGCGGCGGAGCATTCGACGGCCTGGAAAAGATTATCCGCAATCGTTCGGAAAAAGGCGGCATCGGCTTCGGTGCCGAGGTCAAGAGCAAGGACGATGCACGCGCCGTGGGTGAAGTGCTGCGCGATGTCGAGCCTGAAGATCTGATCAAGTTCGGTCTGATCCCGGAATTCGTGGGTCGTCTGCCAGCCGTCGCTACGCTGGAATCCTTGGATGAGCCGGCGCTCATGAAGATATTGGTCGAGCCAAAGAACGCGCTGACCAAGCAATACAGCAAGCTGTTCAAGATGGAAGGGGTCGAACTCGAGTTCCGTGATTCCGCCCTTGAACTCATCGCCAAGAAAGCGCTTGAGAGAAAGACCGGCGCACGTGGTCTGCGGTCCATCATGGAACATGCCTTACTTGAGATCATGTTCGATCTGCCGTCCTTGCCCAACCTCAGCAAGGTGGTGGTCGATGACGGTGTGATTAGTGGCGACACTCCACCCATTTTGATTTATTCTGAACAAGCACGATTGGCTGAATCTGCCAGCTAACTGATCCAGCCAGTCTGCTTTTTGCAGATGGCTACTTGAATCGTCTGAGTCGGTCCCCATCTGCAAGCTATGCGGCGCGGTATATCGCCGTGCCATATCTACTTAGGGTCTACTCATGACAGAACAAACTTTACCGGCTTTCTCCCCAGACTCCGATTTGCTGCCATTGCTGCCATTGCGCGACGTGGTGGTTTATCCGCATCTGGTCATTCCGCTGTTTGTTGGCCGGGCCAAATCTGTCCGCGCGCTGGAACTGGCATCCGAGCATAACAAACAGATCCTGTTGGTAGCCCAGAAGTCGCCGAATGAAGACGAGCCAAGCGCCTCGGATCTCTACCATGTCGGCACCATCGCCACCGTACTGCAGATGCTGAAGTTGCCTGACGGTACCGTGAAGGTGCTGGTTGAGGGGGTGCATCGCGCCAAAGTATCCGAATTCATCGAGACCAGTGATTGCTTCGCCGCCAAGGCTGAGCGTATCGAACATTCGCCGCATGACGACAGTGAGACCCAGGCGCTGATGCGCACGGTCTTCACGCAGTTCGACCAATACGTCAAACTCAACAAGAAGATCCCGCCGGAGATCCTGACCTCGCTCGCCACCATCGACGATGCCGGTCGCCTGGCAGATACCATCACCGCGCATCTTTCACTGAAGCTGGAAGAAAAGCAGAGGATCCTGGAGATGTTCAGCGTGACTGAGCGCCTTGAACATCTACTGAGCCTGCTGGAAGCCGAGATCGATATCCTGCAGGTCGAAAAGCGCATCCGTGGCCGCGTCAAGCGCCAGATGGAAAAGAGCCAGCGCGAGTACTACCTCAATGAGCAGGTGAAGGCGATCCAGAAGGAACTCGGCGAACAGGACGAGAATGCGGATATCGAAGAGCTCGAGAAACGCATCAAATCCGCACGCATGCCGAAAGAGGCCTTGAACAAGGTTAATGCGGAGATGAAGAAACTGAAGATGATGTCGCCGATGTCCGCAGAAGCCACCGTCGTCCGTAACTACATCGAAACCCTGACCAACCTGCCTTGGAAGAAAAAGACCAAGATCAGCCAGGATCTGCTGGCGGCTGAAGCTGTCCTCGACGCCGACCATTACGGTCTGGAGAAGGTCAAGGAGCGCATCGTCGAGTACCTCGCGGTACAGCAGCGTGTCGACAAGCTGAAAGCACCTATCCTCTGCCTGGTTGGCCCACCCGGTGTCGGCAAGACCTCGCTCGGCCAGAGTATCGCGAAAGCGGTCAACCGCAAGTTCGTGCGTGTCGCCCTGGGCGGCGTGCGCGACGAATCGGAGATTCGCGGTCACCGCCGTACCTATATCGGCTCCATGCCCGGCAAGGTGCTGCAGAGCATGAGCAAGGTCGGCGTCAAGAACCCGCTGTTCCTGCTGGATGAAGTCGACAAGATGGGCCAGGATTTCCGTGGCGATCCATCGTCCGCGTTGCTGGAGGTGCTGGATCCCGAGCAGAACCATACTTTCGTCGACCATTACGTCGAGGTCGAATATGACCTCTCGGACGTCATGTTCGTTGCGACGGCCAACTCGCTGAATATCCCTGCACCGTTGCTGGACCGCATGGAAGTGATCCGTCTGGCCGGCTACACGGAAGATGAAAAGGTCAACATCGCCATGCGGTATCTGCTGCCCAAGCAGCTGAAGACCCATGGATTGAAGGAGACCGAGATCAGCATCTCGGAAGCGACTATCCGCGATGTCGTCCGCTATTACACCCGTGAAGCGGGTGTGCGTAGCCTGGACCGTGAGATCTCCAAGATCTCGCGCAAGGTGGTCAAGGAGTTGTTGACCAGCAAGACCAAATCGACCAAGGCCCCACGTAAAGTCACGGTCACGCCCAAGACGCTTGAGAAATACCTCGGCGTGCATCGATTCGATTACGGCGTCGCTGCCAAAGATAATCAGGTCGGACAGGTCACGGGTCTGGCATGGACGGAAGTCGGTGGTGAGCTGTTGACCATCGAATCCGTGCTGTTGCCCGGCAAGGGCAAAGTCATCACGACCGGTAAGCTGGGCGAGGTGATGCAGGAATCCATTCAGGCGGCCATGAGTGTGGTGCGCAGCCGTGCGAAGCGTCTTGGCATCGCTGAAGACTTCTACGAAAAGAACGACATCCACATCCACTTGCCGGAAGGGGCCACCCCGAAGGACGGGCCAAGTGCCGGTATCGCGATCACCACGGCACTGGTGTCCGTCTTGGCGAATATCCCTGTCAGGGCGGATGTTGCGATGACCGGAGAGATCACCTTGCGCGGTGAAGTGTTGCCGATCGGCGGTCTCAAGGAGAAGCTCCTGGCGGCGCATCGTGGCGGCATCAAGACCGTGCTGATCCCTGAGCAGAACGTCAAGGATCTGGTGGAGATTCCGGAAAATATCAAGAATTACCTGGAGATCCACCCGGTGAAGTGGATCGACGAAGTATTAGGGTTTGCATTGGAGCGTGTACCAACCGAAGTGGATGGCGTAGTGCCAGTGACGGAAGTCGCATCGGACAGCAACACCACCGAAGCGCCTTCCGTGACCAAGCATTAAGCGCCGCACTAGGCCGGAAAAGGCTTGACACCGCCTTTCCCGGCTTGATATAAAGCTGGACACAGGGTCGCACCTGTTACTTCTTAATAATGTCGAAAGGGGATTCATATGGCAAATAAGTCTGAGTTGATCGATCAAATCGCCAAAGCCGCTGGTATTTCCAAGGCCGCTGCTGGTCGTGCTCTCGATGCTACTACTGCTGCAATCACTAAGTCGCTTAAAAAGGGTGAACTGGTAACCCTGATCGGCTTTGGCACATTCTATGTAGGTAAGCGTGCTGCTCGTAACGGCCGTAACCCTCGTACAGGTGCAACCATCAAGATCAAAGCTGCAAATTCTCCTAAATTTAGGGCTGGCAAAGCGCTCAAGGATGCTGTAAACTAGCGGTCTTCGTTGATGAGGCAGGGTGCTTAGCTCAGTTGGTAGAGCGTCGCCCTTACAAGGCGAATGTCGGCGGTTCGACCCCGTCAGCACCCACCAGATTTCATCAACAAGTCAGCGGTTGTCATTCTTTAGAATCAAATTCCAAAGATACAGCGTTAAAGTTTTGGAGTGGTAGTTCAGTTGGTTAGAATACCGGCCTGTCACGCCGGGGGTCGCGGG
>CBFGLF010000092.1:0-7047 GCA_965649545.1 uncultured Methylotenera sp.
CCGACGCTATCGAGCACTTTCTTCTGTGCCGCAGCAGTGGCAAGTCCGGCGAAATCGATGCCATAACTGGGTTTGGCGAAGGTGCCGGTGAGTTTGATCGGTACGGTGAGGCCGTTCAATTCCTCCAGCCCGGCACCGCCCTGGCCCTTCAGCGAAGCGACCACGGTCGGTTTGGCGAGGTAATTGATGGTCTCGTTGGCGATGTCGATATCGCCGGCGCCAGTGACCCGCAGCAAGGGCGACTTCATGCTCAAGTCCTCGTTATGGGCGACGCCGTTCTTGATATCGAAGCTGGCGATCATCTCGCTGAAATCGGTCTGTTTGGTCTTGTCGCCTTCCACCTTGGTCTGGCCTTGCGATTTCAGCACATTGAGTTTCTCCTTGGCGCCGCGCAAGGTACCCGCGATGTCGATTCCCTTCACCGCACCGTCGGCAAGGTTGACGGCGGCCTTGCCGTTCAGGGCCTTCTTCAGCGCGCCCACGGTCGCGCCCTGGGTGTTGACGTCTACGCTTAACGTACCCTTGCCGCTCAGCATGTCATTGTTGATGGCGTCGGTGAGCAGAGGCCCGATGGCGATGCCTTTCATGTCCTGCTTGAAACTGATGTTGGGCGTGCTGCGCGCATCGACCTTGAGCGCGCCGGCCATGGCGCCGTCATAGAGATTCGCGGAAAACGGGGACAGGTTGGCGACCCCGTTCTCGGCATCCAGCTTGATGCGGACGTTGGTGCTCTTGACGTTGGCGAGCTTGAGCCAGCCGATGCGCAGTTCGCCATTGGCATTGATCTGCTTGAGGGCGCTGAGGTCGATCGGGGCGTTCGGGTCACTCTTGGCAGGGGTCTTGTCCTGCGCTGGCTTGGCGTCGGTCTTGGTGATGTAACGGTCGGCATCCAGTTTGTCGATATCGAGATCGAACTGATAGACCGGATTGGCGAACCGGCTGATACCGAAGGCGCCCTTGATATTGGTCTCGTCGAGCTTGACCGAGAACGGGCTGATACGCAGTTGCTGGCCATCCGCCTTCACGCCGAGATTGAGCCCGGTGAGCTTGTAGTTCTGGTAGATGAGGTTGGCGATGCTGACCTTGCCCTCGAGCAGCAGATTCGCCAAGGCCGAGAGGTCTGCAGGCTTCTCGCTCTTCGCCGTCGTGGCGGAAGGCTTGCTGGCCTCGGGTGCGGCCTTGTTACCCAGCAACTTGTTGAGGTCCAGGGTATCGGCATTGAGGTTGAAGCGGATATTGGGTTTGGCGAAGCCGTTCACGGCGACGTCACCCTTGAGATTGGTGTTGTCGACATTGAGGTTGAAATCGCTGCTCGCCTGCTCCTGCTTGATATCGGCCTTGGCCTTGAGGGCGAAGGTGCCCTTGATGCCGCCATTGGGCAAGGCGGGATCGCGGATATCGAGATTGCCGGCCAGTTTAGGCAAGGCGAAGATCAGCTTCTCGATGTTGCCGGTGAACGGCGAACTGAACTTGCCTTCCATGCTGCGCTGCCCCTGCTTGGCAGAGACTTCGCCGCTGATGCCGCTGCTCTGGAATTCACGCGGCGAGCCCTTGATGTCGGCCAGCTGCAGTTTGGCCTTGAGCGTGTCGCTGCCTTTTTCCTGGCTCAGGTTCACCGACACCTGGCCGCCGGAGACCTCATCCTTCTGCACGATCAGTTTAGGCGCGCTGACCTCGGCGGCGATGGTCGCGCCATTTTGCTTGCCGGAGACGGCGAGCTTGAGGCTGTCGACCAGGAATTCCATGGTCTCGGGCTTGGCGTCGACATCACCCGAGAGCTTGATGTCGGCATCGGAGACGTCGGCCAGGTCCCCCTTGACGCTGGCGTCCAGGCCTTTCACGACAAAGTGTTTCTGTTCGGGATCCGCCATGAAGTTACCCTTGGCGGTGATGTCCGCCTTCACCTTGGGCTTGCTCGCTTCCACAGTGAAGTCGGTGGCGAGGTCGAAAGGTTCGGCCAGCGCGACATGGCCGGTCTTGAGGTTGAACTTGCTCAAGGCATAGGTGGCCTCCGCCTGCTCATCGGTGAAGGTCACGGCTGAATCGGTGACGTTGACCCCATCGATATCGAACTTGATCTGCTCGGATTCCTCTTCATCCTTGCTCAGCAAGTCGTCGAGATTGGTGCTGCCATCCTTGTAGCGGACGATGTTGGCACGCGCGCCATCGACATACACGGTGTCCACGACGAGCTGTTTCTTCAGCAAAGGCAGCAGGGCGAGCGAGACCTTGAGCCCCTGGACCGAAGCGAACTCTTTGTCGCTCTTGTGCTCGGAGAGGCTGATCTTGCCAAGGTCGGCGCCGATCTTCGGCCAGAACGCCAGCTTGATGTCGCCTTCGATGTTGAGGGTGCGCTGCTTCTTATCCTGCACCAGCTTGACCACCAGCGGCTTGTAATCGTTGGGATTGAAGGTCGTGGCCACGATGGCGACGACAACGATCAGCAACAGCGCCAGGCCGCCGATACCGATCAGAGCGAATTTTAGGAATCTATTCATCGTTAAGCCCTATCTGCGTCGATGGATCAAGATAAATTCTAACACTCAGTAGTACGTGATTACTGCAGTCACCAGAGGTTCGGCATGTGATGGACCGCCTCTGCGCCGAAATACCAAGCGAGGTAGAAGAAATAGCCAAAATACAGCGCGGTGAGGATCAGCCACAGGAAGGAGATCAGCACCATGAGGCCGTCCTGCTCGAACTGGCCGAAGGCATAGAACAGCACGGCGAAGCCCGGCAAGGTGTTGTTGAACGGCAGCACGCCGAACGGGATCGCCATCAGCAGGCCGGCTGACAGCAGGATCAGCCCGCCGATCTTCTGGCCGCGAGAACCGGCAGTGAGCCAGGTGAGCCGTGGCCGGGTGAACTTGTTGACCAGCTTGACGACCTTGAGGCAGACCTTGGTCAGGATGCGCCAACTACGTTCACTCATCTCCACTGCCCGCATCCGCTGGGGCAAGGCCGGCGATTCATGGCCCCGCAACAGCTGCCAGCCCAGCACGGCATAGGTGATGCCGCCGAGTACCGTCAGCGGTCCCATGGGCACAGGCTGCAGATAAGGCAACGCCAGGATCATCGCGATCAGCGCGTAGGCGGCATGATCCAGTGAATCCAGCGCTTCTCCGAGCGACAAGGGCCGGCTTTTGGCCTGCTCGGCGAAGTGGTTCAGCGTAGCGACGATCTGGTCGTAGTTGGTGGTCATGCAAGCCCGACGAAATAGGTCAGCACGATGATACCGAAGATGATGCGATACCAGGCGAATACGCGGAAATCGTGGTTCGAGACATAGCGCAGCAAGGTCTTGGTCGCGACCAGCGCAGCGACGAAGGCGGTGACGAAACCGACCACGAACATCGGCAGGTCGTGCACATCCAGCAGATGCCAGTTCTTGAACAGGTCATAGGTGGTGGCGGCCAGCATGATGGGGATGGCCAGGAAGAACGAGAACTCGGTCGCCGCCTTGCGCGAGAGACCGAACACCACGCCGCCGAGAATGGTGGAGCCGGCGCGCGAGACACCAGGGATCAATGCACAGCATTGGGCGATACCGATCTTCAAGGCGTGTTTCCAGTCCATGTCATCCACGGTCGGCGTATCGACCTTGGGTGCCCAGCGTTCGATCGCCAGGATGACGAAACCGCCGAGGATGAGGGCGATGGCCACGGTGATCGGCGAGAACAGGTGCTCCTTGATCATGTCGTGGAAGATCAGGCCGAGGATGGACGCCGGCAGGAAAGCGATGGCGATGTTGACGATGAAGCGCTGCGCACTCGGCTGGCCGATATTGGCGGCGACGTTCTGCAGGCGTTGCCGGTATTCCCAGCAGACGGCGAGGATGGCGCCGAGCTGGATGACGATCTCGAACACCTTGCCCTTGTCGTCGTTGAAATCCAGCAGGTCGCCGACGATGATCAGGTGGCCGGTACTGGAGACCGGCAGGAACTCGGTGGCGCCTTCGACGACACCGAGGATGAAAGCTTTCAATAAGAGGATCAGGTCCATAGCACTCGTAGAGGTAAGTGGGTGAAGGGAATCGCGCGGACGGAGCGGTGCGTCAGTCTTTTCTCAGCATGGAGAGCGCATGCAGCAGCAGCCCGGACTGGGTGCGGGGCACCTTGCCGTTCGGCGTCAGACGATCGACCACGGTAGGCAGGTACTTGGCGAGCTTGCCGGCGATCTCTTTCGGCGGCAAGTCGAACTCGCGGGCGATCTCGTTCAATGCCGGTTTGCCGATCGCCTTTTGCACCTGCATCGCCGTGATCGGCATGTTCTCGCCGGTGCTGACCCAGGAGGTGACTTCCTCGGCCATGCCGTTCTCGGTGAATTTATCGAGGATGCCCTGCAGACCCCCATGGTCGTTGAACAACCGCATCGCGGCCTCGACCAGATGGGCCTGGTCCTGGTCACCGCTGAATTTGCTGACGACGGCGCCAGCGACCTTCTGTAACAGACTCATTGCCATTCCTTTTCGTTGAAGAGAAACATGACTTCTCTCCCCGAGAGCCAGTGGCTCAGAAGCGTTCGCCCGGCCGCAGGTAACGCCATTGGCCCGGCGGTAGCTTGCCCAAGGTCACGCTGCCGATGCGTACCCGCTTGAGGCCGACCACTTTCAGGCCAACCAGCTCGCACATGCGGCGGATCTGCCGCTTGCGGCCTTCACGCAGCACGAAGCGCAACTGATCCTCGTTCTGCCAGGAGACCTTGGCCGGCTTCAGTTCGACGCCATCGAGCGACAGGCCGAAGTTGAGCTTTTTCAGGTTCTGTTCCGTGAGCGTCCCTTCGACGCGCACCAGATATTCTTTTTCTATGGTGGAGTTCTCGCCGATCAGTTGCTTGGCGATACGGCCATCCTGGGTCAGTACCAGCAAGCCGGTGGAATCGATATCCAGCCGGCCTGCGGGTGCCAAGCCTTTCAGGTGGCCGCGCTTGAAAGTTTTGTGGGTGGCGTCCTCTTCCCACTGGTTGTCCGGGTGCACCAGCACCACGGCCGGTTCGTAACCGTCTTCCGCCTGCCCCGAGACATAACCGACCGGCTTGTGCAGCAGGATGGTGACGATCTCGGATTGATGTTTCTCGGCGTCCCTGCTGACCTCGATACGCGCAGCCGGGTCGATGCGTGAGCCCAGTTCGTCGATGACGACCCCGTTGACTTTGACCCAGCCGTTGGCGATCCACTCGTCAGCTTCCCGACGCGAACAGAGGCCGAGTTCCGCCATGCGTTTGGAGAGGCGTGGCATATCCGGGTTGCTGGCGACGGGCTTGGGCGCGAATTTGGGGTTGGTCGCCCTATCCTTGTTGAAGTCGCCCGGCTCGAAGCCGTCACGCATTTTGCCGCCGCGTCGGGGCGTATCCCGGTCGGTCAGGCCACGGGCGGGCCCACGCGCCGCCTCACGTTCCTTGTCAGGCCCCGAGTTACGCCCCGTGTCATGCTTGGGCGCAGTGCGCTGGATAGCGCGTTCGGCAGGCGCCCGGCTATCCGGTGCGAGACCGCCGGTATCGCGTGGCTTGCCATCATGGCGGTGATTGCGCTGGCGATCCGTTGGCCCGCTGCTCGTGCGATGATCGCCGGACGGTCTGGGTGTCCGCGCGGCTGAAGCAGGCCTGCTTTCGCTGGCTGGCTTCGCCGCTGACGAGGCCTTGCCGGTCGCGGCATGACCCGGAACGACCTTGGGCGGCGGGGGCGCCGTGCGGGCACGTTTTGCCGGATCCACGCGTCGCACCGGGGTTTTGGTCCCAGGCTTGGGCGCTTCGACGTGCTCCGGATCGACCGGTTTCTTCTGCAGCTTGAGTGTACTCATCCCGATGCTATCTAGACTTTCTGATAGACCTCTGCGCCTTTCTTGACGAACTCGATGGCCTTCTCCTGCATACCCTTGGCCAGCGCCTCCTTCTCGTCTACACCCATCTTATCGGCGTAGTCGCGCACGTCCTGGGTGATCTTCATGGAACAGAAATGCGGGCCGCACATGGAACAGAAGTGGGCCTGCTTGGCGCCTTCCTGCGGCAGGGTCTCGTCGTGGAATTCCTTGGCCTTTTCAGGATCGAGACCGAGATTGAACTGGTCTTCCCAACGGAACTCGAAACGCGCCTTGGATAAGGCGTTGTCGCGGATCTGCGCGCCCGGATGGCCCTTGGCCAGGTCGGCGGCATGCGCGGCGATCTTGTAAGTGATGATGCCGACGCGCACGTCTTCCTTGTCCGGCAGGCCCAGGTGCTCCTTGGGCGTGACGTAGCAGAGCATGGCACAACCGTACCAGCCGATCATGGCGGCGCCGATACCGGAGGTGATGTGGTCGTAGCCCGGCGCGATGTCGGTGGTCAATGGGCCCAGGGTATAGAACGGGGCTTCGCCACAGTGTTCCAGTTGCAGGTCCATGTTCTCCTTGATCAGGTGCATGGGCACATGGCCGGGGCCTTCGATCATGGTCTGCACGTCGTGCTTCCAGGCGATCTGGGTCAATTCACCCAGCGTCTTCAGTTCGGCGAATTGCGCTTCGTCGTTGGCGTCGTAGATGGAGCCGGGACGCAAGCCATCACCCAGCGAGAACGACACGTCGTACTGCTTCATGATCTCGCAGATGTCTTCGAAGTGCTCGTACAGGAAGCTTTCCTTGTGGTGCGCCAGGCACCACTTGGCCATGATGGAACCGCCGCGCGAGACGATACCGGTCATGCGCTTGGCGGTCATCGGGATGTAGGCGAGGCGGACGCCGGCGTGGATGGTGAAGTAGTCCACACCTTGTTCGGCTTGCTCGATCAGGGTGTCACGGAAGATCTCCCAGGTCAGGTCTTCGGCCTTGCCGTCGACCTTTTCCAATGCCTGGTAGATCGGCACGGTACCGATCGGCACCGGCGAGTTGCGGATGATCCACTCGCGCGTCTCATGGATGTTCTTGCCGGTAGAGAGATCCATCACGGTGTCGCCGCCCCAACGGGTACCCCAGACCATCTTCTCGACTTCCTCGGAGATGGAGGAACCCAGTGCGGAGTTACCGATATTGGCGTTGATCTTCACCAGGAAGTTACGGCCGATGATCATCGGCTCGA
>CBFGLF010000093.1:0-6960 GCA_965649545.1 uncultured Methylotenera sp.
GCGGCGGCCTGCTGCCCGATCGCCTCACGCTCCTCTATGCTCAACCTGTCGACGTTCTTCGCCATCAAGGCCGTTCTCGGGTTGCGCGCGAAACTGGCGTAGTGCTTGATGAGGAAATGCCAATAGAGCGTGGTGAAAGGACAGGCTTGCGGCCCGGTTTTGACCTCCGGACGATAGCGGCACCCTGTGCAATAGTTGCTCATGCGTTTGATATAGGCGCCGCTGGCGACATAGGGCTTGCTGGTGAAGCGCCCGCCGTTGGCATAGAGCGCCATGCCTGCCGTATTGGGCAATTCCACCCATTCCACCGCATCCACGTAGACCGCCAGGTACCAGGCCTCGACTTGCCGCGGATCGATCTCCGCCAATAAGCCGAACAGGCCGGTGATCATCAGGCGCTGGATGTGATGTGCGTATCCGTAGTCCAGCGTTTGCTGGATGGTCTGCCGCAAGCAGTTCATCTGGGTATCGGCCGTCCAGTACCAGGCGGGCAATGCGCGCTGATGTCCATAATGGTTGGCCTCGCCGAGCTGCGGCATGTCCAGCCAATAGACACCACGGATGAACTCCCGCCAGCCGAGGATCTGGCGGATGAAGCCTTCGACGCTGGCCAGGGGCAACTGTCGCGCGCGATAGGCATGCTCGGCGGCGGCGATGACTTCACGCGGATCCAGCAACTTGAGGTTCATCGAGGATGCCAGCAGCGAGTGCCAGAGAAAAGGGGTGGGTTTGCCGTCCGGACTTTGCCACATGGCATCCTGATGGGGGCCGAAGCCCGCAAGCTTGTGATCGATGAAATCCTGCAGGAAACGCAGCGCCTCGTCGCGCGTCACGGGCCAGACGAAATGCTTGAGGCTGCCCGGATGCTCGGGAAAATGGTACTCGACATCGGCCAACACCTCATGGGTGATCTCGTCGATGTTCATCTTGGGCAGGTCGGGTAAGCGCTGTGGTCCGGCCTTACCGAAGGATTGCCGGTTGTCCGCGTCGAAGTTCCACGCACCGCCCTCGGGGTCCCCTCCCTGCATCAGCACATCATGGCGTTTGCGCATCCAGCGATAGAAGAACTCCATGCGCAAGGTTTTGTGATTGCCCGCCCAGTGGCTGAAGTCGGCACGGCTGCACATGAAATGGGTATCGTCGCGCACCGCGAGCGGTAAGGCGAATTCCCGCGCCAGCGCGGTCAGGTCCTGCAGCAGGCGGTATTCACCCGGTTCGCAGACGATCAGTTTCTGTGGCTTGAGTAGCTCGATTTGCGCTCGCCAGGCCGCTTGCAGCCCGGGGTAGGGATGCTGACCGAGCTTGAGGTAGATCATCGGCATGCCCTGTCGCTGCAAGGTATCGGCGAAATGCCGCATGGCAGAAAGGAACAAGGCGATACGCGCCTTATGGCTCCAGACGTGGGTGGCTTCCGCGCTGGCTTCGACCATGAGGATCTGGTCCTGGTCAGGGTCGAAACCCTCCAGCGCCGGATTATCCAGGGTCAGCTGGTCGCCGAGAATGAGGATCAAGTGGCGGCAAGTCATGGGCTTGTCGTTCCTGCTCTAGCAGACTTGCGACAGCGCTCGGAACAATATTTCACGTCGTCCCAATTCTTGGCCCAGGCTTTGCGCCAGGTCATCGCGCGGCCGCAGACGATGCAGGGCTTTTCCGGCAGATAGGATTTATTGCCCTTGAAACGGGTGAGGGTGGCCATCCCCCACAGACTAGGATTTCAGCAGGAGGTTCAGTACCAGTGCGGCGGCGGCCATACCGAAAGGCGCCGTGACGCAAACCGAGGAGCCGTAACCTGCGCAATTGAGACCAGTGAGACCGGTGTCCTCCGCAGCAGGCTCGACCGCGCAGCTGGCATCCGGCTTGCGCACTTGCTCGTCGGAATAGATGCAAGGGATACCGAACTTCGATCTCTCGCCCTTGGGGAAACCGTGCTCTCGGCGTAACTGGTTGCGCACTTTTGCCAGCAGGCGGTCGCCGGTGGCCTTGGCGAGGTCACCCGCCTGCATCCTGGTCGGGTCGAGGCGCCCACCCGCACCGCCTGTCATCACCAGAGGTAACTGGTGCGCCCGGCACCAGGCGGCGATGGCGACCTTGGCCCTGGCGTCGTCGATGGCATCGAGCACCACATCGTAACCGCGCGACAGCATCGTTGCGGCATTGTCGACCGTGATGAAATCCTCGATCTCGTCGATCTGGCAGGCCGGATTGATGTGCCGTATACGTTCCGCCATGGCCGTGACCTTGGCCTTGCCGAACTCGGTATCGAGCGCGTGCAGCTGGCGATTGACGTTGGATTCGGCGATGTTATCGAGATCGATGAGGGTCAGCCGGCCGATGGCGTTGCGCGCCAGGGCTTCCACCGCCCAGGATCCGACGCCGCCGATACCGATGACGCAGACATGCGCGGCCCGGAAGCGCTGCAATCCGGCCTCGCCATACAAGCGGCTGACACCGCCGAAACGGCGCGCGACATCGACGGTATCGTCAACGGGGTTCATGGCTTACACCCCGCACCGCGTATCTCCTGACCGAAAGAATCCAGCCCATCGATCGGGCATTGATAGCGCTTTACTACCTCCTGCAGATCCCGCACCGATTGCAGGTAGCTATCCATCTGCGCACAGCGCATGCCACCCCCTGCGACATCCTGCCGTATCTGCTCTTCCATCAGCTGCACGATCTCCAGCGCTTCGGCACAAGCCTGCTCGCTCGCGTTCACCGCGGGCTGGGGGGCCTTGCCGCAGTAAAGGTTGGCTAGCTTGTCCAAGGTGGCGGTCTTGCTGGTCGGGGTGGGCGGCTGGGGTTTATCGAAGACCTGCTCCTGCTTGCCGTCCTTTTGCCTGCTCAGACGCAAGACGATGAAGGTCTTTTCGGAGCAGTTGAACAGCATGCGGCTGTAGGTCTGTTCCTTCTGGTCGAAAGGCACGACCTTGGTATCGGCGACGAAGCGCTCGCCGTCGCTGGATTGCTTGATCGAAGCGCGGTCATAGAACACTTCGGAGATCTTGCTCTTGCCGATGGATTCCCACTGCGCTTGGCGCGAGTCCGGCGCGTCACAATATTCGATCTTGAGCTCGTGCGGCATGGAGCCGTCGGTGATCGCTTCCGGCTGGCGCGGCTTGTCGAACTGCGAGACCAGCTTGTCCTTTTTGGTCTCGCGCCCGTTCATGTAGGTGTAGGTGCTCCGGCCACATTCGATCTTGATCATCGTTTGCAGCTCGGCTTCATCGCGCTGGATGACATTGGTCATGATGGTGAACGACTGGGCATCGAGCCAGCGGACGCTGCTGCGGTCGATATAGTACTTACCGGTATTGTTGGAGCCGACGAATTGCCAGTCGGCGGCAGCCGCCTGGCCAGCGACCAGCAGCATCGCCCATGCCAGCCATCGTAGCACTCAGGCTTTCTCCAGCACGACGAAAGCCGCCGCCAGCGCTTTCTCGTCGCTGATGGACAAGTGCTGCTGCACGATACCCTTCTTGTCGAGGAAGGCCTGCAGTGCGGGTGTCAGATCGAGCACGGGCTTGCCCAGGTCATCATGGGCGACACCGATGTTCTGGAAGGTGGCGGGTTCACGCAAGCCTGTGCCCAATGCCTTGGCGAAAGCCTCCTTGGCGGCGAAGCGTTTGGCGAGGAAGCGTGCCTGGGTCCTGGATTGCTGGAAGGATAGCCACTCCTGCTCGGTGAGGATGCGCTGGGCGAAGGCATCGCCGAAACGGGCGAGCGAATCCTCGATCCGGGAGACTTCGACGATGTCAGTGCCGATACCAAAGATCATTCGAATGCTTCCTTGGCTCTAATTGATAGCCGCTTGCATCATCAGCGTTTTCATCTCGCGGATGGCGTATTCCCAGCCGACGAACAAGGCATGCGCGACGATGGCATGTCCGATGTTGAGTTCCTCGATGCCGGGGATGGCCGCGATCTCATGCACGTTGTGGATATTGAGGCCGTGACCGGCATTGACCACCAGCCCGAGTTGCTGCGCGTGCGCAGCGGCCGCCCGGATGCGCTCCAGCTCGTGGCGCTGCACGCTGCCTGTGGTATCGGCGAACTTACCGGTGTGGATCTCGATGACGGGGGCCCCGGCGGCTTTGGCGGCATCGATCTGCGCGATGTCGGGCGCGATGAACAGTGAGACGCGGATCCCCGCTTCACCCAGGCGATCGCAGGCCTCGCTGATAGCCGCCAGATTGCCGGCCACCTCCAGGCCGCCTTCGGTCGTACGTTCTTCGCGGCGCTCGGGCACCAGGCAGACGTCCTGCGGCTTGACCTTCAGCGCGATGCCGATCATCTCTTCGGTCACCGCCATCTCCAGGTTCATCTTGGTCTGCAACAGGGGACGCAGGGCATGGACGTCATCGTCGCGGATATGGCGGCGGTCCTCACGTAAATGGATGGTGATGCTGTCTGCGCCGGCCTCTTCGGCACGCAGGGCGGCCTGTACCACGCTCGGGTATTGGGTGCCGCGGGCATTGCGCAGCGTGGCCACATGGTCGATATTGACGCCTAACTTGATCATGCTGTGTTCTCAGAGTCCTTGTAGATCGATGAGTAATTGCCGGGTATGCAGCGGCTTGTCGCCAAGATAGTGTGCCAGCAGATGCCGCATGAGCTGTTTGCTCTGCTGCAGGGTCACGCTATCCGTATATTCGTCTTTTGCCATATCCAGCAAGGTCTTACCGGACAATTGTACCCCGTTTTGCTGCTCGTCCAGGCGGCTGGGGCGGCAAGCTCCCCGTTCCGCGACGTAAAAGTAGGCGCGTTCCGCGCTCACCGCCGTCTCCGTCTCGTCTTGCTCCAGCGGGACGGCATAGCCCATCTCCTGCAGCATCTTCAGCTCGAACCGGCGCAACGTCGGCGCCAGCTCGCCGCCTTTGGCCAAAATCCGTAGGGTCTCCCCGTAGAAATCGAACAGCACCGCATGTTCATCCTCGCGCGGCAACAGACGCAACAACAGCTCGTTGAGATAGAAGCCGCAGATCAAGGCTTCGCCTTGCAACAACAGCAAGCCTTCGCCCCACTCCAGGCTATGCAGGTTCTTCAACTCCGCCTTGCCCGACCAGGCGCCTAGCAAAGGCTGGAAGGATTGCAGCATCCCGCGCATGGCCGACCGCGGACGCCGGGCGCCCTTGGCGACCGCCGCCACCCGACCGAAATCACGCGTGAACAGCTCGACGACGAGGCTGGTCTCCTTGAACGGATAGGTATGCAGGACGTAGACAGGTTGATTGTCCTGGCGGTGGATGGGAGTGACTGCCATGGCAGATACGCGCCGCTAACGATTTATGGCGCTTGCCAAATCAAACGTGGACTAGGCAGCCGAGCGCAGACAGTACATATAGGTACGACAAGCGAGGCTAACACAGTACACGCTGGATTTCGCATGCGCTTTCAGTATCCGAGACTTTTGAGGGCACGCTCGTCATCTGCCCAACCACCTTTGACTTTCACCCAGGTCTCGAGCCAGACCTTGCCGCCGAACAGTTTTTCCATGTCCTGGCGCGCTTCGGTGGAGATCTGCTTCAGTTTCACACCGCCCTTGCCGATCAGCATGGGCTTTTGGCTGTCCTTGTCGACGATGATCGCGGCATGGATACGGCGCAACTGGCCTTCCTGCTCGAACTTCTCGATCTCGACCGCAACCGAATAGGGGATCTCATCGCCCAGCAGGCGGAAGATCTTCTCGCGGATCATCTCGGCGGCGAGGAAACGTTCGTTCTTGTCCGTCAACTCGTCCTCACCGTAGATGGCTGGCTGTTGTGGCAGGTAGCCACGCACTGTCTGTAGCAGCTCTTCCAGGTTGAGGTTCTTCTTCGCACTGACCGGGATGATGCCGGCAAAGGGGAATTCGAGATCGAAATCCTGGATCAGCGGCAGCAGGTTGTTCTTGTCACCCATGAGGTCGGATTTATTGACGACGAGCAGCACCGGCTTGTCCGCCGGCAACAGCTTCAACACCTTGCGGTCAGCGTCGCCCAGGTGCATGGGTTCGATCACGAACAGCACCACATCGACCTCGGTCAGCACCTGGGTGACGGTACGGTTCAGACTGCGGTTGAGCGCGTTGACGTGCTTCTGCTGGAAGCCCGGGGTATCGACGAACAGGTATTGGGTGTCTTCGGTGGTATGGATACCCAGCAAACGATGACGCGTGGTCTGCGCCTTGCGCGAGGTGATGCTGAGCTTAAGGCCGAGGATATGGTTGAGCAGCGTCGATTTGCCGACGTTGGGCCTGCCGACGATGGCGACCGTGCCGCAACGAAAATCGGCAGTGCGATGGACTTCATGTTGCTGCGTCATGTTTACCTTGTCTGATGAGCTGTTCGTAGGCCGATTGGGCGGCCAGTTGTTCGGCGGCGCGGCGACTGGTGCCTTCGCCTTCGGTGCGTAGTTTGAACTTGCGGATATGGCACTCGACCCGGAAGGTCTGGCAATGCGCTTCGCCTTCGGTCGCCAGGACCGCATATTCGGGCACATCCACTTTCTGTGCCTGCAGGTACTCCTGCAACAGGGATTTGGCATCCTTGCCGACGGCCTTCGGGTCCAGCGTCTCCAGCCTGTCGGCATAGAGTCGGCTCACTAGCCGTTGGGCCGCCTCGTAACCACTATCGATATAGACGGCACCGATGATCGCTTCCAGTGCGTCGGCCAGCACGGAAGGACGTCGCCAACCGCCACTCTTCAACTCGCCCTCCCCCAGTTGCAGGGACTCGCCGACATCGAGGGCCAAGGCGATCTCGGCCAGCGTGGCTTCCTTGACCAGGCTGGCACGCAAGCGGCTAAGGTCGCCTTCAGGCAGTTTGGGATAGCGCTGGTAGAGCTGATCGGCGACGGCGAGGTTCAGCACGCTGTCGCCAAGGAATTCCAGGCGCTCATTGTTAGGGTGACCGTAGCTACGGTGGGTGAGCGCCTGGGTGAGGAGTTGCGGTTGCTTGAAATCATGGCCAAGAGATCTGGCCA
>CBFGLF010000094.1:0-6715 GCA_965649545.1 uncultured Methylotenera sp.
TCGGCTTGACGTGCGATCTCACCGGTTTCCAGAACCAGTTCGTGAGCACCGTATTGAATGCTCTTTCTCACTTTATTAAACATGTTTCTTTCCTCTTCTCATTCAAGTTCGCTCTTACTGTCCTAGAGCAAACACCAATAAAAAAGCCGAAGCTACGCTGTTAGCGCGGCATTCGGCTTATCGTCAATTCACAAAAGCAGTTAAGGCTTCTATGAATTTAAATTATTTACGCAGACCCAGGCGCTCGATCAGGCTACGATAGCGATCGGCGTTCTTGCGCTTGAGGTAATCAAGCAATTTGCGGCGTTGGCTTACCATCTTCAGCAGACCACGGCGGGAATGGTGATCCTTGGCGTTGACTTTGAAATGTTCGGTCAAAGTGCTAATGCGGCTGCTCAGCAGTGCGACTTGCACTTCCGGGGAACCGGTATCGTTCTTGGCTTGTTGATAATCGCCAACAATCTTGGCTTTTTCAGCAGTCGAAATAGACATCTTTTTCTCCTAATCTTGAACCGCGCATTCTAACCCTAAAACCTGTTATTTAACAAGCGAATCCGGCGCTTAATTCATATTTTTTACGTGTTATCGACAATCAGTCGGCGCGGTGCGATCTTACCCTCGGCCGTTTGCTCGCCGATCCCGAGGAATTCCCCGGTTTCTGCATAGATGCGAAATGCACCATGCTGATTGAAGCCTGATTTCCAAACATACTGACCACGCTTCAGATAAAAAGCGCTTTCTGCATCCACCGTCACTTGCGGCAGATCATCGATAGTGACATCCACCGGTAACAGCAATGCATCTCTCGCTTCTGGCGACATGGCCTCCAACTGTTCGATGGTCACGGCATTCTCGAGCTTGAGATGCGCGGTCGTCAGCCGCCGAAGCCCCGCCAGATGAGCGCCACAACCCAGCGCATCACCGATATCTTCGGCTAATGTACGGATATAGGTGCCTTTGCTGCAGGTCACAACAATCTCCAGCAGCTCGCCCTCAAAACGCTCCAGCATGATCTGATGGATCGTCACTTCGCGCCCTTTGCGTTCGATGTCGACGCCTGCCCTCGCATATTCGTAGAGCGCCTTTCCCGCATGCTTCAAGGCGGAATACATCGGGGGCACCTGTACGATATCGCCGACAAAGCTTTTCAGCACTGACTCCAGTTGAGCCTGGTCGACATGCACTTCCGACCTTGTCAGTACTTCGCCTTCCGCGTCTGCGGTCGTGGTCGTGCTACCCAAGCGGATCAAGGCCCGATAGCTCTTGTCCGCATCGAGCAGATAATGCGAGAACTTGGTCGCCTCCCCAAGGCAGATCGGCAGCAAGCCTGTGGCCAAAGGATCCAGGCTGCCGGTATGCCCAGCCTTCGCCGCTTGATAGAGCCATTTGACTTTCTGCAAGGCCTGATTGGATGAAAAGCCCAGCGGCTTATCCAATAGAAGTACGCCGTTGATGGCGCGTTTGATACGTTTCGGCTGCAATCGGAAAGACTAGGGTTTGGCGGGCTTGACTGGCGTCTCAGGCGCCAACGCTTCGTCGATGAGCTTGGAGAGCTTCATGCCCCGATCGATTGAGGCGTCGTAGACGAAATGCAATTGTGGAACAGTGCGTAACAGCAAGCGCTTGGACAACTGCGTGCGCAGGAATCCGGAAGACTTTTCCAGCCCGACCTGCAGTTCCTTGGTGCCTTCCGCCGCACTGTAATAGATCTTGGCATGCGACATGTCACCACTCACCTCGACCTCGGTGATGGTGACCATGCCGATGCGCGGGTCTTTGACTTCGAACTGCAGCAAGTCTGCCAACTCACGCTGGATCTGCTCGGCCACTCGGTCACTGCGTGAGAATTCCTTGGCCATGCGTTATGCCAGGGTTCTCGCCACTTCAACGACTTCGAACACTTCCAGCGTATCGCCGACTTCGATCTCGTTGAAGTTCTTCAAGGACAAACCGCATTCGAAGCTGGACTTCACTTCCTTCACATCGTCCTTGAAACGCTTCAGCGAATCCAGTTCGCCGGTGTGAATGACGACGTTGTCACGCAGGACACGTACCTTGGAACCACGCTTGATGACGCCGTCCAGCACGTAACAACCGGCAACGGCGCCGATCTTGGAGATACGGAAGACTTCACGGATCTCGACGAGGCCGATGGCGTTCTCTTTCTGTTCAGGGGACAGCATGCCGCCAAGTGCCGCTTTCACTTCATCTACGGCTTCGTAAATGATGTTGTAATAGCGTACGTCCACACCAGAGGTGTCGATCAATTTGCGTGCACCGGTATCGGCTCGCACGTTGAAGCCGATAACAACAGCCTTGGACGCGGCAGCCAGATTGACATCTGACTCGCTGATGGCCCCGACGCCGGTATGGATGATGTTGACCTTGACCTCGTCCGTCGACAATTTCTGTAACGAGGTGGCAAGCGCTTCGTAAGAACCTTGAACGTCGGATTTGATGATCAGCGCCAGGGTCTTCACTTCCCCTTCGCCCATCTGCTCGAACATGTTCTCCAGTTTGGCCGCCTGTTGACGCGCCAGTTTCACGTCGCGGTATTTGCCTTGACGGAACAGAGCGATCTCGCGTGCCTTGCGTTCGTCATTCAGCACGATGACTTCGTCGCCCGCGTTCGGCACATCGGATAGACCCAGGATCTCTACAGGAATCGATGGGCCGGCTTCTTTGATATCCTTGCCCGCTTCGTCCAGCATCGCGCGGACACGACCGAATGCGGTGCCGGCAAGCAGCATATCACCGCGCTTCAGGGTACCGGACTGGATCAGGATCGTGGAGACAGGGCCGCGGCCCTTATCCAGACGTCCTTCGATCACCAGACCTTTGGCAGGGGTGTTCTTGGGCGCTTTCAACTCCAGCACTTCGGCTTGCAGCAATACGGCTTCCAAGAGGTCATCGATGCCCTTGCCGGTCTTCGCCGAGACTTCGACGAACATGGTATCGCCGCCCCAGTCCTCGGGTACGACTTCCTGGGTGACCAGCTCTTGCTTCACGCGCTCCGGATTGGCTTCTGCCTTGTCGATCTTGTTAACAGCTACCACCAAGGGTACGCCTGCAGCCTTGGCATGGTGCACAGCCTCAATAGTTTGCGGCATGACGCCGTCATCGGCCGCAACGACCAGGATGACCACGTCGGTCGCCTTGGCGCCGCGGGCACGCATCGCCGTAAAGGCTTCGTGGCCGGGAGTATCGAGGAACGTCACCATGCCTCGCGGCGTCTCAACGTGATACGCACCGATATGCTGGGTGATGCCGCCAGCTTCGCCAGAAGCGACTCGGCTACGACGGATGTAATCGAGCAAGGAGGTCTTGCCGTGGTCGACGTGACCCATGACAGTCACCACCGGCGGACGTGCTTCCTGCACGGCTTCGGCGTGTTCCTCTTCCTCGAGGAAGGTTTCAGGATCGTTGGCCGCTGCCGCTTTAGCCACGTGACCCATCTCTTCGACAACGATGATCGCGGTCTCTTGATCCAGCACTTGGTTGATAGTCACCATCATGCCCATCTTCATGAGGCTCTTGATGACTTCGCTGGCTTTGACTGCCATCTTGTGAGCCAGATCGGCGACCGAGATGGTCTCTGGCACCAGGACTTCATGCACGATCGGCTCGGTCGGTGCGTTGAAAGCATGTTGCTGATCGTCATCGCCCTTATGCGATTTAGAC
Organism: uncultured Methylotenera sp.; assembly: GCA_965649545.1. Lineage (GTDB taxonomy): Bacteria > Pseudomonadota > Gammaproteobacteria > Burkholderiales > Methylophilaceae > CABHOJ01. Next base: position 3,682 of record CBFGLF010000094.1, read on the forward strand.
TTGGATTTGTGTGCACGCCAGCCCTGAGCGACGCCGACATCACCGCGGGTCTTGATCCCGCGCTTCTTGTTTTCGTTATCCGCCCAGTCGCGGTTGGTCTTACCGGCTTTTTTGCCGCTCTTGTCCTCAACCTTGGCGCCTTCCTTGACGACAGGCTTATGCAGCGTACCTTCTGAGAGCTTGGTCGCCTTTTCGGCTGCTGCGGCTTTTTCAGCAGCGCGCTTGGCTTCCTCTTCCTGACGCTTCAGGACCAATTCCTGTTTCTTGCGCAGGTCTTCCGTCTGTGCGGCGATCAACGCCGCATGTCGTTTCGCTTCATGCTCGCGCTGCGCTTGCTGCTCAGGCGTCAGTACGCTTCTGGTGAGCTTGGCCTTGGGCTTCTCGACTTCCTCAACCGGAGCAACGATGACTTCCGGTTCCGGTACAACGATCTCAGGCTCAGGCTGCGCAACTTCGGCGATCACCTCCGGCAACTCGGGCTCCATCACCGGTAGTTCTACCGGCGCTTCTTCCACTTGCTCCGCCTCGGCGACATCGTCTCGACGTACCAGGACGCGCTTTTTGCGCACTTCCACCTGAATAGTCCGTGCCTTGCCGGTGCTGTCGGTCTTTTTGATCTCAGTGCTTTGCTTGCGTGTCAGCGTGATCTGCTTTTTGGGAGCTTGTGCGCCATGTTCCTTACGCAAGTATTCCAGCAGTGACGTCTTGTCCTGCTCGGTTAGCTTGTCATCGGCTGCCGCCTTGTTGACGCCCGCGCCTTTCAGTTGCTCAAGCAACAGTTCGGCGGGCAGACCCAGCTCGGTGGCAAATTGCGCAACACTTGTTTGTCCCATATTTCCTGCTCCAGTTTCTTTTCTAACTACCTACGCTGTTCAGCCTTACGCGAACCATGGCGCACGTGCGGTCATAATGAGCTGCTTGGCGCGTTCCGCATCCATGTCGGTCATTTCCACCAGATCGTCTACGGCGAGATCTGCCAAGTCCTCGACGGTGGAGACACCTTTGGCAGCCAAAGCGTGCGCCGTTGCGTCGTCCATACCTTCCATCGCCAGTAACTCTTCGGAAGCTTCCTCGACCTTTTCTTCCTTGGCGATCGCTTCCGTCAAGAGTGCAGCACGGGCACGCTTGCGCAACTCGTTGATCGTGTCTTCATCGAAGGCATCGATCTCGCTCATTTCCGCCAATGGTACGTAAGCAATCTCTTCAAGGGTGCTGAAGCCTTCTTGCACCAGGATGTCGGCCACCTCTTCATCCACGTCAAGCTTGTCCATGAACAGCTGACGCGTGTTGGTGTACTCTTCCTCATGCTTCTTGGCCGCTTCTTCTTCGGTCAGGATATTCAGTGTCCAGCCAGTCAGTTCGGAGGCGAGACGGACATTCTGGCCATTACGGCCGATCGCTTGAGCCAATTGCTCTTCATCGACGACCACGTCCATGCTGTGAGCATCTTCGTCAACGACGATACTGGTCACCTCTGCAGGTGCCATGGCGTTGATGACGAACTGGGCTGGCTCCATCGACCATAATACGATGTCGACACGCTCACCGGCCAGCTCGCTGGTCACCGCTTGTACACGCGAACCGCGCATGCCGACACAAGTACCGACGGGGTCCAGACGCTGATCATTGGATTTAACTGCGATCTTGGAACGTAGGCCGGGGTCGCGCGCTGCCGAACGAATCTCGAGCAAGCCCTCCTCGATTTCAGGCACTTCGAGCTCAAACAATTTGATCAGGAATTCAGGTGCGATACGAGACAGGATCAGTTGCGGGCCGCGTGCACCACGCTCGATGCGAGATAGGTAAGCGCGCACACGATCGCCGACCCGGAGGTTCTCTTTAGGGATCATCTGCTCACGTGGCAACAACGACTCGATACGGCCCACTTCGATGATCGCATTACCTTTTTCCATACGCTTGATCACGCCTGTGACCAGATGTTCCTTGCGCGCCAGGAAATCGTCCAGGATCTGCTCACGCTCGGCTTCACGTACCTTTTGCAAGATGACCTGTTTAGCAGCCTGTGCGCCGATGCGGCCAAATTCCACAGACTCCAACGGCTCATCAATGAACTCGCCTTCCTTGAGGCCATTCGCGCGGTCATCGTCTTCCCAGATCTGTGCGTCCGGGTTCTCGATCGGCGTATCAGCCGACACAATCGTCCAGCGACGGAAAGACTCATACTCGCCACTTTCACGGTCGATCTTCACACGTACGTCGGCATCTTCCGTGAAACGCTTCTTGGTGGCCGAAGCCAATGCCAATTCCAAGGCAGTGAAGATCACGTCCTTGGCTACGTTCTTTTCATGTGCCAGTGCGTCGACCAGCAGTAATATCTCGCGACTCATTTCAACCTCCGCCTAAACGCTATGCTCAAAATTCTGGGGCCAAGCGCGCTTTATCGATATTCGATAGCGCCACTTTAAATACTGTCTCTTCGCATTCGATCGAAAGCACATCCGCTTCGATGCCACGTATCACACCTAAAAGCTTCTTCCGGGTGTCCATGGGGACACGCAGCTTTACCGTTGCTCGCTGGCCGGTGAATCGTTCAAAATCGGCGGGCTTCTTCAGGACGCGGTCCATGCCGGGCGAAGAAACCTCCAACCGGTCATAATCAATGTCGTTCTCGACCGCCAGTACGTTACCGAGCTGGTTGCTTACCAGAACGCAATCGTCGATCGTGATGCCTTCAGGCTTGTCGATGAACACACGTAGCAACATGCCCCGATTGGAGATCTCAAGATCAACCAGTTCGAAACCCAGTTGCGCGACTGAACGCTCTACCAGCCCATGCAAGTCCTGCATATCTTCCAACCTCTGCTCGCAGAAATAAAAAATGGGCACAAGGCCCATCAGTACTTTTATTTAACTGCCGTTATTATATCAACCAATTCAATGAATTGATATTGTTAGCTGTATAAATGCAAAAGCCCTCGATTGAGGGCTTTTGTCTAAATCGAGTCTAGACTCGATCCTATATAAGTAGCCTGGCGGTGACCTACTTTCGCACACGAGAAGTGCACTATCATTG
>CBFGLF010000095.1:0-6649 GCA_965649545.1 uncultured Methylotenera sp.
GGATTACTCGATTCCATCGCTTCGTCATAGGTCGGGCTGAAGGCGCCTGCGGGTTGGGCTTCGTCTCTTAGAACGGCTTCGGTGTCGATCCGGAATTCGTCCTCCAGCAGGGGATCGCGCTCTGCCTCCTCGAAAGTGTCGGCAGCCATCTTGCGCAGGCTGCGCTCTTGCCACCAGTTGAAGACGACGACGGCCACGATGATGATGGCACCCAGGGCCAGCAAGGCCAGTTGTAGGTCACTCATAGGTCAGCTCTTTGCGATTCGCGAATATTCTTAGTATGTTTAATGTTGGGTCACCAATTCGGCATTCATCTGCATGGCGGCTTCGATATCCACTTCCACGATGCGCGATACCCCGGATTCCTGCATGGTGACACCAATCAGCTGCTGGGCCATTTCCATGGTTATTTTATTATGGCTGACGAACAAAAACTGTGTGCGCTCGGACATTTTTTTCACCATATTGCAAAAGCGTTCGGTGTTGCTGTCGTCGAGCGGCGCATCCACTTCATCCATCAGGCAGAACGGCGCCGGATTGAGCCTGAACAAGGCGAAGACCAGGGCCAATGCCGTCAATGCCTTTTCGCCACCTGATAGCAGGTGGATCGTACTGTTCTTCTTGCCTGGCGGTTGAGCGAAGACCTGCATGCCGGTATCGAGGATCTCCTCACCCAGCAATTCCAGCCGGGCTTGGCCGCCGCCGAACAAGGTGGTGAACAATTCGCCGAAATGCCGGTTGGCTTCGTCAAAGGTATGTTGCAGCCGGGTGCGCGTCTCCTTGTCGATGCGTCGGATCGCGTCTTCCAGGGTCTGGATCGCCTGGTCCAGGTCAGCTGCCTGATTGTCGAGATAGGACTTGCGCTCGCGTTCACTGGCGAGCTCCTGGATGGCCGCCAGATTCACTGGTCCGAGCGCCTCGATCTCCTGTTGCGTGCTGCCGACTTGACGATCGATCTCGCTGACCTTGGCCGTCGGCGAAAGGTTGGCGCCGAGTTCGGCCTCTTCCAGGCCGGTCGCCGTCAGCTCCGCAGCACACTGTTCGTAGTGTAGCCGTGCTTGCTGCTCCTGTAGGCGGGCCTGCTCGAGCTTGTCGCGCTGCGGGTGCAGTTGCTGCTCATTCTGCATCCGTGCACGTTCCTGGGCCTGCAGTTCCTGCTCGGTCCCGGCCATCTGGTTCCGTGCCTGGGCCAGGTCCGACTCACGCGCCTGCTTGTTCACCAAAGCGGTTTCCAGATTTGCCTTGAGATTCTCCATGCGGGCGGCTTCCAGCAGGGTTTCCGTCTCCTTCAACCGGATAGCTAACGACGATTTATCTTCATTGGATGCAAGAAGTTTGCTATTTATCTCATTGATATTATTTGAGATAAGTTTTCCATCAAAACCCTTTTCCTGAGCCAGGCGCTCAGCTTTTAGCAGCGCGACACGTGCCTCATTGAGCACGATTTCGGCATCCCGTCGCCTATTCTGGGTTTGTTCGCGTTGCGCTTGGTGTTCGATCAGCGCCTGCTTCAGGTGCGCCAGTCCGGTTTGCTTTTGTGTGATTTCTGATTTGGTCGTATCCATGCGCTGCTGCAAGGCTACTTGCTCGGCCTGCATGGCTTTTTGCCGTTCGATTACATGGGCTTGCTGTTGTTGCAGACTCTGTATCTCCAATGTGAGCCGATGTTGCTCCTGTGTGGCCTGCCTTAGCTCCTGTTGCAGCGTCTGGGCTTGTTGACGGAGGGACTGCAGGCCACCCTCAGTCTCTGCCAGCGCTGTCGAACTGCGGCGCACGGCAGCCTGCAGCTCAGGCAGGCCAGCTTGCAGCGTTTCGAGTTCGCGCTGGCGCTCCAGCACGCCATGCAGGGCCGACTGGGCCGCGTGATAGCTGACGCTGTGGCGTGTGAAGATATCCCCAGCGCGATTGACCAGGGCTTCACCCGGCCGCAAGCGGTCGCGTGATCCAGGGATATCGGCGTCATCCGCCAAATAAAGATGAGCCAGCCAGTCATGCATCAGGCCGGCAAGGCTGGACTGTTTCACGCTGAGGACGGAAAGCAATGGCGTCAACGCCGGATTGGGCTCCAGCTTGCGCTCTGTACCGGGCTCACACAGCACGAGTGCGGCTGGCGGGCGTTGACTGGTCTCGACATGCAGCTCTGGTTGCAGCAACGCATTGAGGCGACCGCCCAAGGCCGATTCCAGCGCAGTTTCCCATCCCTCCTGGATCGTGACTTTCTGCCAGATACGATCCGCATTGGCGAGCCCCGCGGACTTGAGCCAGCCCTCCAGCTTGATCTCCTGCCCCATGGCCTGTTGCAGTTTGACCAGCGATGCGATCTGCGCTTCGGCTTGTGTCAGCGCGCGCTGGTCCTTGAGCTGCTGTTCGCGTAACTGGGCGATGTCGGTGATGGATCGTTGTTCCTGATCACGGAATGCCGCGACCTGTCGCTCGAGCTCGGCGAGCTGTTGTTGCAGGGTCTCGGCCCGGGTGTGCTTCGCTTCCAGCTCGCCGGCATCAGGCAGTTGAAGCGACTTCAACGCTTGCTCAAGCCCCTGCAGCCGTTGCTGCTGCTCCTGCTGACTACGTTCGAGATGACTCAGGCTGGCACTTTCCAGCTTGATGGCCTGCTCAGTATCGAAAAACGCCTTCTGTGCGGCTGTGTGGGCTGCCTGGGCGGCACCGAAGGCACGCTCATGCTCGGGCAATCCCTGGCGTGCGTCTTTCAGCGCCTCTTCAGCTTCGTTCTGTTGGGAGGTCGCTTGCTGTTGCTGAAGAACAAGCTGTTCGAGGTTCTCCTGTAACGTCACCAGCTGTGCATCGATCTTCATCGACTGCTGCTGGATCTGCTGTAGCTGGGCCGTGAGGCGTTCGCGCGCTTCCTGCGTATGCTTCACCTGCTGTTCAAGGTTGGAGACTTCGGCGTTGGCTTCGTAGTAACGGGTCTGTGCCGTCTGCACTTGCTCCGTGGCCGCATAGTGCTGCTGGCGCAGCTGCTCTACCAGACTTTCCGTCTTGCGCAGATCGGCCATCTGCGCCTCGAGTTCATTCACCAGTTTCTCAACCTGACGCTGGGCCTTTTCCATCTGGACCGCGGCATCGCGCTTCCGCAACAGCCAGAGCTGGCCCTGGGCTAGTTTGAGCGCATTCTGCAAGCGGTGATACTGCTCAGTGATCAGGGCCTGGGATTCGAGGCGTGCGATCTGTTTATCCATCTCGCGGCGGATATCCTCGACGCGGGTCAGGTTCTCGCGGGTATCGCGCAAACGCAATTCGGTCTCGCGCCGACGCTCCTTGTACTTGGAGATGCCGGCGGCCTCCTCCAGGAATACGCGCAGTTCCTCCGGCTTGGCTTCGACGATGCGGGAGATGGTGTTCTGACCGATGATGGCATAGGCACGGCCGCCCAGGCCTGTGCCAAGGAACAGGTCGGCAACGTCGCGCCTGCGGACCGGGGTGTTGTTGATGTAATAGCTGGAGCCTTTGTCACGCTCGATCACTCGTTTGACGGCGATCTCGGCGTATTGCGACCATTCGCCGCTGGCGCCACCCAGGCTGTTATCGAAGATCAATTCGACACTCGCGCGGGAGATCGCCTTGCGATTACCTGAGCCGTTGAAGATCACGTCCGACATCGAGTCGCCACGCATCTCCTTGGCGCTCGATTCCCCCAGTACCCAGCGCACGGATTCCATCACGTTCGATTTGCCGCAGCCGTTCGGGCCGACCACGCCCACGCGTTGGCCGTGGATATGCAACGTGGTCGGATCGACGAAGGACTTGAAACCGGCGAGCTTGAGGTGAGTGAGGCGCAATTGACTGGATGGGTTAAGGTTCTGGATTGATGGAGTGATGATTTATAAAGTGATTAAGCAAACTTGTATAATGCGATATTCACGTTTGATGCCGGCCGGAGAACCAATTCAGCCCGCATCGCTCTTATTACGATTTATACGGTAGCCCTTATGTCTAGTCAACCTAGTAAAACGCTTGAAACCTTCGATAATCCGAAACCGGAACGCGATTTCCATATCCACATGGAAATCCCTGAATTCACCTGCCTGTGCCCCAAGACCGGCCAGCCCGATTTCGCGGTCCTCTACCTGGATTACATCCCCGATCAAAAGTGCGTCGAGCTCAAGAGCCTGAAGCTCTACATGTGGTCGTTCCGTGACGAAGGCTGCTTCCATGAAGCGGTCACCAACCGCATCCTCGACGACCTGGTCGCGGCTACCCAGCCCAAGTTCATGCGGCTGACCGCCAAGTTCTACGTGCGTGGCGGTGTCTTCACCAACGTCGTCGCCGAGCACCGCAAATCCGGCTGGCAACCTGCCCCGCGCGTCGATCTCACGCAGTTCGACGCACAATCCAATATCCGCGGTTAGTGGCTGGCGCCTTCGGCGCCGATGCCTGTCTGCGAGCGAATGAACTGCGCTTCGAAAAGAGCGCGTTCGTTCGTCGCCCGTGTCGAGCGATCCAGCACCGAGCCTGCCCATATCCCCAGGAACGCGATGGAGACACTGAACAGGGCCGGGTTGGAATAAGGCACGACCGCAGTGTCATGCCCCAGCACTTGCACCCATACCGCTGGCCCCAGGATCACCATGCCGGTGGCGGTTAACAAGCCAGCCCATCCGCCTAACAAGGCCCCGCGTGTCGTCATGCGCTGCCAGAACATCGACATGATGAGCACTGGAAAAGTCGCCGATGCCGCGATGGTGAAGGCCAAACCGACCATGAATGCCACATTCTGTTTCTGGAACAGGATGCCCAGCAGCACCGCTAACAAACCCAGCACCACCGTCGCCACGCGCGAGACCAGCACCTCCTGCTTATCCCCCGCTTGCTTATTGATGACATTGGCGTAGAGGTCATGCGAGATCGCCGCGGCGCCCGCCAGCGTCAATCCTGCGACCACGGCCAATATGGTGGCGAAGGCCACTGCCGAGATGAATCCGAGGAAAAGATCGCCCCCGAGCGCATGGGCAAGGTGCACGGCCGGCATATTATCGCCGCCGATCATGCTGCCATCAGCGTTGAAATACGTGGGATTGCCAAGAATGAAGGCGACCGCCCCCATCCCGATGATGAAAGTCAGGATATAAAAATAACCGATGAAACCGGTGGCGTAGAACACCGACTTGCGAGCTTCTTTCGCGTCGGGCACGGTGAAGAAGCGCATCAGGATATGCGGCAGGCCAGCCGTGCCGAACATCAACGCGATGCCGAGAGAAATGGCGCTGATCGGATCGGACACCAGCCCCCCGACATACATGATGGCCATGCCTTTGCTGTGTTGATCGACAGCCGTCTTGAACAATGTATCGAAGCTGAATCCGACAAGATAGAGCGTGCCGAACGCCATGCATGAAGCGCCTGTCAGCAGCAGTACCGCCTTGATGATCTGCACCCACGACGTCGCCAGCATGCCGCCGAATGTGACGTAGGCGATGATCAGCACGCCCACGATCACCACCGCCAGCTCGAACGATAACCCGAACAGCGTCTGGATCAGGGCGCCGGCCCCGACCATCTGTGCGATCAGGTACAGCAGCACGACCGAGAGGCCAGCGACTGCCGAGAATACGCGGATCGGCGTCTGGCTGAAGCGATAGGCCGCGACATCGGCAAAGGTATACCGGCCGAGGTTACGCAGCCGTTCCGACATCAGGAACATGATGATGGGCCAGCCGACGAGGAAGCCGATGGCATAGATCAGCCCGTCATAACCTTGTTTGTAGACCAGGGCCGTGATGCCGAGGAAGGATGCGGCCGACATGAAGTCCCCGGCGATCGCCAACCCATTCTGGAAGCCGGTGATGCCGCCACCGGCGGAATAGAAATCCTTGGCGGTCTTGGTGCGGCCGGCAGCCCACCACGTGATACCCAGGGTGGCGCCGACGAAGATCAAGAACATGACGATCGCGCTGCTGCCCCGTTCACCCGCACTGGACTGGGCGAATGCTGGGGATGCCTGCGCCAGCAGCAGGCCAAGTAGTAGCCGGTTCATTGCTCGACGGCCTGCTTGATGTGCTGCGTGAGGGCGTCGAAATGACGATTGGCCCGGTAGACGTAGATGCCTGTGAGCATGAAGGCGAGCAGGATGATGCCTACGCCCAGCGGGAACCCGATGGTGGTGTATTGCCCCCAGACGACGGTCTTGAAGAAGTCGGGCGAGAACGCCACGAGCAGGATGAAGCCGAAGTACGCTGCCAGCATGAGGGCGGACAATTGCCAGGCTAGCCTACCCCGCTGCTTCACCAGTTGGTGGTACTCCGGCAGTTGCTTGATCTTTTCTACAACGACTTGCTGCATGTCTCTCGCTCTCCCAGTGAAGATTCGGGCTGATGCCTCTGATGTGAGCTTAATCCAAAATATTCCGTATCAACAACCCTGTCATCCTGATGCGCCGGGTTTCATCGAGTACGGCGGAAATAGAGGTTGACAAGGGCGCCGACCGTCTTTAAGATTGCGCCTCTTTTCGGGGGTATAGCTCAGCTGGGAGAGCGCTTGCATGGCATGCAAGAGGTCAGCGGTTCGATCCCGCTTACCTCCACCACGAATAAGCAGTTTGTAGTAAAATGCTGACCTGTTTCAGCAAGCAAGTTCTTAGGTCCCCATCGTCTAGAGGCCTAGGACACCTCCCTTTCACGGAGGCGACCGGGGT
>CBFGLF010000096.1:0-6637 GCA_965649545.1 uncultured Methylotenera sp.
TATGTCCATCGTATCGGCCGTACCGGCCGTGCCGGCAACACCGGGATCGCGGTCTCCTTCGCTTCCCATATGGACAGGCATCAGGTCCGCAAGATCGAACAATTCACCGGCCAGCGCATCGAAGCCAGCGTGATCGAGGGCTTTGAGCCTCGCCGTCCGGCACCGCGTACCGATCGTGACGATCGCCCACGCGGCAAACCAGGCAACAAGGCTGGTTTCAAGGCACGCACTCAGGCCAGCGGTCCACGCAAGGATGCGGCAGGCCGCCCTTTCGGCGAGAACAAGTTCGGGGGCGACCGCAAGTTCGGCGATAACAAGCCAGCTGGCGCTCGCAATGACAATAACCGTGGCAACACCGCTGGCAAGCGCAGCGACGACCGCTTTGGCGGCGAGAAGCGCAGTTTCGGTGACCGTGCTGCGAAACGTCCACGCACATTCGCATAAATGAATACAGTTACGACAGAAACGACCGAAGAGGTCACCAGTTTCGAATCGTTGGGCCTGGCGCCTGAATTACTCAAGGCGCTGACCGAGTTCGGTTATACGACCCCGACGCCGATCCAGGCGAAGGCGATCCCGCTGGTGCTTGAAGGACGGGACTTGATGGCAGGTGCGCAAACCGGCACAGGCAAGACGGCCGCGTTCGCCTTGCCCATGTTGCAGAAACTCTTGCCGCTGGCGAGCACGAGCGCCTCCCCTGCCCGCCATCCCGTCCGTGCGTTGATCCTGACGCCGACCCGCGAGCTGGCGATCCAGGTCGAGGAGAGTGTCAAGGTCTATGCCAAGCAAACGCCGTTGCGCTCACTGGTGGTCTATGGCGGTGTCGATATCCGCACCCAGACCCCAAGCCTGATGAAGGGTGTGGAGGTCCTGGTGGCGACGCCAGGTCGTCTGCTCGATCACGTCGAACAACGGACCGTGCAACTCGGCCAGGTGCAGATGCTGGTGCTGGATGAAGCGGATCGTATGCTGGATATGGGCTTCATGCCCGATCTCAAGCGCATCCTGGCCTTGCTGCCCAAACAGCGTCAGAACCTGATGTTCTCGGCAACGTTCTCCAACGAGATCAAGAAGCTGGCGGACGATTTCCTTACCAACCCGACCCTGGTCGAAGTGGCGCGCAGCAATGCCGCCGCGGAGAACGTGACGCAGAAGGTCCACCTGGTCTCGCAGACGGACAAGCATGCCCTGCTCGCGCAGATCCTGCGTGGTGCCGATGCCAGCCAGGCAATCGTGTTCACCAAGACCAAGCTGACCGCCAGTCGCCTCGCACGCCAACTACAGCGTGAAGGGATCCTGGCGGATGCGATCCATGGCGACAAGAGCCAGAAGGAACGGATCGAAGCGCTGGATGCCTTCAAACAGGGCAAAGTCGCGGCGCTAGTCGCGACCGACGTGGCAGCTCGCGGTCTGGACATCGATCAGTTACCGATGGTCATCAACTACGAGATGCCGAGTGCGCCGGAGGATTATGTCCACCGTATCGGTCGTACCGGCCGCGCAGGTGCGTTCGGTATCGCCATCTCGCTGGTATCGCCTGAAGAAGAGAAGTACCTGAAGGAGATCGAGAAGCTGATCAAGCGCGAGATCCCCAAGGAACCGACCTTCGTCGCGGAAAGAGCGGCGAGACCGGCGGCACGACATGAGCGGCCTTCAGAGAAACCTGCTGGTCGGGATGCGGCGACCTATCGTCGTCCGGAGCGTAAATCGAACGACCCTTGGTTCGACAAACCTTACGAACCGACGGGTGAGCCTGTCGACAAGTCACCCGCTGCAGCAAGAACCAGTAAACAGCCTAAGCGTGAGATCGCCGCATTGCTGGGTGGATTGGGTCGCAAAGAGTAATTCAGCCTTGCCGGTTTCGCATGAAATCGGCAACGCCCCACAATTGTTCCGCTAACTTGGTCAGCACGGGCTCCTCGATACCGATCTCGTGCATGGCGCGGACCATGCAATACATCCATTGATCGCGCTCCGATTCGCCGATGGCGAACGGCATATGTCGTTTTCTCAGGAATGGGTGACCGTAACGTTCGATATAGAGTTGCGGACCACCCGTCCAGCCCGTCAGGAACATGAACAGCTTCTCCCGGGCCTCCGTCAGGTCGGCCGCATGCAAGGCACGAATGCCCGCCGCCTTCGGATCGGTGTCCATCACATCGTAGAATTTCTCGACCAGTTCGCGCACACGCGCCACGCCGCCAAGCAGCTCAAAGAAAGTGGAACGGCTGCTGCCGGGCTCCTGCGGTTTATCCAGCATCGGTCTATACCTCTACTGACCAGCGACCGGCTTGACCAGCTGTGCGGCTTCCTTGGCGCGTAGACGCGCCTCCTTCACATCCTTGCCGCGGGCAAGCGCAACCCCCATCCGACGACGCACGAAAGACTCCGGCTTGCCGAACAGACGGAGATCCGATTCCGGCACCGCCAACGCGGCTTCGATCCCCTCATAGCTCAGGTTGTCACTCTCGACGCCGCCATAGATCACGGCGCTTGCGCCTGGCGCCGCCAAGGCGACATTGACCGGCAAGCCGAGAATGGCTCGCGCATGCAGGTCGAATTGGCTGAAACGCTGACTGGCCATGGTCACCATGCCGGTATCGTGCGGGCGCGGACTGACTTCCGAGAACCAGACCTCTTCGCCCTTGACGAACAACTCCACGCCGAAAAGACCCAGACCACCCAGGCTTTCGGTCACCTGTGCAGCGATCTTCTGCGCGCGCTCCAAAGCGATCGGGGCCATCGCCTGCGGCTGCCAGCTTTCTACGTAGTCGCCCTTCTGCTGCAGATGGCCGATCGGCTGGCAGAAGTAGGTCTGGATCGCGCCGCCTGCGTTCTTCGCGCGCACGGTCAGTAAGGTGATCTCATAATCGAAATCGATCTGCCCCTCGACGATGACTTTGCCTTGATTCACACGTCCGCCAGTTGCGGCGTAGTTCCAGGCGGCTTCGACTTCGTCCGGCCCCGTGATCCGAGACTGCCCCTTGCCGGAAGACGACATGGTGGGCTTGATGAAACATGGATAACCGATACCGTTATCGATGGCGGCCTGCAAGGATGGCAGGCTATCGGCAAAGGCATAAGGTGAGGTCGGTAACTGCAATTCCTCGGCGGCCAGGCGGCGGATGCCCTCACGGTTCATGGTCAGCTGTACGGCTTTCACGGTCGGGATGACCCGCGTATCGCCCTGCTGTTCGATGGCGGCCAGGGTCGAGGTATTGAGGGCCTCGATCTCCGGTACGATGAGATGCGGCCGTTCTTTCGCCACGAGATCGCGCAGTGCCTGGTCATCGGTCATGTCGATGACATACGCACGGTGAGCGACCTGATGACCAGGCGCATTGGCATAGCGGTCTACGGCGATCACTTCGACACCGAGTCGTTGCAAGGCGATGATGACTTCCTTACCCAGCTCTCCGCTGCCGAGCAGCATGACACGGGTAGCAGACGACGTTAACGGGGTGCCGATTCTCATGTATGACTCCATCATTCTGAAGTGCAAAATCATAACATGGCGGTCGATGCGGGTCGCCGCTTTGCTGAAGTGTTGTCAATGGGCGACAGATTCGACCGAAAACCGCTGTTTATACATCAAGAATATTCGACAACCTATTGTTTATGATTGATTTATTTAGATTGGCCCGGGTTTTGCAATGGTCATGCCAGCTTGCTAGTGAATGCAAGTACAGCATATTCGGGGAGAAGCATATGGCACTATCGAAATACTTGATGATCGCACTGATCATCATCGCAGCAGTTTTCAGCATGTCCAGGTTACCCAAGAGCTACGAAGCCGCCACCATAGGCGCCACGGTGGGTGGGATCGCCGGTGTCGTGCTCGCGACCAGCACGCCACTTGGCTTACTAGGTGGGGTTGTGGTGGGAGGATGGCTGGGCGATCAGCTGGACACCAGCCCTGCCGGCACACAACCTTGATATCGCCCAAGTGATGTCACCTGCTTTATGTCGCCCGACAGAGACGCCATAAGCTGTTGTATTTAATCAATTAAGCTAAAAACCGCAATAATCCGTCTCCGAATAGAGACGGATTAGGCTTTTATGCCGTGTTTTTCCATGCGATAACGCATGGCCATGCGGGTGATCCCCAGTTGTCGCGCGGCTTCAGAGACGTTGTTATTCGCCTGCTTCAGGGCATTCTCGATCAGCATGCGCTCCGCAACATCCAGTGTCATATTGGGGGTGTCGTTGTAATCCCGGTCATTCGTGCTCGACGGCATCCGGTGCACCACACCCGGATTGAACACTTCCTGCAAGGGATGCGGCTGATGGCTGACGTTCACGGGTAAGGCCAGATCGAAGGCCGTGATGCGATCGTTCCGGCTCAACAGTACTGCCCGGCTGATCTGATGCCGCAATTCCCGCACATTCCCTGGCCAGGTGTATTTGCCCATCATCTCGATCGCGTCCGCAGCGAAATCCCGCTTGGGTAGGCCATAACGTCGCTCGGTCTGGGCGACGAAGTGGCGAGCCAGTAGCAGCACATCTGAACCACGCTCGCGCAATGGCGGCATGACGATGGTCAATACATTGAGTCGGTAGTACAGGTCGGAGCGGAAGCGGCCGTCCAGCACCATCTGATGCAGGTCGCGGTTGGTGGCTGCGACGAAGCGCGCGGGCACGGCACGCTCACGTGTCGAACCTAACCGTCTGACCACCCGGCGTTCCAGTACATTCAATAGCTTGGCCTGCAACGGCAGGGGCAATTCACCCAACTCATCCAGGAACAAGGTGCCATCCTCGGCAGCTTCGATCAGCCCCGGCCGTGAGCCTTGTGCGCTGGTAAAAGCGCCCTTCTCGTGACCGAACAACTCGCTTTCGATGAGGTCAGCGGGCAAGGAAGCGCAATCCACATGGACGAACGGCCGGTCGTTATTGCTACAGGAGAGGTGCAACAGACGGGCTACCACGTCCTTGCCGGTCCCGGTCTCGCCGTTGATCAACACCGTAGGCGGCGCTGCCGTCTCGATCGCCACCAGCTGCGCGATACGATCGACCTGTGCACGCACGCTTTGCATGGCCGGACTTTCGCCCAACAGCTCCACGCCTTCGGTGGCATGGGCGTCACGCTGGCGCGAATAATCGAGGTGATGCTTGAGTTTGGTCGAATGCTCCGCCTTCTGGATGACCAGCAACAGCTCTTCCAGATCCACGGGTTTCTTCAGGTAATCGATGGCGCCCTGCTTCATGGCGCTCACAGCGTCGGCGACTTCGCCATAGGCGGTCATGACGATCACCGCGACGCCCTTCGCGACCAGTTCGGTCAAGAGGTCCAGGCCGTTGCCGTCAGGCAAGCGCATGTCCAGCAAGGCGATATCGGGTGAGAATTGCCGTGCGATGGCACGGCCGTCATGGAGGTTCTCCGCATGCTCGCATTCATAGCCGGCTTTTTGCAGGCGTTTGGATACGGCACGGGCGAATAAGGCCTCATCCTCGACAAGAAGCACACGCAGTTTCTGCTTGAATATCTCTCCTGAAGACCGGGTTTCAAGCGTCACTGCGTGTCCCTGCATGGATTAGCCTCTTAGTTGGTCTCGATGCCGCTGGACTTGGCACCGCCGAATTCCCAGCGCACGCCGATCCAGCCGGCACGTGGTGCACCCGGGGCATACAGGGCTTGGCGACCAGCATCCTCGTCACCGTTGAAGGAGCCGTTGGCGTTGAACAGCGATGCGCCCAGCAAGCCAGCATTGTTATATTCCCGGTCGAAGATGTTCACGGCCTTGGCGAAGATCTGCCAGCCGTTGCCGAGATGATAGCGCGTATCCAGGTTGACGACTGCATAGCCACTGACTTTGCCGTCGCCGAAGAAGTCGACGTTATCAGGGCGATGGGCATTGTTCTCGTTGCCACGTGCGTACTGGTCGGTGAATGCAATGATGTTGGCACCAATGGTCCACTTCGGCGTCACGGAGAACACACCGCGCATCTTCAGCTGATGCATAGGGATGCCGGGGATGCGATCGCCGGAGCGGATACGCAAGGTGTCGCCCTCGCCGTCCGCATCGGTATCGATCGCGGCACTGTTGACCTCGGAAGCGATCGACTCGGAAGAGCGATAGCGTGCATCCACCAGGCTATAGCCGACACTCCAGGTGAAGCGCTCAACGCTGCCCAACAAGGAAGCTTCCAAGCCTTTACGACGGGTCTGTCCATAGTTCTTGAAGTACCCCTGACCGGCCACGCCAGGTGCGGCGGCGAACAGGATGTCATCATAGTTGTTGGTGACATAGGCGGCAGTCGTCCAGCGTACGCCATTCTCAAACTGACCACGCAACCCACCCTCATAGGTCTTGGAGACCACTTGCTCCAGCGGCGGATCGCCGGCGAACGCATTAGGTAGCTTGCAAGGGAAGAGAGGGTTTGCGCAGCCCAACTCGATGGAGGTCGGCGCACGGCTCGCTTCGTTATAGGTACCGTAGACGGTCAAGGCCTTGGATGGCGTGAAGTTCAGACCGATCGCAGGATTGATGCGGTTGTAGCTATGCTCGGCGGTCAAGGTCTGGGGGTCGCTCACAGGCAGCAAACCATCCTTGTTATCGATCGTGGTGTGGTTGTAACGCGCCGAGGTCGTCAAGTGCCAGCGTTCGTTGAAGGAATGCGTGTTGGTGGCGAACAG
>CBFGLF010000097.1:0-6618 GCA_965649545.1 uncultured Methylotenera sp.
TGGTGCCGGGAGGGGGACTCGAACCCCCACACATTGCTGCGGCGGATTTTGAGTCCGCTGCGTCTACCAATTCCGCCATCCCGGCAAAAGAGGCAGCATTATAGCAAGCACTGAACCTTATGCGCACTACAGATTTCGATTTCCATCTTCCCGACGAGCTGATCGCCCAGGTCCCGGCCAAAGTACGCAGCGCCAGTAGGCTGCTGACGTTGGACGGTAATACTGGCAAGCTCGAGGATCATATGTTCACGGAACTGCCGACGTTCCTGACGGCAGGCGACCTGCTGGTATTCAACGACACCCGCGTCATCAAAGCCCGCCTGCATGGTCAGAAAGCCAGCGGGGGTAGCGTGGAAGTGCTCGTCGAGCGCATTCTCGATGACCATACTGCGCTGGCGCATATCCGCGCCTCACGCTCGCCCAAAGCCGGCAGCACCCTTATCCTTGCCCAAGGCCAGGTCGAGGCTGAAGTTATCGAACGCCAGAATGACCTTTTCCTGCTGCGTTTCAGCACGGATGACTCGGTACTCGCGTTGTTGGAGCAACACGGCCAGCTGCCGTTACCGCCCTATATCACCCATGCCGCCGACGAGATGGATGAGGAGCGTTACCAGACCGTCTATGCCCGCGAGGCCGGGGCAGTCGCGGCCCCGACCGCGGGACTGCATTTCGATGAAGCCATGATGCAGACGCTGCGAGCGCATGGCATCCGGATCGCCTATGTCACGCTGCATGTCGGGGCGGGGACCTTCCAGCCAGTGCGGGTCGACGATATCCAAGAGCACAAGATGCATAGCGAGCTTTACTGTGTGAGTGAAGAGACCGTGCGGATGATCCAGGAGACCCAGGCGAGCGGTGGAAAGGTCACGGCAGTGGGCACGACGGCGTTGAGGGCGCTGGAGAGTGCGGCACGTTCCGGCGCACTGGTCGCCGGTAACGGCGAGACGGATATCTTCATCACCCCCGGCTACCGCTTCCGCGTGGTCGAACGATTGCTCACCAACTTCCACCTGCCGAAAAGTACCTTGTTGATGCTGGTGTCGGCATTCGCCGGCCTGGATCACATCAAGCACGCCTATGCGCATGCCGTGACGCAGCGCTATCGTTTCTTCAGCTACGGCGACGCGATGCTGCTGGAACGCCAGGACAACGCGGCTAGGTAGCTAGCTCGCCGTCAACAAGCCGAAGAGATATTCGGCCGCCTGCAGATTGCCCGTCGCTTCGACCGGTGTCGGTTTCGCATGCAGCAGGAGCGACCTCAGCTCCGCATCGAAATCGCCCCGCGTCAACTGAGCCGCATCCAGTCCCTGACAGCGACCGACCTGCTCCAGCCAGGCCACAAGGTACGGCTGCTCGGGCCAATCGTCCCGCCTGGCGTACAGCACGGGTACGCCGGCGACAGCCGCCTCGACGAAAGCGCCATACCCGGGTTTGGTCAGCAGCACATCACAGCTCGCGAGGATGTCGGAGAACGGCATGGCCAAGGCCTCGAACGCCGACATATCCGAACGCGCATGATGTGCCAGCCAGTCCGCCTGTACCAACCATTTCACCTGCGGTAGACGCGGCCAGTGTTCGACCGAGCATGTCGTCGGGATACCGCCCATGCTGACCAAGACCAGGCGGTCTTCCGGCGTGAGCCCGAGCAGTGCATCGATCTCCTTGCGACGCGGGGTGGCAACGTCGGCGAGCGGCCCGATGGCGACCCGCTGAGGCAGCCAGGACATCGGCATCGAGGGGCATGGCTGGAGGAAGTGACGGCTTTGCGCATAGGCCGACTCGATCTCCCGTGCGATGGCGTCAGCACCCTGCCTGTCCGCACAGTAATGACGGAAGATGTCCGCCCAGTTCAAGGAACACAGACTCACGCTCGGAATACCCAATAGGTCGGCAGCGGCGAGTGGCAGATAGGCGACATCAGTCATGACGATGTCCGCACCGATCGCCTGCAAGCGTCGTACTTCATCCGCGACCTTTCCCGGCCAATCAGCATGGAATACAGCGTAGGCCTGCATACTGGCTTCGACATCCACTTCCAGCGCGGACATCATCACCATGCCGAAATCGGTAGATTCCGCCACATGACGGAACTCCGGCTGGATACGCTGTCTCAACAGGGGTTCCGGTATCGTGGTGCGCACCGTCAGCTGCAGTGTCGGCAATAATGCGTGCAAGGCATTCAGCACAGGCGCGACTTGCGCCAGATGGCCGTAGCCATGTCCGGAGATGCACACCAGTAGATGAGGATGTTTTTCCATTAAAGCTTTACAGCGGGATGCGCTTCCATACAATGAACCGTCATTTTATGTTCAGACCACCCGTTAATCGATCGCCAGAAAGAAAATCCATGCCGCTTTCAAGAATACTCGTGACCCTTACCTGTGTCTTCGGCCTCCAGTTCGCCCACGCCGATGTCTTGCCGGAGGCCAAGGTCGAGATCAAGATCCCGCTCGCCAAGAAACCGACCACGCGTCCAATGACGGTCGCTTATGTGGGCTACCTCAGCCGCTACTACATCGCGGATGGCGGTCTGGCCCCGATGCCAGGCGAGATGGAGATCGCATTGTCCAAGTCGCAAGTCCATGTCTATGACGCCAAAGGCAATTATCTCGCTTCCGGCAAACCGGGGCTGGATAACCGCTCGATCTATTTCAACCCCAATACCCACAAACTGGAATCCGTCACCTACAACGTCTCGAGTGACGCCGGGTTCAGCCCGAACACCGGCGTGTTCGCCATCGAGCTGACCGAAGCCGGTGACATCAAGGACTTCCCGACCGAGATCGCCGCGTTCAATCCGGCCTTCGGCAGCGCCGCGACCATGCCGACCTACGATGCCGACAACAACCGCTATCTGGCGAAGCAGGAGCGCTCGAACAAGGTATACATCGTCGAGCTGGGCAAGCGTGAGCGGGTCGGCGAGATCACCCTGGATTTCGCCGCGGCCGGTGTGGTCCATGACGACCTGAGCGAACACTTCATCGCCTACACGGGTATCCCGGGTGAAGAGCTGGCCTTGCTGGACGTCGATCACAAGGCGGTACTGGTGTTCAACATGGACGGCAAACTGGTCGGCAAGAGCGCCTTGCCTGCGACGATGAAACTACGTGCGCACAACCACTACAACGGATTGGGGTATACCAACGGCATGATGTTCGTCTATCACGAACCGGAAGGCGAATTCGGCACTTACTACGGATTCAAGATCTCCGATAAGGCCCAGGTCAACTAGCTGGCCTGGTCATTACTGTACGTGTTCCGTGCCAGTCATCGGCTGGCGCAACGCATCCACCAGACGTAAAAACGGCGACGCTGGATCGATCCGCGTCGCCGTCATTGTTACCGCAGCAACCTAGCCCGAGAGCTTCTTGCCGACGGCTTCCGATACATAGCCCAGAATCGCACCGACGACCATCGAGACCGGGATCATGACGTCCGCCATGTTGACCACGCCACCGTCATTCGCAGCGCCGGCAACATCCACGCCCACCCATGTCGCAGCGCCAAGGAAGGCACCAGGAATGAAGGACAGCAGGGATATCTTGGCTTGCACACAGAAGATGAAGGCGACGATACCGAAGATGATGGCAAGGATGACCACACTGCCGCCACCGACCATCGCGAAGACATACAACGCCACTGCTGCCCAGAAATTACCTGCGAGATTGGAGGCGATCGCTTTCTGTAACCCGCCAGAGCCTCCTCCAGCAGCATAGAACGTTGCCCAAGCCACGATACCGGCCCATACGATCAAACCAAGTTCAGGCATGCCGACCGACACATAGACCCATGCGGCGATCAAGACGCCGATGCTGATACCTAACGCTACGAGTGCATCCATTGTATTTCCTCCCAAAACAAGTTGTTGTGGAACTACAGCGGACAGAGAAGCATGTCTGCAGATCTTGACCGTCTGCTGATGCTTAACACGTCAAGTCCGCTGGCAGGATAGTAGACTGATTTTGTCGGGAATGACAACCATTTTGCACCAACAATGTGCAAATGGCGCTGAACGAGGCGGGCTAATTCAGGGAGGGTGGTACGTAGTTCCAGTGTTTGCGCCAGGCGCCGACGACCAGATTGGGGTATTGCGGCTGGCCCAGGCTGCCGTTATAACGACCGAGGGCACGGTAGAGGTCCCCGCGTTCGATGTCCAGATAATGGCGCAGGATCGTGCAACCGTAGCGGAGGTTGAGACGCAGGTGGAACAGGTTATGGTCGGCATTGCCGATCGAGCGCACCCAGAACGGCATCACCTGCATGAATCCGCGCGCGCCGACCGACGACACGGCATATTTCTTGAAACCGCTCTCGACCTGGATCAGCCCGAGCACCAGCTGGGGATCGAGACCGGCACGCGTCGCCTCGTAATGCACCGTACGCAGGAAGTCCTCGCGCATCACGGGGTCCGGCATGCGCTTCTCGAGGCGGCGGGACATATCCTGCAACCATCGCATACCTTCCGGATCGTTGACGAACATCAGGCGTGGAGCGGCGTTATCGCTGATGGATTTCTGCATCATGGCGCGGACGCTGTTGGACAAAGGCTCTTCTTTCTGCCCGCCCGCCCACACATTGGCGGACGATAGCAGCATGATGGCAGCCAGTATCCAGATCTTTCGCATGTTCAGCGCAACACCTGCTGGAGTCTGGCGACGACGTCGGTCAGCGCCACGGCCTGTGCCTCGGTATCGGTGCGGGCCTGGTATTCGACATTGCCTTCCTTCAGGCTACGCTCGCCCAGCACCACACGATGGGGGATGCCGATCAGCTCCATGTCGGCGAACATGACACCCGGGCGCTCGCCGCGGTCGTCGAACAACACATCGATGCCAGCGGCCTGCAGGTCGGCGTAGAGCTTGTCTGCGGCCTCCTTCACCAGCTCACTGCGATCCATGCCGATCGGACATACCACCACCTCGAATGGCGCCATGGCGGCCGGGAAGACGATGCCTTTGGCGTCGTTGCCCTGTTCGATGGCGGCACCGACGATACGGGAGACGCCGATGCCGTAGCAACCCATCTCCATGATCTGTGTCTGGCCGTTCTCGTCCAGATAGCTGGCGCCCATGGCCTGCGCGTACTTGGTGCGCAGCTGGAAGATGTGGCCGACTTCGATACCACGACACAAGTCCAGTGATCCCTTGCCATCCGGGCTGGGGTCGCCGGTGACGACGTTACGGATGTCCGCGACGACCGAAGGCTCAGGCAGATCGCGACCGAAGTTGACGCCGGCCAGATGGTACTTGGGCTTGTTGGCGCCGCAGACGAAATCGCTCATGGCCGCGACCGTATGATCCGCGTAAATCTTGACGCTAGCGGCGACGCCGACCGGTCCGATGAAGCCCGGCGGGCAATTCAGCGCCGCACGGATCTCTTCCTCGGTGGCGAAACGGAAGTTGGCGAGACCGGGCAACTTGGCCGCCTTGATCTCGTTCAAGGTGTGATCGCCGCGCAGGAGCAACAGGTAGAACTGGCCATCGGCCATGAGCGCGATGGCCTTGACCGTCTTTTCGACACCGATACCGAGCAAGGCCGCGACATCCTCGCACGCCGTCTGTTTCGGCGTCTCGACCTCGCGCATGGCTTCAGCGGCGGTAGCCCGTGGCTGGGTCGGGGGCAAAGCTTCGGCCAATTCGACGTTGGCCGCGTAATCGGATTGCTCGCAATAGGCGAGCGCATCCTCGCCAGAATCCGCCAATACGTGGAACTCGTGCGAACCGTCGCCACCGATGGCGCCGGTATCCGCCTTCACTGCGCGGAACTTGAGCCCGAGGCGATCGAAGACGTTGCTGTAAGCCTGGTACATGACCTGGTAGGTCTGTTCCAGCGATTCGAAACTGGTGTGGAAGGAGTAGGCGTCCTTCATGACGAATTCACGCGCACGCATCACACCGAAACGCGGGCGGATCTCATCGCGGAACTTGGTCTGGATCTGGTAGAAATTCAGCGGCAACTGCTTGTAGGAACGGATCTCCTTGCGCGCGATGTCGGTGATGACTTCTTCATGGGTCGGGCCGAAGCAGAAGTCGCGTTCGTGACGATCACGGATCTTCAGCATCTGCGGGCCGAACACCGCCCAGCGGCCGGTCTCTTCCCACAGCTCCTTGGGTTGTACCGCCGGCATCAGCAGCTCCAGCGCACCCGCCTTGTTCATCTCGTCGCGCACCACGTTCTCCACCTTGCGCAGCACGCGCAGGCCCAGCGGCATCCAGCTGTAGAGGCCGGAACCCAGGCGCTTGATCAGGCCGGCACGCAGCATGAGCTTATGGCTGGGGAGCTCGGCTTCCTGTGGGGCTTCTTTCAGGGTGGAGATGAAAAACTGGGATGCGCGCATGTACGACTCTTCGAAGACGGGATCAAGGTGCGGATTTTATAGGGAAATGCAGGCCAAGTCAGCTTTTGACGGGACGTGGGCCGTTACCTGGCAGGGCTGTCCTCGGGCTTCCAGCCACGCTTCCATTGCTCCAGCGGCACCACCACGGCAGGCTGCCCATTGTCGTAGAACCAGGCATCGACCGCATAACGCTGACCGCCCTGCTTCTCCTGAATGGCGGCGGTGGTATGCGGCCAGCCGTTGAGGAAGAACCCCCGTGTCTTGGTGTCGATGATCTCGTG
>CBFGLF010000098.1:0-6586 GCA_965649545.1 uncultured Methylotenera sp.
GAAGTGATGACCGAGTCCAGCCTGGATTTCTCGCTGGATGCAGATGAGTCAGCAGCACCGGCCGAAACCGGTGATACACCTGCTGCAAGCACGCTAGACTTCGACCTCGGTGTCAGCGAGACCGCATCGGAGGCCGCGATCGATCTGGGGATGGACACCGCTCTCGATACCTCTATCGACGAGTCTCCAATGAATACCGAGCTGGATGCCGGCGCAACCATCAGCATGGATATGAATGAGCCGACAGCGGGTCTCGATTTCCAGCTAGACCTTCCTGAGCAGGCTGCCGCCGAAAATACCCAACTCGACATGGCGGATCTGGGTGGCATGCCTAGCCTAGAGATGGGTGAGGATCTGTCAGCGGAAGCATTGAGTGCTCCAGAGCCGACGATGGCCGAAAATACGGTTCAGCTCGACGTGACCGAATTCGGTAACACCATGCCTAATCTTGAAATGCCGGCCTTCGACCTACCTGCAGCCGAGCCTGTCACAGAATCGCCAGCTACAGCCACGACAGAAGATGCCGATCTCAGCGAGATCAGTTTCGACCTGCCAGACACCGCGACTGAGACCACTTCGCTTGCCGAGGCTGAGCAGACCATCAGCATGGATGTGCAAGACTTCGACAAGACCATGTTGATCCAGCCGTCTGCGATGGAAGAGATCAGTTTCGAGCCTGCCGCTCAGGGTGACAATGCGCTCGACTTGAATTTTGGTGAACTCGATAGCCCGGCCGAACCCACGGAAGCAGCTCCAGCAGTCAACCCGCCGGATCTCGATCTGTCTGGCATCAGCCTGGACCTGGGTGCTGACACGACTAGCCCTGCTACAGACGATCTGACGGCATCGTTCGATGAGACGCCTGCAGAATCGTCCCCATCAGCGGTCTCGACAATGGACGAGTCGGATGAGGTCAACACCAAGCTCGATCTGGTCACAGCCTACATGGAGATCGGTGACAATGAAGGCGCCCGCGAACTGCTGGATGAAGTGATGAAAGAGGGCGGTCCCAAACAGCAAGCCCGTGCCAAGGAGATATTGGCGACCATCGCTTGATGGAGCCAAAGCCAATATGGGCCGGGCGAGTAGCCCGGCCTTTTTTGTTGATGAGCCTACATCCTTCGATTCGTATCCTGTTGCTGATGGCGCTGGCTGTCGTGATACCGACGCTTCAGCCATTGGGGTTGCTTGCCCTGATGGGGCTGCTTGCCGCGATCCTTTTCGTATTGCAAGCTAAACTCTATGTGGCCATGTTGCGCAGGATGCGCTGGTTGTTCTTCACCATGTTGCTGATCTATGCCTTTGCCACGCCTGGGGAGTACTGGGCGAGCTGGCCGTTCTGGGTCGCGCCCACCCACGAAGGTATCCACGCAGGTCTCGTGCAGGCGCTAAAATTGGCACTCATGCTGGCGAGTCTGGCCGTGCTGCTGGTGACCACTTCCAGAGATGACCTCATCCTGGGCTTCTTCCTGCTCCTGCAACCCCTTCGCTATCTGGGTCTGGATCCGGAACGCTTTGCCGCGCGGCTCTGGTTGACCCTGCATTACGTCGAAGAGCCGCAGTCAGGAAGGACGCCTGCCGCGATGTTCGAGCGATTGAAGACATTCCACCTTGAAGCGGTGGATGGGTCTTCGATAACGATCCATCTGAAGACCCCGACATTCAGTTGGCAGGACTGGTTAGCCTTGTCCTTGATAGCGCTGACTGCAGGGATCGTAGTGTCATGAGGATCGCCCTAGGCCTGGAATATGACGGTAGCCGCTTCTGTGGCTGGCAGAGCCAGCCGGAAGGCTGCGGCGTGCAGGATCACTTGGAGAGTGCGCTGGCGAGTATCGCAAGTCAAGCCTTACGAGTCACGGCCGCGGGCCGCACCGATACGGGCGTGCATGCGCTGGAACAGGTGGTGCATTTCGATACCGATGTGGTGCGTCCAATGGGTGCATGGGTGAGGGGCGTCAATGCCTTTTTACCCAAGTCGGTCAGGGTGCATTGGGCCAGGGAGGTCGACACTGACTTCCATGCCAGGTTCTGTGCCGAACGTCGTAGCTATACCTATTGGTTGGTGAATCAGCCGGTTGCGCCGGCGATCATGGCAGACAAGGCCGGCTGGTTCCATCAGCCTCTGGATGTCGATCGCATGGCGGAAGCAGCCAGTTTGTTATGCGGCGAGCACGATTTCAGCGCCTTCCGCGCTGCGGAGTGTCAGGCAAAATCACCGATCAAGCAGATGTATGAAGCCAGAGTGCGTCGCCAGGCCAACCATCTCTTGTTCGACTTCAGTGCCAATGCCTTCCTCCATCATCAAGTCCGCAATATGGTGGGCGCACTGGTATACATCGGCAAAGGCAAGTATCCCCCCAGCCATATGCATGAATTGCTCGCTGCCCGCGATCGCACCTTGTCGCCGCCGACGTTCTCCGCCGCGGGCTTGTATCTGCGTGCTGTCGGATACGATGCCAAATGGCGCATCCCGAATCAGGATAGACGTCTCGATCTGATACTTTGAATGTGACAGCCAACAGCGTTTCAGTTACGCTAGCCGCTTGTTTTCGACCATCCAAACTATGCGCACCCGAGTGAAGATTTGCGGCATCACCCGCCCCGAAGATGCGATGGCGGCCATTGCCCATGGCTGCGACGCGATCGGCCTGGTGTTTTACGAGCCCAGCCCACGTAATGTCAGTATCCCGCAGGCGCAGGCGATCTGTGCAGCCTTGCCGCCGTTCGTCACCGTCGTCGGCTTGTTTGTAGACGCGACCCCAGACCGGGTCGCCGAGGTCCGGACCTCGGTGCCGCTCGGACTGTTACAGTTCCATGGGGACGAAACCGCTGCGGAATGTGCCAGCTTTGGCCTGCCTTACATGAAGGCGGTACGCGTCAAGCAGGGCCTAAATTTGCTACAATACGCGACGGATCATGCAGCGGCCCAGGCCCTTCTTTTAGATGCTTATGCTGAAGGTGTGGCCGGCGGAACCGGGCAGACCTTCGATTGGTCGCTCATCCCACAGAATATGCCGAAACCCATCGTACTGGCAGGTGGTCTCACCCCTGAGAATGTTGCGGAAGCCATTCGTCAGGTCAGGCCCTACGGTGTCGATGTCAGCGGTGGCGTAGAACAATCCAAAGGAATCAAGGATGCGGTCAAATTGGCCGCATTCATGCGAGGAGTCAGTGATGCAAGTTTATGATATGCCGGATGCAGGTGGTCATTTCGGCCCTTACGGCGGCGTTTTTGTCGCCGAGACGCTGATCGAGGCGTTAGACGAGTTGCGGGGAATGTACGAACGTTACCGCAATGATCCAGAATTCCTCGCAGAATTCGAGCATGACCTCAAATACTTCGTCGGTCGCCCCAGCCCGGTCTATCACGCCAAGCGCTTGTCCGAGCATTTCGGTGGCGCCCAGATCTATCTCAAGCGTGAAGACCTGAATCATACCGGTGCGCACAAGGTCAATAACTGTATCGGCCAGGCCTTGCTCGCCAAGCGTATGGGCAAGCCGCGTATCATCGCCGAGACCGGTGCCGGCCAGCATGGCGTGGCGACGGCCACGGTGGCTGCGCGCATGGGCCTCGAGTGTGTGGTGTACATGGGCTCTGAGGACGTCAAGCGTCAGGCGCCTAACGTCTATCGCATGAAGTTGCTAGGTGCTACCGTGGTGCCGGTGGAATCTGGCTCCAAGACCCTCAAGGACGCCCTAAATGAAGCCATGCGTGACTGGGTGACCAACATCGAGAATACGTTCTATATCATCGGCACCGTGGCTGGGCCACATCCTTACCCGATGATGGTACGGGACTTCCAGTCCATCATCGGTCGCGAAGCACGCCAGCAGATGCCTGAACTCGTCGGCCGCCAGCCGGATGCGGTGATCGCCTGTGTGGGTGGTGGTTCGAATGCCATGGGTATCTTCTACCCCTATATCAATGACAAGGATGTGCGCCTGATCGGCGTCGAGGCAGCGGGCTTCGGCATGGAGACCGGCAAGCATGCTGCCCCATTAACCGCCAACAGCCCGGTCGGCGTACTGCATGGCAACCGTACCTACCTGATGCAGGATGCCGATGGACAGATCATCGAGACGCACTCGATCTCGGCAGGCCTGGATTATCCTGGTGTCGGCCCCGAACATGCTTGGCTCAAGGACATCCACCGCGCGGAATACGTGGCGGTGACCGATGACGAAGCCATGCATGCCTTCCACACCCTTTGCCGCATGGAAGGCATCATTCCTGCGCTGGAATCCAGCCACGCCCTGGCTTATGCCGCGAAGCTGGCGCCGACCATGTCCAAGGACAAAGTGCTGCTGATCAACCTCTCCGGCCGCGGTGACAAGGATATCAATACCGTCGCCAAGCTCTCCGGCATCGAATTATAAGAATAGAACCATTTCACCATGTCACGTATCCAGACCACGTTTGCTGCACTCAAGCAGCAGCACAAGAAAGCCCTGATTCCCTACATCACCGCCGGTGACCCGCATCCGAAACACACGGTTGCCTTGCTGCACACGCTGGTCGAATCCGGCGCCGATATGATCGAGTTGGGCGTGCCATTCTCTGACCCGATGGCCGATGGCCCTGTGATCCAGCGTGCCAGCGAACGGGCGCTGGCGCATCATGTGAGCCTGAGCAAAGTGCTGGAAATGGTGAAGGAGTTCCGCCAGACCGATAACAAGACACCGATCGTGCTCATGGGTTATGCCAATCCGGTCGAAGCCATGGGCATGGAGAAGTTCGTGCAACGCGCCAAGGAAGCGGGCGTCGATGGCGTATTGACCGTGGATTATCCGCCGGAGGAGTGCAAGGAATTCGTTGCCTTGTTGCAAGGGCAGGAGATCGATCCTATCTTCCTGCTGTCGCCGACCACGGAGCCGGCACGCGTGGATATCATCGTCAATCAGGCCAGCGGCTTCGTCTACTACGTCTCGCTCAAAGGCGTCACTGGCGCCAAGAATCTTGACATCGTCGAAGTCGCAGGCCGCGTCAAGGATATCCGCGGCAAGACCGATATCCCGATCGGCGTCGGCTTCGGTGTGCGTGACGCCGCGACTGCCAAGGCAGTGGCCGAGATCGCGGATGCCGTGGTCGTCGGTAGCCGTATGGTGCAGGCGATCGAGCAATCCACTGAAGAAAATGTCGCTACCAATGTGGCAGCGCTGATGACAGAATTACGTTCTGCTATCGACTCGAACTAAACATATCTGGGGAATGCCATGAGCTGGTTGCAAAAACTCTTACCGCCAAAAATCAACCGTCCCGCCGGTGCCAGTAAAAAGAACGTGCCTGAGGGCTTGTGGAGCAAATGTCCTTCCTGCGATTCGGTGTTGTATCGGACCGATCTCGCCAGCAACGCCGAAGTCTGCCCAAAATGCAGCTACCACAACCGCATTTCCGCACGTGCACGGCTGGATCTGCTGCTGGATGAAGAAGGGCGTTTCGAGATCGGTGCAGAAGTGCAACCGATCGACCCCCTGAAGTTCAAGGACAGCAAGCGCTATGCCGACCGTATCAAGAGTAGCCAGTCCGAAGTGGGCGAGACCGATGCCCTCATCGTCATGCAAGGTAGCATCAAGACCGTACCTGCCGTAGTCGCGGCGTTCGAGTTCAAATTCATGGGCGGTTCCATGGGGTCGGTGGTCGGTGAGCGTTTCGTGCGCGGCGTGCAGACCGCCATCGAACAGAAAGCAGCGTTCATCTGTATCTCCGCCAGTGGCGGTGCCCGCATGCAGGAAGGCCTGCTCTCCCTGATGCAGATGGCCAAGACCAGCGCGGCATTGACCGAACTCAGCAAGGAAGGCCTGCCTTACATTTCTGTCCTGACCGACCCGACCATGGGCGGCGTATCCGCCAGCTTCGCCATGCTGGGCGATATCATCGTCGCTGAGCCTCAGGCCCTGATCGGTTTCGCCGGTCCTCGCGTGATCGAGCAGACCGTGCGCGAGACCCTGCCAGATGGCTTCCAGCGTGCTGAATTCCTGCTTGAGCATGGCGCGATCGATATCATCATCGATCGTCGCGAGATGCGCGACAAGCTGGCATCCCTGATCTCGAATCTACTCAAGTTACCAGCCGCCGCCTGATTGTGTCTTCCCCTTCATCGCAGCCTGACAACTTGTCAGGCTGGCTAGCGTATATCGAGGCCCAGCATCCGAAATCGATCGCCATGGGCCTCGATCGCGTCGGGGAAGTTTGGTGCAGGCTGCGCGTCGACATTCCTTTCCCCCTGATCACGGTCGGCGGTACCAACGGCAAGGGCTCTACCTGTGCCATGCTGGAATCGATCTACCTTGCGGCTGGTTATCATGTCGGCTGCTACACCTCCCCACACATCCTGCGATATAACGAACGTGTCCATATCGATGGTGTAGAGGCCAGCGATGCCATGCTTTGCGAAGCCTTCCTGGCGGTCGAACAGGCACGTCAGGATATCAGTCTCACCTATTTCGAATTCGGTACCCTAGCGGCCGTCTGGTTGTTCGCTAGATCCGACATGGACCTCGCGATTCTGGAGGTCGGGTTGGGCGGTCGGCTGGATGCGGTCAACATCTTCGAACCGGCTTGCACGATCGTGACCAGTATCGATCT
>CBFGLF010000099.1:0-6501 GCA_965649545.1 uncultured Methylotenera sp.
TGGTCAATCTGCTGAACAAGGTCTTTTCGAGCTTCGACCAGCTCGCCGACAAGCATCACCTGGAAAAGATCAAGACCATCGGTGATGCCTACATGGTGGTCGGCGGCGTGCCTAACGCGAGAAGCGACCATGCAGCGGCGGTCGTGAACATGGCGCTGGAGATGAATGACGTCTTGGCCAAAGTGTCGGAAGAGACCGGCAAGCACTTGAAGATGCGTATCGGCATCAATAGCGGGCCGGTGATCGCTGGTGTCATCGGCAGCAGCAAGTTCAGCTACGACTTGTGGGGTGACACGGTCAACCTCGCCAGTCGCATGGAACAGTATGGGCAACCCGGCATGATCCAGGTCACGGAATCCACCTACAATCTCCTCAAGAACACCTATGTTTTTGAGCCTAGAGGGATTATCGAGGTCAAGGGCAAAGGTCTGGTCAACGCCTTCTTCGTATTGTCCAGACGATAGTGCTTTCGCAGGCTGTTTTGCGTTTGGCCTGGCTCCCGAGTTGATATATAATCCGCCTCCACGCACGGAGAGGTGGATGAGTGGTTTAAGTCACCACCCTGGAAAGGTGGCACAGGGGCAACTCTGTCGCGGGTTCGAATCCCGCCCTCTCCGCCAGTGACAGGTCGTATTATTTCCTTGGTTCACCATCGAGTTACGTCATGCCTACACCCGAAGGCCAGCACGACCTGCAGACCCCACCCAAACCCAGTTTGCTCGAAGCCACCCTGTATTGGCTCAAGCTCGGGTTCATCAGTTTTGGCGGCCCGGCTGGGCAGATCGCCATCATGCACCAGGACCTGGTCGACAAGAAACGCTGGATCTCCGAGAAGCGGTTCCTGCATGCCCTGAACTATTGCATGGTATTGCCAGGCCCTGAAGCGCAACAGCTGGCGACCTACATCGGCTGGCTCATGCACCGGACCTGGGGTGGCATCATCGCCGGTGCGCTCTTCGTCCTGCCGTCCTTGGCGATCCTCATCCTGCTGACCTGGCTCTATCTCGCCTATGGGCATCTGCCACAGATCGAAGGGGTCCTCTACGGCATCAAGCCCGCAGTCGTCGCCATCGTCATCTTCGCAGCTTATCGCATCGGTTCGCGCGCGCTGAAGAACGGGGTGCTTTGGGCTATCTCTGCAGGCGCTTTTCTCGCCATCGCGCTCTTCAATATACCGTTCCCATTGATCATCTTGATCGCTGCAATCCTGGGGCTCCTGGGTAGCCGATGGTTGCCCGGCAAATTCACCATCCAGAATAAGGCGCACACCCACGCTCATGGTTCGGGCAAAGCCGTCATCGACGACCACACGCCAACGCCAGCACATGCCGTATTCAAGCTATCGAAGTTCGTCCTTCTCATCGGTATCGCCTTAGGTATCTGGGCTGGGGCATTGGGCATGCTGGTGTTGCAATACGGGCTGGACTCCGTATTGGTCAAGATGGGCTGGTTCTTCACCAAGGCGGCATTGCTGACCTTCGGCGGCGCTTATGCGGTCTTGCCCTACGTCTACCAAGGGGCTGTGCAAGCCTATGGATGGCTGACCCCGGTGCAAATGATCGACGGTCTCGCCTTGGGAGAGACCACCCCAGGCCCGCTGATCATGGTGGTGGCTTTCGTCGGCTTCGTCGGTGGCTGGAGCCAGGCGATCTTCGGTTCCGAACAATTGCTGCTGGCTGGCGTGGTCGCAGCCTGCGTCACGACCTTCTTCACGTTCCTGCCGTCCTTCCTGTTTATCTTTATCGGCGGACCGCTCGTGGAGTCCACACAGGGGGACTTGCGATTCACGGCCCCCTTGACCGCCATCACGGCGGCCGTTGTGGGCGTGATCCTCAATCTCGCCGTATTCTTCGCCTATCATGTGTTCTGGCCTAACGGCATCTCGGCGGCATTCGATCCGGTATCGATCGCCGCTGCCGTGATCTCGGCGCTGCTGCTTTTTCGATGGAAGCTCGGGATCGTCCCGCTCATCCTGCTCAGCGGCCTTTTCGGCCTGGCCTATCGCGTGCTGTTGTGAGTACCAGATTTTTGCTGCAGATTTTTATCTAAGGAATATACTGAACAAAAATATAAGCCTTTCTAACTAGCAAGCAGGAGGAGAATAACAATGAATCCACTCACGCTGTTTCGGCTGTTTTTTACCCCGACCCGGGGCTGGCAAGACCTGATGCAAAGTCGACCGACCATGCATCGCCTTTATCTCTTACACGTCATTCCTTTCGCACTGATCCCTCCCGCCATGCTGTACGTCGCCGGCAACAACCACGGTGTCATGTTCCTCGGCCTGTTATCCGATGCCAAACTGATCATGGTGGCCTGTGCATTCTTCTTCGTTCAATTGGTGGTGGTGCCGGTGATGGCTTCGATCGTGAGGCAACTAGCCGAGGTGGCCGATGCCCACCCGCCATACAGGGATGCCTTTGTGCTAGCGGCGGTCGCACCGACGCCTTTGTGGATGTCCCCGGTCTTCCTCATCGTGCCTGATATCTTTACGAACATCGCCATCACTTCGATCGCCATGATGGCCTCGGCGGGATTCATTTACTATGGCATCCCGGTGGTGTTCAAGATCAAGGAGCAGGGCCATGCCTTGTTGCTCTTCGGCGCCATCCTGATGGCTGGGGTCATCGCGTGGGGTTTCCTGATGGTTTGTACACTGATGGTGTGGGGTAGTGTGCAGAACCTGCAGTTCGCGTTCAAGGCGACCGGCGCTTAAGTCATGCTTTTTTAGGACAAAGGCCACTGTTCGTGGCCTTTGTTGTTTCTGGTGACGAACGATTGCAGCAATCGTTAGTCCTAAACTTAACTTCCATGGGTGAGACATCCATGGCGATCTGATTCTCGATATAAAGGAATAGAACCGAAATGAAACAGGTAATCCTTGGATTATTCTTATTGATTGGAGCGAATACCGTGCATGCCGCTTGCGCAACCTTACTCGATCACCAGTTGACGACCCTGCAGGGCGAGAAGCTGAATCTCTGCGATTATCAGGACAAGCCTATTCTAGTGGTCAATACCGCAAGCAAGTGTGGCTTCACGCCCCAATTCGAAAAGCTGGAGTCCATGTATCGCAAGCACAAGGACAAGATGCTGATCGTCGGCTTCCCATCCAACGATTTCCGCCAGGAACCCGGTAGCAACAAGGAGATCGGGGATTTCTGCAAGATGACCTACGCAGTGCAATTCCCCATGGCTTCGAAGACCTCGGTGGTCGGTCCGAATGCCAATCCGTTCTACAAGCAACTGGCCAGCGCCACTCACCAACCGCCGATGTGGAACTTCTACAAGTACCTCATCCTGCCGGGCGGCAAGCAGGTCTATGCCTTCAGCAGTGACGTAGAGCCCGAAGCCAACGAGATCATGGACAAGCTCAAGCCTTATCTCAAGTAAGGGTTTGATGCAGGGCAAGGCGGCCATGGCCGCCTTTTTTATTGACCTGAGTCATCATTATTGTGGGCATACAGGGCGTGCGGCCTTTAGAATGCGCTATGTCCAAGAATACCATCCCGTTCGCAGCGCTCGATCCCGACCTCATTCTGGATGCCATCGAGGATATCGGGCTCAAGACCGATGGTCGCTTGCTGGCGCTCAACAGCTACGAGAACCGTGTTTACCAGGTGGGTATCGAAGAGGCTGCGCCCATCGTGGTGAAGTTCTATCGGCCCGGACGCTGGTCCGACGAGGCGATCGAGGAAGAGCATGATTTCGTCTTTCGACTGGCGGAGGCCGAACTGCCGGTCGTTGCGCCTATCCGTGATGCGCGTGGCCAGGCATTGCATCGCTACCGGGACTTTCGTTTCAGCCTGTTCCCCAAACACGGTGGGCGCGCACCGGAACTGGATCGCCTGGACACACTGGAGTGGATAGGGCGCTTTCTGGGGCGTATCCACGCGATCGGGGCACTGGAGGATTTCCAGCATCGGCCCACCATCGATATCGAGACATTCGGCAAAGAGCCTAGCGATTTCCTGCTGACGCATGATTTCATCCCGGCGGATATCCGCATCGCTTACGAGAGCGTGGTGCGCCAGGCATTGGAGGGCGTCCAGCGCTGCTATGACAGGGCAGGGAGTGTCGTGCATATCCGTCTGCATGGCGACTGTCACCTGGGCAATATGCTCTGGACCGACGATGGTCCGCATTTCGTCGACTTCGATGACAGCCGGATGGGGCCTGCCATTCAGGATCTCTGGATGCTGCTGTCAGGGGAGCGCGACCAGATGAAGGGGCAATTACTGGATATCCTTGCCGGATACGAGGACTTTTATGAGTTCAACCATCGAGAGCTCTTTCTCGTGGAAGCGTTGCGCACCTTGCGTCTGATCCACTATTCGGCCTGGATCGCGCGCCGTTGGGACGATCCGGCGTTCCCCGTGACTTTTACCTGGTTCAATACCCAGCAATACTGGCAGGATCGCATCCTGGAGCTGCGTGAACAGATCGCTCTGATGGATGAGCCGCCTTTGCTGGCGGGCAATTTCTGAGACCGCCCGACACAGGGCAGGCGGGTGGAAACTCCTAAAAAATCGGTTTAACATGAAATTGCGCAGATTGGCGATCAACCGAAAGGAAAGATCATGAGCAATATCATCGTTGAACATCACCCGAGCCAGGAGCGCCTGGCTCAACTAGGCGTCACCAGCTGGTCGACCTGGTCGAAGGAAGTCTCCACATTCCCCTGGACCTATAGTGAGCAAGAGGTGGCATATGTGCTGGAGGGTGAGGTGACGGTCACGCCTAAAGGAGGCGCGCCCGTGCACTTCGGCAAAGGCGACCTCGTCACTTTCCCGGCCGGGATGGCCTGCACCTGGGAGGTGAAGAAGCCGCTCAGGAAGCATTACCGCTTCGGTTAGCGACCGAGGGGGCGTCATGCCCGATCTCAGCCATATCAAAGGCATCCTGTTCGATCTCGACGGCGTGCTCTATGTCGGGCCTCAGGTCATCGAAGGCGCGCGCGAAGCGATCGACGCGGTACGTGGAGCTGGTTATCGCTGTCGTTTCGTCACCAACACGAGCACCATGTCGATGGCGTCACTGCGAAAAAAACTCGCAGCGCTTGGCTTCGATGTCCCAGCCCATGAATTGATCAGCGCGCCGCAGGCGACCATCCTTTATTTGCGTGGGCTCGACAAACCTCGTTGCCGCTTGCTGCTGGCAGATGACGTCAAACAGGATTTTGCCGAATTCGTATCGGATGAGTCGCATCCCGATGTGGTGATCGTCGGTGACATCGGTCAAACCTGGAGTTATGCCTTGCTCGATTCCGTCTTCAATAACCTGTTGCATGGCGCAAGATTGATCGCCGTGCATAAGAACCGATTCTGGCAGACCGAGCATGGCCTCAAGATGGACATCGGCGGTTTCATCGCCGCATTGGAATACGCCAGCGGCGTTGAGACCATGATCATCGGCAAACCCTCGCTCGACTTCTTCAATGTGGCTCTGGCCGACATGCAGCTTGAACCTGCCGAAGTCCTGATGGTAGGGGACGATATCGATTCCGATGTCGGTGGCGCGCAGCAAGCCGGCATCAGGGCAGCTCTGGTGCGGACAGGTAAGTACAGGGCCGCGTATTGCGAGGCGTCTGCCATCAAGCCAGACCTCATTCTCGACTCCGTGGCCGACTTGCCGGCAGCACTGCAGCGTGAGCGAGCAATTAATACTTGATTAAAGTGATGGGGTATTTATACTGAAAGCGCAGCATATTCTTCGTCACATCACGTGATTCAGGAGGCTATGATGAACCGCAGACTGTATTTCGTATTACCCGACATCAAATCAGCAAGACGTGTCTGGAAAGAGATGTTGCTGGCCTGTGTCGACAATCGCAATATCCATTTCCTGGCAGAACCAGGGACGCCGCTAGGCAAGATGCAACCGGCGGATACCATGGAGAGGACCGATATGTTCCATGAAGGTGTCGCGGGCATCTTTGTCGGTGCGGCTCTGGGGCTGGTCGCCGGTGTACTGACCTTGTTCGCGCCCGAAGGCTACTTTCCGCTCTGGTACACCAACCTGCATTGGACCGGCATCCTGGCGTTCACTATCGGTATCGGTGCGGCCTGTGGCGCCATGGGCATGGCGATGCTGGGTATCTGTCTCGCCAATACCGATCTGGAAGCCGCCCGGGAAAAGATCAGGCATGGACAGGTCATGATGATCGTTACGGTGCCTATCCATCGGTTGCCCGAGATCCGCCGCATCATGCAGGTACTCCATCCGGAGGCCGAATATTACGGCGTCTGGCCGGCGTTGCACCCTGTATTTCCTTGATGCGGGGTGTTAGTCTTATGCTTTAGACTGGCGACAGCAAGTCGCCGGGGTGGTTGGCTTGTCCTGATTCCCTCAAATATTCGAGGGAATTTTTCCGAATCAAGGTAGGTCATTCAAAGTGGGTGTTTTGATCGCATTACCCACTCTCGTTATTTCAATCGATGAATAGCCAATAAGACGATTACAACGGCTATCGATTCATCACTTGGTTTTTTGCTTCGCATT
>CBFGLF010000100.1:0-6444 GCA_965649545.1 uncultured Methylotenera sp.
CGTCTATCCTTGACCACTGCCAGCACTGTGCCCATACGCTCCACCGTGCCGATGACTTTGCCTTGCAATACTTTATCGCAATTCATATTGGTCGTACTGATAAAGAAGTCGGCAGCCACCCAGTCACGCGTGATCTCGAAACGGTCGTCCAGGTAGGCGTCGCCCTGGATGCTCTCGGCGCATACGGCGACCAGGTAATCGGCCCTGGGGTCGGCCTTGTTGACCCCGGGCACCTGGGCTTCCAGCAGGTCCGCCGCTTCACGCAGGCTGCTCGACCAGTAATCGCCTTCCCACTCGCGCTCGGCCTCCGCCAGGCTGCCTGCCAGGTGGTTGTAGTAGATGTATTGGTAAGGATGCAGCCGCGCGAGGGTCGCGAGGCTCAGTAAGCAAAGTGCGACGAAAGCTGCGGTCAACGCCATGCGTGTTTTGCCCCAGCGCTCAAGCCGCTCCCAGGCGGCACCCAGGCCTAAGCCGGCGAGGATCGCCAGCGGCGGTAACAGGAAGGTGAAATGCCGGATGCCGTTATACAGCGCCGGCCTGTCCAGCAGGATGAAACCGAGCGGGAACAGCACAGCGATGCCGACAGTGAACCACGCCAGCCACGCTGATCTGTCGGCTTGCAATATGGGCTTCCAGCCGAACACCAGAAAACTGGCCAGACCCAGCAGGAAAGCCTCCGGCAGCCGTACCAGCAGGTAGGCCAGCAAGTAATCGCGCGGCACGTTACCGATGTTCATGACCTCGCCATCCATGATGGTCAGCATGTTGAACGTGAAGTGCGAGAACGCCTTGGCCGCTTCCAGAGGATGTTCCGGGGACATCACGCCCCAGGGCC
Organism: uncultured Methylotenera sp.; assembly: GCA_965649545.1. GTDB lineage: Bacteria > Pseudomonadota > Gammaproteobacteria > Burkholderiales > Methylophilaceae > CABHOJ01. Next base: position 836 of record CBFGLF010000100.1, read on the forward strand.
AGAACAACGCCATCAGCATCAGGGTCACGAGGCCGGACGGGACCAGGGAGCGCACACTGATACCGACAAACACCAGTTTCTCCCGTAGCGTCCCGCGATGCAGCCATGTCGCGGCAGCCAGCATCAACAATAGATAGATGACGGCAAAGGCTGCGCCGATACGTAGCCCGACGGCGCAACCGACAGCGATACCGAGCTTGATGCTCAGGGAAAGCGGAATGCGCGGCAGCCTCTGTGCGATCAATACCGTGTAATAGAGGGCCCAGGCCATGCAGGTGGCGAACGGGATGTCCTTGGTATGCGTGAACATGGCACCCGACCAGGCACCCGTGATGCTGAGCAGTAATGCCGCCAGGAAAGCGGCGCGGATGCCGCCGAGCAATTTTGCGGTCTTGTACACGGCGACGATGCCGGCAAAGCCGAACAGGGCTGACAGCAGGTGGCGGATATCCCAGATCCAGAGCGACGCAGGTTCCAGGTGCAGCAGGCGCTCGATAGAGGCCGCGATCAGGTCGAAGAAGCCGCCATAGAGGTAGAGGTTTCGATAGGAGAACGCAGCCTGGTCGCTGAAACCGGAAGCGTAGAAATCCAGCAGCAAGCGGCCATAGACGTGCTGCACCTCTTCGTCGTTGCTGATGCCGTAGTGCCTGAAAGTCGCAAGGATGAATAAGCCCAGGAGAGCGAAGAGGGCGATGGAGGCTTTATGCAAGGGAGAATGGCTAGACAAGGGGGCGCGCCGACGGCAATGAAAGAGGCTGGATTATATCGACAATCAGGTACTTGCTCCATCGTGTTGGGCGTGTTGCTGCAAGGCCCAAGCCACATGTTCGCGCACCAGTTCGGAAGCATGCGCCTCGCGGTTTCGCAAAGCTGAGACGACCGCTGGCGAGGTCGGCGCATTGCCTAGCCCGACCGCGAGATTGCGCAGCCATTGCACATAGCCGATGCGATAGATGGCGCTACCGGCCATGCGCTGATTGAACGTCGCCTCATCCCAACCGAACAGTTCCACCAGACTGATGTCATCGAGGCCATGCCGTACATGGAAGTCCGGCTGTTCGGTGACTTCCGCGAAGCGGTTCCATGGGCAGGCGATCTGGCAATCATCGCATCCGTAGACGCGGTTGCCGATCAGGGGTCGTAGCTCGACGGGAATGCTGTCCTGAAGTTCGATGGTCAGGTAAGAGATACAGCGTCGCGCGTCGACCTCATAGGGCGCGACGATGGCCTGGGTCGGGCAGATGTCGATGCAGGCCTTGCAGGTACCGCAGTGGTTCTGGCTGGGCTGATCCACGGGCAAAGGCAGGTCAGTATAGATCTCGCCGAGGAAGAACCACGAGCCGGCATCGCGGGAGAGTAATAACGTATGCTTGCCACGCCAGCCTAGCCCGGCCTTTTCTGCCAGTGCGACCTCCAGCACGGGCGCGCTGTCGGTGAACACCCGATAGCCGAAGGCGCCTGCCGTTTCAGCGATCTTGTCGCAGAGCTTCTGTAATCGGTTACGTAATACCTTGTGGTAATCGCGACCGAGGGCATAGCGCGAAATGAAGGCCAGCTCGCCATCTTCCATGACTTCGATGCTGTCCCTGGCGGCGGGCGGCAGGTAATCCATGCGGGCCGAAATGACACGTACGGTACCGGGTACCAATTCTGCCGGACGGGTACGTTTGTCCCCATGTTTTGCCATATAATCCATGGCACCATGAAAGCCTTTAGCCACCCATTCGCGATGTGCACTTTCAGCTTCAGACAGATCCGTATCCGTGATACCTACCTGGCCGAATCCCAGGTCCTTGCCCCAACCTTTGATGTCGGCGGCGAGAGCATCCCAATCGTTCTGGCTCGTTAGCATATGGCGCATGATATTACATTGAATCTGGCCGATGAAGCGGCCACCCTCTCGCTGGGAGGGCGCATGGCCCGTGTACTGCGGGTCGGTCAATCCATCTACCTGCATGGCGATCTGGGGGCGGGCAAGACCACCCTGGTGCGCGGCCTCTTGCATGGCATGGGGCATGTCGGCAAGGTGAAAAGTCCGACCTATACGCTGGTAGAACCTTATGTGATCTCTGGATTATCCTTGTATCACTTTGATCTATATAGATTCAACGACCCTGAAGAATGGGATGCCGCAGGATTCCGAGATTATTTCAATGCGGCCACCATCTGCCTGGTGGAGTGGCCGGAAAAAGCCCGTGAGCTATTGCCGGACCCCGATATCGATATCTTCCTCGTACCGATGGGTGATGGCAGGCAGGTCAGGCTGACGGCTAACTCAACCTCCGGCGAGCAATCCCTGGATGCCTTATCGCATGATTAGAAGCCTGACGCTTGCGCTCTTTCTGCTCCTGACAGTTGCCCATGTGCAGGCGGCGACCACGGTCACGGCGGCGCGCGTCTGGCCCTCAGCTGAATATACGCGGATCACGCTTGAATCCGCTAAGCCCATCACCCACAAGATGGTGATGTTGAAGAACCCCGATCGTCTCGTACTGGATTTGAACGATGTCGAACTCGGGCCTGCATTGAAGACCCTCACCGACAAGATCCTCTCCGGCGACCCTTACATCAAGCAGGTGCGTGTCGGTAATTTCAAGCCGGGTGTGGTGCGCATGGTGGTCGACCTCAAGTCCGAGATCAAGCCGGAGATCTTCTTGTTGCCGCCCGCCGGCGAATACAAGCACCGTCTCGTACTCGATATCTATCCGCCACTCGACCCCTTGATGGCCATGCTGGATCAGCGTGACAAGCCTGCGGAAGCCGCGCCACCCGCAGATTCGGCCACCAGCCAAGAAAGCCCGGCAGCCACGGAGACGCCGGCGCTGCCCGATACAGCGAACCTGCCGCCGGAAGTGAAGCCGCAAGAGATCAAGCCGCAGCTCTCGCCGAACAAGGAGGATATCCGCCTGCTGACCATCGCCATCGATGCCGGGCATGGCGGGGAAGATCCGGGTGCCCGCGGTGCCAACGGCTCACATGAGAAGCACATCACGCTCTCCATCGCCAAGAAACTCAAGGCGCTGATCGACGCGGAACCCAATATGCGCGGTGTGCTGACGCGTGACGGGGATTACTTCATTCCCTTGCATGGCCGTGTCGTGAAAGCGCGCAAGGTCAATGCCGACCTGTTCATCTCCATCCACGCCGATGCCTTCACGCGGCCTGAAGCCCGAGGTTCTTCGGTGTTCGCCCTCTCCGAACGTGGCGCCACCAGCGCCTCCGCACGCTATCTGGCGAAGAAGGAGAATGAATCAGACTTGATCGGCGGCGTCAGCCTGGATGACAAGGACCCATATCTCGCGCGGACCTTGCTCGACCTTTCGCAGACCGCCACCATCAACGACAGCCTCAAGCTGGGCAAGGCGGTGCTGGGTCATATCGGCGAGATCAACACCCTGCACAAGCGTAGCGTCGAGCAGGCGGGTTTCGCTGTCCTGAAGTCCCCGGATATTCCTTCGATCCTGGTGGAGACCGCCTTCATCAGTAACCCGGAGGAAGAGCGTAAACTCAACGACGATGCTTACCAGGACCGCCTGGCGAATGCCATCCTCTCCGGTATCAAGCGTTATTTCTCCAGCAATCCGCCGCTGGCGAAATCCAAGATCGCGCTCGAATGATGCTCGCGCCTCCGATCCCCATACTTCACAAAGACCCCCAGGAGCCACTATGTCAGCCATGACCAAGTCTGCGATGTCCAGAAGGAAGCAACAGGGGTTCGTCGCCTGGCTCGCCGCGGTGCCCCTGCTACTGATAGCGGTGTTCGGGCTTTACACCTGGTTCGTGTTGAGCTGGTCGTATTCCGAAGGGGATCGCGCAGGCTATATCCAGAAGTTCTCCAAGAAAGGCTGGCTCTGCAAGACCTGGGAGGGCGAACTCGCGATGGTGACGATGCCGGGCACCCTGACCGAGAAGTTCTACTTCACTGTCACGGACGATGCCGTGGCGCAGACCCTCAACCAGCATCTGGGCAAGAAGGTCACGCTCACCTATGACGAGCATATCGGCATCCCCAGCAGTTGCTTCGGCGATACCGGTTATTTCGTCACTGCCGTCAAGGATATCGAGTGACCGTGCCGACGCACAGAGGCTTGGACGACAAGCTTTAAGCTGTGGCAGACTAGTTTGATGGGGAACGAGCTCTACATCAGCAAGACCGCGGACACACGCCAGCAGATCCTGGATGTCGCCCGATGCATCATCCTCGGCAAGGGCTTCGCTGCAGTCGGCCTCAACGAGATACTGACCGCGGCGAACGTGCCGAAGGGGTCTTTCTATCACTACTTCAAATCCAAAGAGCAATTCGGTAATGCCTTGCTCGAGAACTACTTCGACGAATACATGGGGATGCTCGAAGACCGTCTCGGCATCAAGACCCTGCCTGTGAGCACGAGGCTGTTGGGTTACTTCCGTTACTGGCTGGAATCCCAATGTAGCGACACCACCGAGGACAAATGCCTCGTCGTCAAACTCAGCGCCGAAGTCACCGACCTCTCCGAGGCTATGCGACTGACCTTGAAGCAGGGGACCGACCGCGTCATGGCAAGACTGGCGCAAGCCGTGGAAGAGGGGATCGCCCAGGGTGAGTTCCCAGCCCACCTCGACGCGCAGGCCGTCACTCACGAGCTCTATCACCTTTGGCTGGGCGCGACCCTGCTGACCAAGGTGCACCGCAACCGTACGGCGCTGGAGTGCGCATTCAAGGCGACCTGCGATCGCTTACAGGTCGTTGCCTAGGATATTCCCTGCCATGGATTGCGTTGCCGGCCGGATCGATCACTTCATCGCCATCATCAGGGAGGCCTCATGAAAGCCGTCGGACTTTACCGCTACCTGGCGATCGACGATCCAGAGTCCTTGCAGGATGTCGAACTGCCGCAACCCACAGCGTCTGGACAAGACCTGCTGGTTCGAGTCCGTGCCATCGCCGTCAATCCCATCGATACCAAAGTGCGCAAACCGAAGGAGATCGTCGAGGCGACGCCACGGGTGTTGGGTTGGGATGCCGCCGGCGAGGTGGTGGCCGTGGGCGCCGACTGCACCCTGTTCCAACCGGGCGACCGGGTGTATTACTCTGGGGATGTGACGCGCCAGGGCTGCAACGCCGAATACCAGCTGGTGGATGAACGGATCGCCGGGCACATGCCACCGTCGTTGTCCTTCGAACAGGCTGCCGCCTTGCCGCTGACGTCGGTCACTGCCTGGGAGTCGTTGTTCGATCGCTTGGGGATCGCCCTCGACCCGGTGCAGAATCGGGGCAGATCCATCCTCATCATCGGCGCGGCGGGGGGTGTCGGCTCCATCGCCATTCAGCTCGCGAAAGCGGTTGCCGGTCTCACCGTGATCGCCACAGCATCGCGCCCAGAGAGCGTCGCCTGGGTCAGCGAGCTGGGCGCCGATCATGTCGTCGACCATCACGAACTCACTGCCGGGATGACCGCCGTCGGCGTGCCGCAGGTGGATTACATCTTCTGTTGCAGCCATACCGACGATTACTTCCGGAGCATGGTCGAGCTCGTCAAACCGCAAGGCAAGATCTGCGTCATCGTCGACGCCTTCAAACCGCTGGAGATGACCTTGCTCAAGGCCAAGAGCGCGACCTTCGTCTGGGA
>CBFGLF010000101.1:0-6345 GCA_965649545.1 uncultured Methylotenera sp.
TCCGTCACTTGGGGAATGCTCAGCACTTCGCTGCTGACCTTGGATTTCCAGAGCAACTTGCCCGATTGGTCATAGGCCATGACATAGGCTTTTGGTGTACCGACCAACACGAGGTTGGGGCCGAGACCGACACCGCCGGATAGCGGTTCACCTGCGTTGATGCGCCACACCTGTTTTCCCGTGGCCGCGTCGATCTTGGCGATCTCGCCCGTGGCGCTTGCCGCATAGACCATGCCCGCTTCCACGGCGGGCGTGAAATCGTATTCGAGCGACTCACCGAGATTGGTCTGCCACATGACTTTAGGCGTCATGGTGGCCTTGAATTCGACCAGTTCCTCTGGCGGCTCGGCCAATTCACGTCCGAACATGCGTTCGGACATATCATTCTTGAGGTCGGTGATCGAACTGCACGCACTGAGGGCCAGTGCGAACAAGGCCAGAAAGGTGGTCTGTAATCCCAATTTAGCTGCTGGCAATTTAACTACCCAGGGCTTCTAGCTTGTGTTGGGTATAGAGGTGATAACGGCCTTGCGGATCCAGTTTGGCCAGCGCTTCGGTATAGGCCGTCTTGGCTTCCGCCTTCTTGCCTTGCGCCACGAGGATGTCGCCCTTCAGGTCAGCGAACAAGCCATCGAATGCGGGGTCGTGCTTCTCGGCGAGCGTCTTCAGCGCAGCATCGTAAGCCTGGGTCTCGAACTGGATCGAAGCTAGCTGCAGCACCGCGAGCGCTTTCACAGCGTCTTCCTTGGCATGCTTGATCGCCCATTCCAATTGCGCGATCGCCGTCTTGGTATCGCTGTCCTGGTAATTGGCCTTGGCCGCGAGCAGTGCTGCGCGACCTGCATAGGGCGTGGAGCCATAGTTGTCCATCAGGTCGCCTGCGACCGACTTGATGGTCTTGGTGTCCTTAGTCTCGGGCTTCATGAGCACTTGATATTGGGCAGAAGCCGCAGCTGATTGCTTGTGCTGATAGATCTTCCATCCCTGGAATCCCGCGTAGGCGATGGCAGCAGCGGCCACCACGGTCAATACCTTGTTACCGTTGGCACGCCACCATGCCTTCATCGCGTCTAACTGTTCCTGTTCTTCTAGATCGTATGCCATACCAATTCCTACCCTCGTTATGCTGTTTGAACGGCCAGACCCTGACGGCCTGGGATCGCGTTCAGTAGATTTCTCGTATATTCCTGTTTCGGTGCCGCATACAGGGCCTCCACCGTGTCGTGCTCGATCAGCTTGCCGCGATGCATCACGGCCACTTCGTCGGCGATGTGTCTGACGACGCGCAGATCATGGCTGATGAACAAGTAACTCAGGTTCATCTCTTGCTGCAACTCCTTGAGCAGCAACAGGATCTGCGCCTGTATCGACACATCCAGTGCCGACACTGGTTCATCACAGACTACCAGTTTCGGCTCCAGCACCAAGGCACGGGCGATGCCGATACGTTGGCGCTGCCCGCCTGAGAATTGATGGGGATACTTTTTCATATCCGCCTCGGTCAAGCCCACGCGCTTCAGCATCTTGATGACCTTGCTCTCACGCTCGTCCGCATTCCCCAAACCGTGGATCAGCAAGCCTTCGGCGACGATCTCGCCGATCCGCATTCGCGGATTGAGCGATGCGAACGGATCCTGGAAGACCATCTGCATGTCACGCCGCTGTTGACGCAGCTCAGCGGCGGTCAACTTGGCCAGGTCGACGCCCTGGAAAAGCACTTCGCCCTGATCCAAGGGCTGCAATTGTAGCAGACAACGAGCCAAGGTTGATTTGCCGCTGCCCGATTCGCCTACCACCGCCAAGGTGCTGCCGGTCTTCAGATCGACGCTGACATCGTCCAGCGCGTGGATCTTGGTGCTGCCCAGCCCGAGTTTGCCGCTGCGTTGGGTGTAGGTCTTGAAGAGGTGCCTGGCGCTCAGGATGACATCGCTCATGCGGGGACTCCATCGCCGTCAATCCAGGCGTAATCGATCGGTTGCAAGGCCTTCTTGCCATCCGCATCCGGGACACAGGCCAGCAAGGCTTTGGTATAAGGGTGTTGAGGCTGGTTCAAAACCTGCGTGACAGGCCCTGATTCGACGATCTCGCCGCGGAACATCACCACGACGTCGTCCGCGATGTCGGCGACCACGCCAAAATCGTGCGTGATGAAGAGCATGCCCATGTTCATGCGGGTCTTCAGTTCATCCAGCAGCTTGAGGATCTGGGCCTGCACGGTCACGTCTAGCGCCGTGGTCGGCTCATCGGCGATCAGCATGGCGGGTTCGCAGGCGATGCTCATCGCGATCATGACGCGCTGTCGCTGCCCGCCGGAGAGTTCATCCGGGTAACTATCTGCACGGGCCGCCGGGATGCCGACTTGCTCGAGCAAACTCGCCACCCTGGCCTTGAGGGCCTTGCCCTTGAGGCCCAAGTGTACCGTCAGGCTCTCACCGATCTGGTAGCCGACGGTCAAGACCGGGTTGAGGGAAGTCATCGGTTCCTGAAAGATCATGCCGATGCGCTTGCCGCGAATATCGCGCATCTGTTCGTGACTGAGGCTGACTAGGTCCTGGCCCTGGAACAGGACCTTGCCGCCGACTTGCTTGAGTTGTTTGGATAGCAATTGCATGACGGCGAGCGCTGTCAGGCTCTTCCCACTGCCGGATTCACCGACCACACAGGTGGTTCGCCCCGGCTGCAGCGTGAGACTGACGTCCTTGACCAGCATGCGCTCCGGCATCGCAGCTGGGACGATCGTTAGACCTTCGATACGCAGTAGCTCAGTCATGTTTGAGTAGTTGAACCGCAGACTCCAGTGTTAGTTTTTGTTGTTCACCCGCAGACAGCATAGGTTTGAGACTGACTTGATCGGACTGTATCTCATCGTCACCGATGATCATGGCATAGCGCGCCTTACTGCGATCCGCTTTCTTCATCTGCGATTTGAAACTGCCGCCGCCTGCGTGCATCACCACAGCCAGGCCAGCGTCACGCAGTCGCTCAGAGATCGCGAGTGCCTTCGCTTCAGCCAGCTCACCGACATTGACCAGATAAACGTCCGCTTGTTCAATCGCCTCGACCCCGTATTCCTGCATCAACAGGAATACCCGTTCAAGACCGATGCCGAAGCCGCAGGCCGGGGTCGCCGAACCACCCAGCCGCTCGACCAGGCTGTCGTATCGTCCGCCGCCGGCGATGGTGCCTTGGCTACCCAGCCGGGTGGTCACCCACTCGAAGACGGTCCGGTTGTAATAATCGAGGCCACGCACCAGACGGGGATTGACCTCAAAGTCGACGCCAGCATCGCGCAGCTGCTGGCAAAGTCGCTCGAAATGGGCCCTGCTTTCCGCACCCAGCACGTCAATGAGCTTGGGCGCGGCCTCGATCATGGCTTGCATCGCTGGATTCTTGCTGTCGAGGATGCGCAAGGGGTTGGTGTGGAGACGCCGTTTAGCGTCCTCATCGAGCACCGCAGCATGCTCTTCGAAATACTTGATCAGTGTCTGGCGATACTCGGCACGCTCGGTGGCATCGCCGATGGTATTGAGATGCAGCGCGACATCCTGGATCCCGAGTTCGCGCCACAGGCGTGCCAGCATGATGATCTGTTCGGCGTCGACATCCGGTCCTGCGAAGCCGAACGATTCGACACCGATCTGATGGAATTGGCGCTGCCTGCCCTTCTGTACGTTCTCATGCCGGAACATCGGCCCCATGTACCACAGCCGCTGAGGACCGTTATAGGTGAGGCTGTGCTCGACCACGGCTCGCACGCAGCCTGCCGTGCCTTCCGGCCGCAGCGTCAGGCGGTCACCGTTGAGCTTGTCTTCCCAGGAGTACATCTCTTTCTCGACGATGTCCGTATGTTCACCCACGCTACGTACGAACAGATCGGTGGGCTCGACGATAGGCAGACGGATATTACGGTAACCGTACTTGGCCAGCACGCTGGCGGCGGTGGATTCGAGCTTCTGCCAAAGCGCGGTCTGCTCAGGCAGGATGTCGTAAAAACCCTTGATGCTCTGGAATTGATCGCTCATCGCTTGTTCTTAGCTTGTTCTTATTGGTTCAGATGGCTTTTAGCGGGATGGTCTTGGTCGCCGGGATATGTTGACGCAGGGCGCCGCCTTCAGCGTAATTCTCTTGCACGTAGCGCTCGACGATGGCCTGGAACTCCTCTGCGATCCTGTCGCCTTTGAGGGTCACGGTCTTTTGCCCGTCGACGAATACCGGCGCCACAGGCACCTCCCCCGTGCCCGGCAGACTGATCCCGATATTGGCGAGCTTGGATTCCCCCGGCCCATTGACCACACAGCCCATGACGGCGACGCTCATGGTCTCGACGCCAGGATACTCGGTGCGCCAGATCGGCATCTGCTCGCGCAGGTAGCGCTGGATCTTTTGCGCCAGTTCCTGAAAGAAAGTCGAGGTCGTACGGCCACAGCCGGGGCATGCCGTCACCAGCGGCGTGAATGAACGGATGCCCATGGTCTGCAGGATCTCCTGCGCCACCACGACTTCCTTGGTACGGGATTCGCCGGGTTCCGGTGTGAGCGAGATGCGGATGGTGTCGCCGATGCCTTCCTGTAGTAGCAAAGAGAGTGCAGCGGTCGACGCGACGATACCTTTAGAACCCATGCCAGCCTCGGTAAGCCCAAGGTGAAGCGGATAGTTGCAACGTTTGGCAAGCTCACGGTAGACCGTCACCAGATCCTGTACATCGCTGACCTTGCAAGAGATGATGATCTGGTTCGCCGGCAAACCGATGGCCTCGGCCTGCGTGGCGCTTTCTAGCGCCGACTGGATCAAGGCTTCACGCATCAACGCATCGGACGATAGCGGTTCGCTGCGTTTCGCATTCTCATCCATCATGCGCGCCATCTTTTCCTGATCCAGACTACCCCAGTTGACACCGATCCGCACCGGCTTGCCATACTTGATCGCAGTCTCGATCATCGCGGCGAACTGGTCGTCCCGCTTGGAGCCCTTGCCGACATTGCCCGGGTTGATGCGGTACTTGGCCAAGGCTTCAGCGCACTCCGGATATTGTGCGAGCAGCTTGTGCCCGTTGTAATGGAAGTCGCCGACCAGCGGTACGTTACACCCCATCGCGTCGAGCTTGCGGCGGATGGTCGCCACCTGCGCGGCCGCTTCGGGGGAATTGACCGTGATACGCACCACCTCGGAACCGGCCTGCCATAACTCGAAGACCTGCTGGACGGTGGCTTCAGCGTCTGCCGTATCGGTATTGGTCATGGATTGGACGACCACGGGGGCGCCGCCACCGACCGGCACGTGGCCGACCATGGCTTGCAGACTGTCACGACGGGTGATGGCTAGACTATTCAAGATGCTTTCCGAACTGGCTGTGGGTATGCGCGTGCACGTGTTATTCCAGGGTCAAACGGGCCACATTGAGCCTGCTGTGCGGCCCGAGGTCGACCGACTTGCCGTTGTAAGTCAGGCTAGTCGCAGCCGCATTGCCGATGATGAGTTTCAACGGAGGTGTCGCCTCGACGACCTCGTCACTCCCTGCCGGTTTGTTCTTGTTCACAAGCTCCTTGTTGTCGCGATCGACCACGCTGACCCAGGTTTGCTGGGAAAAGTGCATCGTCAACTTGGATACGCCGGTTTGGGATGGTACGGCCGACGTGGGTGGGATCGGCGCTGTCGAGGTGGGCGAAGCTGCTGGCGGTATGGCTATAGCGGCTGGTGTTGTAACGGCAGGTTCTACGGTGGCTGCGGCGGCTGACGGCGATTGTGCCGGCTCAGCCTCTGGCAAGGCGGCCTGATCGCGCTCCGCGGCAGGCAAGGCGGCGATCGGCAGTGGCTCAGTCACCATGTCGCTGCTGGCCTCCACCGGTGACGCAACGGGCGCTGCCGATGGCTGGGCGGACTGGCTTTTTGGATATTCGAAGTAAAGCAGCCAGGCACCGAGCAACAACGCGATCACGATACTGGCGGAAATGTAGGCCAGCCATGGTCGACGGTCCCCGCCGGAAATGAGGATGTTGGCCGACTGGATGGTGATGGCCTTCGGGCCACCGGCAGGTGAATAGGCTTTGTAGACATCCAGCAAGGGCTCGGCGGGTATCTCCAGCAGACGCGCATAGTTGCGAATGAAACCGCGGGTGATGGTCGCTTCTGGCAACGCAGAGAATTCGTCGTTCTCCAGGGCATGGATCTGTCGCAAGCTGAGACGCAGATGACTCGCCACATCCTCTACTGATAGGCCCAGCGCTTCCCGTGCCTGCCTGAAGCTAGGACCGATCGCAGATACCGTTGGCTGGGCCTCGGCGTCGATCGCAATTGTCTCGTTCGATTCCGTCATCACTTTCCTGACAACAATGCTTTGGTTTGTTC
>CBFGLF010000102.1:0-6304 GCA_965649545.1 uncultured Methylotenera sp.
TTTAGTCACGGCAGACTTTCATTGTTCAGGCGATGCCCAAGTTTCGCACAAACCCCGCGATAATTGAAGTTAGTGCAGACCGTGCGCAGCAGGGCGGTTTACAGCTGTCATGGAGTATAATTTCGCGATGATTGAGACCTTGATATTGATCCTCGCAAGCCTTTGTCTTGTCCTCTTGCTCTGGCTGGCCTGGCGCCAGTCCATCGCGACGGATTCGACGGCGATCCTGCTGCAGCAAATGGAGGACAAGCACCGTGCCATGCTGCTCGACCTGCATGACGGCCTGAACAAGCTGGGCGATCGCCTCAACGCCAATTCCAGCGAAGGCGGCGAGCGCCTGCGCAACGCTGTCGGTGTCGAGCTCAAGCAGACCCGCGACGCCATGCAGGCCTTGCAACTGGCGCAGACCGAGAGCCTGGGTAAGACGCGCGAGACGGTGCTTGAAAAGTTGCATACCACGCTGGCGGAACAGGGTAAGGCCGAACAGGAGCTGATCCAGGCCACCATGCGCCACGCCACCCTGCAACTCACCGCGAGCATGGAGGCTTTGACCAAGGCAGTGGATGGCCGGCTGGAGCAGATCGGTGGCAAGGTCTCCGAGCGACTGGAAGAGGGCTTCAAGAAGACCAACGAGACCTTCACCAACGTCATGATGCGGCTCGCCACCATCGACGAGGCACAGAAGAAGATCGACGGCCTCACCACCAATATGGTGAGCCTGCAGGAACTGCTAGGGGACAAGCGCTCGCGCGGGGCCTTCGGCGAGGTGCAACTGGAAGGCCTGGTGCGTAACCTGCTGCCGGAATCGGCGTTCGAGTTCCAATACACCTTCTCCAAGGGCGCGCGCGCCGACTGCGTGCTCAAGCTGCCGGAACCGACCGGCCTGGTGGCGGTGGACTCCAAGTTTCCGCTGGAGAATTACCAGCGCATGTTTTCGGACGGCCCGGATCGCGTGCTGCCGGGCGTGTTCAAGGCGGACGTCAAACGCCACGTGGACGATATCTCCAGCAAGTACATCATCCCTGGCGAAACCAGCGACGGTGCCGTCATGTTCATCCCGGCCGAAGCGGTGTTCGCCGAGATCCATGCGCACCATCGCGATCTGGTGGATTATGCCCAGGCCAAGCGGGTCTGGATCGTATCGCCGACGACCCTCATGGCTGTGCTCAACACCGCGCGCGCGGTGCTCAAGGATACCGAGACGCGCAAGCAGGTACACATCATCCAGGATGAACTGGGCAAGCTGGGCAAGGATTTCGCGCGCTTCGACGAACGCATGAAGAAACTGGCGGTGCACATCCAGCAGGCCAGCAAGGATGTCGAAGACGTGCATATCAGCAGCCGCAAGATCACAGACCGTTTCGCGCGCATCGAGCGCGTGGAGCTCGACGGCACCCATAGCGTGCCGCCTTTACTGGACGAGGAGTAGCAAAGTGAGTGAACAGGTATTGATCATGCTGATACAGCAATATGCCGCGAAGTTCGGCGTGACGTTCAGTTCCAGCCTGATGGATGACGAAGCGCACAAGGCGCGCCTGATGACGCTGATCGCCGAGGCCATCAACGGCAAGCGTGGCGCCGTGACCGATGAGGACGTGCTCCATGGTTAAGGTACTGTACTTCGCGCGGCTCAAGGAATCGCTCAAGTATTCGATCGAAGAGCTGGATCTGCCCGCGGACGTCAAGGACGTGGCGGCGCTTAAACGGCATCTCGCGAGTCGCGGAGGGGTCTGGCAGGACGTGTTCACCGGCAAGCAGGTGGTGCGAGGCGCCATCAACCACGCGCTGGTCGCTGACGATGCCCTGATCCATGACGGCGACGAAGTCGCGTTCTTTCCCCCGGTCACCGGCGGCTAGCGGTAGTTGACCTGATGACCGTTCGCGTCCAGACCGAGGATTTCGACACCGGCGCCGAGATCAGCCGCATGCGGCTGGCACGCCGCGATGCCGGTGCTGTGGTGTCCTTCGTCGGCCAGGTGCGCGATATCAATGACGGCAGCGAGGTCTCCACGCTGACCCTGGAACATTATCCGGGCATGACCGAAAAGGCGCTGGAAACCATCATCGACCAGGCCAGGGTGCGCTGGGATATCTTCGATGCCTTGATCATCCACCGCGTGGGTACGCTGCAGCCCACCGACCAGATCGTGCTGGTGCTGGTCAGCGGTGCGCACCGGGGTGAGGCGTTCTCCGCTTGTGAATTCATCATGGATTACCTGAAGACCGAGGCGCCGTTCTGGAAGAAGGAACAGACGCCTTCCGGAGCGCGCTGGATCGACGCCAAGGTGTCGGACGACCATGCCCGTGATCGCTGGAAAAAATAACCGATAAAGATGGATCGCGCATGCTAGAAAATATCGCCGCCTCGCAACTTCAACACCGTATCGACCCTAATGACCTGGGGTTCAGGGATACCTCCGAACTGATCGGACAGCGGCCCGGCTGGATCGGCCAGACGGTGGCGGAGCAAGCCGCCAACTTCGGCCTGAACGTCAAGCAGCGGGGCTTTCACCTGCTGGTGGCGGGAGAGTCCGGCTCCGGCCGCACCTCCTTGATGCTGGAAGCCATGCGCATCGCGGCCAAGGCGTTGCCGCTGGCACCCGATCTGGTCTATCTCAACAATTTCGATGCCCCGGAAAAGGCGCTGCCGCTCTACCTGAAGGCAGGCTCAGGCGCGCAGCTCAGGCAAGCGCTCGACCAATACATCCGCAACTTGGCCAAAACCGTCCCGACCTGGTTCTCGGAAGAGGCTCCCAACAAGACGCCAGAGGAAGTGGATGCCTGGTTCGCCAAGCAGACCGAGCAGTTGCTGACGGTGGCGATCGCGGGCGAAGCCGATGCCAAGGTCTTTGGCGATTATCTTTCCGCCATGAAGCGGGACACCCTGGAGAACCTCGAAGCCTTCAGGCCGAACACCAGCGGGGATAACGAAGGCGTGCTGGAGTCGCTGCTGAGCCGTTATCGCGTCAACCTGCTGGTCGATAACCGGCACCTTGAGTGTGCACCCGTCATCTACGACGACGATCCGAGTTTCCAGTCGCTGTTCGGCGGTGTCGAGAGCGTCTCAGAGAGCAGCAATACCCCGGATTTCATGCGCTTGCGCGCCGGCAATCTGTTGAAAGCCCACGGCGGCCTGTTGATGCTGCACCTCCGCGACCTGGATGCGGGCGAGCAGGGCAGCGGCGGCATCCTGGAGAAACTGCATCGCTTCCTGCGTAACGGGCGGGTGCAGATCGAAGATACGGGCGGCAGTGCCAGTCACAGCGTCGTACCGCACCTGCTTGAACCGCTCGCAGTCAAGGTCAAGCTAGTGTTGATCGCGACCCACGAAGAGTTCTATGGTCTGCAGGAAGATTTCCCGGCGTTCGCAGGCCATTTCAAGATCCTGGTGGATTTCGTCGAACGTTTCGCCGCCAGCCCGGAGATCTACCTCGCCGTGAGCCGCTATGTGGCCGAGCGCTGCGACACCCTGGGCCTCAAGCACTTTTCCGCGCAGGCCGTGACCGGCTTGCTGCGCGCGATGCATCGCTGGGTGGAAGACCAGGCACGTATCGGAACCAATTATGCGCAGCTGGAGACCCTGATCATCGAGAGCGCCTCGGTCTCTCCGTTGTCGGCTCCCTTCGTCGAGTTGGCTGATGTGGAGACGGCCTCGAAACTCCGGTTGTTGCGGCATGAGCATTACGAGAAGGAATTGCGGGATTCCATCACCGACGGCGAGCTGATGATCCGGGTGCAGGGTCGCGAGATCGGCCAGATCAACGGTCTCACGCATATCGAACTGGGTGAAGCCGGGTTCGGTTCGCCCGTGCGTATCTCGGCGCGTTGCTATCCGGGCGACCGCGGCATCATCAACATCAGCCGCGAAGTCCAGATGAGCGGGCCCAACCACGACAAAGGCGTACTCATCCTGCAAAGCTGGCTTGCCGCCAGTTTCCCCGGCCTGGCGCCGCTGTCGCTCAATGCCTCGCTGGTGTTCGAACAGGAGTATTACGGCGTGGAGGGCGACTCCGCATCATGCGCCGAACTCTATGCCTTGTTGTCCGCCCTGTCCGGATTGCCATTGCCGCAGGGCATCGCGGTCACCGGCGCGCTCAACCAGCATGGCGAGGTGCTGCCGATCGGCGGTCTCAACGAGAAGATCGAGGGCTACTTCCGGGTGTGCCGCAACCTGGGCCTGGACGGCAAGCAGGGCGTCTTGATCCCGGCCGCCAACCGCTTGCACCTGATGCTGGATGACGAAGTCACCCAGGCGGTCGAGGCAGGGCAG
The DNA here is from genome assembly GCA_965649545.1 of uncultured Methylotenera sp. Classification (GTDB taxonomy): domain Bacteria; phylum Pseudomonadota; class Gammaproteobacteria; order Burkholderiales; family Methylophilaceae; genus CABHOJ01. The sequence goes on from CBFGLF010000102.1 coordinate 4,271, forward strand.
TTCCATATCCTGTCGATCGGGCATGTCTTGGAAGGGATCGAATACCTCACCGGCATGCCCATCGGCAATGCCGACGAGCAAGGCCATTACCGGCCTGAGACGGTCATGGGCCGCGTGCAGCGGGCGCTGGAGCAATTCAGCGAGATCCGTAAGCACAACCAACAGACCCTGTCCTTCCTGGTGCGCGACCGCAGGAACTGAGTTTGGGGACGCTAGGCTTGGATAGACCGGGTTTGGACAGGACGCTCGCCGAACTGCCGCGTCAGCGTTTGCCGAGATTCCCCGGCTGGTGGGTCGCGTTGGGGCCGGGCATCATCTGGATGGCGCTGGCGCAAGGTAGCGGCGAACTGATCTGGTGGCCCTACATGATCGCCAAATACGGGCTCACTTTCCTTTGCCTGCTGATCCCGGCGTGCCTGCTGCAATACCCGGTGACGGTCGAGATCGGCCGTTACACGCTGCTCACGGGCGAAAGCATCTTCAGCGGCTTCATCCGGCTCAATCGATATTTCGGCATCTTCCTCTGGCTGTTGATGACCTTGTCGTTCCTCTGGTTCGGCGCCTTTGCTTCCGCGGGCGGCACCGCGCTGGCGGCCATGACCGACTTTCCGCGAGGCTGGACGCCGCGCGGTCAAACGCTATTCTGGGGATATGCCACGATCGCCGTGTTCATCCTCGCCATCGTCTTCAGTGGCGTGATCTACCAGCTGATCGAGAATTTCATGAAAGTGGTGGCGCTGGTGACCATCTTCGGTCTGCTATGGGCCTGTACCACGCCGGAAGTGATCGCAGCCCTGCCTGGCTTTAGCGAGGGGCTTCTGGGGCCACCTTCCGACATACCGAGAGCCTGGGACCCGGCCGATGCCACCAAGCTACTGACCGCCATCACTTTCGCCGGGCTTGGCGGATTCTGGATCCTGTTCTATTCCTACTGGCTGCGCGACAAGGGCAGCGGCATGGCAGGGCACATGGGCCGTATCACCGGGCCGCTGGCGAAGAAGCCGGAAGTCGTGAGCACCGAAGGCATGCTGCCTATCGATCACCGCAGCAATCGGCAAGCCTGGCGGATCTGGAAGCGATTCCTCAAGACCGACGTGCTGGTCGGCATCCTCGGTAACCTGCTGACGACCATGATGATGTGCCTCCTGGCCTGGGCTTTGCTGTATCCGCAAGGCCTGGTCCCGCAGGATTACGAGATCGCCGTCGTCCAGAGCCGGTTCTTCGAGGTGAGCTGGGGTGCGTTCGGCCGTATCCTGTTCCTGCTGATCGCCGCCGCGTTCCTGGCCGATACCTGGCTGGCGACCGCGGATGCGGTGAGCCGCACGCAAGCGGATGTGCTGCACATCCTGTTCCCGGCTGCTCGGCGATGGCCGATGCGCAAATGGTATTTCCTGATCCTGGGCCTGCTGACCCTGATCACCGGCTTCACCATGTCGCTCGAAACGCCGGGCACCTTGATCCTCATCAGCGCCTTGATCGGGTTCATCGGCACGGTGATCTTCCCGCTCGCCTTATATCAGCTGAATCACCGCTTACTGGCGAAGGAACTCCCGGTTTGGGCCAGGCCCTCGCGATTCTCGGCGGCGCTGCTGGGCGTGAGTTTCGTCGCCTATGCGGCCTTGGCGATCACCTATCTCTGGTTCAGGTTCTACGCGACATGAAGACTCAGGAAAAAGACGACGGCAAATGCCGCCTCGATAAATGGCTTTGGGCGGCGCGGTTCTTCAAGACCCGCAGTCTTGCCTCCGATGCGATCGATGGCGGCAAGGTCCATGTCGATGGCGACCGTGTGAAGCCGGCCAAGGAAGTACGGCTGGGCGCCGTGATCCATATCCGGCGCAAGGAGTTCGATATCGAGGTGACCGTGCGCGCACTCTCCACCCAGCGACGCGGTGCGCCTGAAGCGGCGCTGCTATACGAAGAGACTCCAGCCAGCATCGCGCGCCGCGAGAACGAAGCCGTCACCCGTGAGCATGACCACGCACGCCGCGAACGTGGAGAAGGGCGACCGACCAAGCGCCAGTTGCGCGATAT
>CBFGLF010000103.1:0-6147 GCA_965649545.1 uncultured Methylotenera sp.
TGCTGACTGTTGGCCAGGGATTGGATGGCGCTGGCTTCATCTTCTGATAGCAGTTTTTCTTGTACCAGAGTACGGGCCAAGCCACCTAGTTTGCTAGGTAAAGTCGCAGCAACCATTGAGTCTCTTCTAACAGTCCATAAGAATGGCGGAAACGTTGTTCCACTAAGTCTTCCAGATGATGCACGCTAGTGTTTTTTTTGTAAAGATACTATGTAATTTGCATCGAAAAGCTACAGATTTTCTTGAATTTGTGACGATTGTCGAATATACCCCTAAAAAAATCTTGACTTCTCAGAATAACACACGTAAAAACGCGTTCAGGCGTTTGGATTCGAGGTCAAAGTAGCCGGCACTACCGACTTAAAGTCTTGAAGTACAAACTTTTGGGGACGCCTCCCCTAGTTTTAGTAAGGAAGTATTAAATGGCAACAGGTACCGTAAAGTGGTTCAATGATTCCAAAGGTTTTGGTTTCATTACCCCGGATGATGGTGGCGACGATCTTTTCGCACATTTCTCCGCGATTGTAGAGTCTGGCTACAAGAGTCTTAAAGAAGGTCAACGCGTGAGCTTCGACGTCACGGAAGGCCCAAAGGGCAAGCAAGCTTCTAATATCCAGAAGGCTTAAGCTTCCAATTAAGTTAGACAGACTTCATTAAAAAGGCCCGTTCATCGGGCCTTTTTATTTTTGTGGCGTTCGATCGATCAAGCCATCTGCTTGATGATCTCGTCGCCGAATTCCGCGGTCCCGATCTGGGTCGCGCCTTCCATCTGCGAAGAGAAATCGATTGTGACGCGCTTGGACGCGATGGCTTTGGCTACGCCTGCCAAGACTAGGTCTGCGGCTTCCGTCCAACCCATATGCCGCAACATCATCTCCGCCGACAGGATCAGCGAGCTCGGATTCGCCAGGTTCTTGCCAGCGATCTTCGGCGCGGTCCCGTGGGTCGCTTCGAACATCGCTACCGTGTCGGAGAGGTTCGCCCCCGGCGCGATGCCGATACCGCCTACCTGCGCTGCAAGTGCGTCGGACATATAGTCGCCGTTCAGGTTGAGGGTCGCCACCACATCATAGTCGGAGGAATGCAACAGGATCTCTTGCAGGAAGGCGTCCGCGATGCAGTCCTTGATCAGGATGCCGCCATATTCGGGCGCTAACCTGCACCATGGGCCGCCATCGATCTCCACGGCGCCGAATTCCTCTTTGGCTACCTCGTAGCCCCAGGTCTTGAAACCACCTTCGGTGAATTTCATGATGTTACCCTTGTGGGCGATGGTGACGGATTTGCGATTGTTGTCGACCGCATACTGGATGGCCTTGCGTACGAGACGCTTGCTACCGTCTACCGACACTGGCTTGATGCCGATGGCTGAGGTTTCCGGAAAACGGATCTTCTTTCGTACCCCCATGTCGCTGAGGAAGTTGATGACCTTCTTCACCTCGTCGCTACCCGCAGCCCATTCGATGCCGGCATAGATATCCTCGGTGTTCTCACGGAAGATCACCATGTCGGTCTTCTCCGGGTGCTTCACTGGGCTGGGGACACCCTGAAAATACTGTACCGGCCGCAAGCAGACATAGAGATCGAGTTCCTGGCGCAGGGTCACGTTGAGTGAGCGGATGCCGCCGCCGACAGGGGTGGTCAAGGGGCCTTTGATAGAGATGACATAGTCCTTGACCGCCTGCATGGTCTCTTCCGGTAGCCAGGTGTTGTCACCATAGACTTTGGTGGACTTCTCGCCGGCATAGACTTCCATCCAGGAGATCGCACGCTTGCCTCCATATGCCTTGTTCACAGCGGCATCGACCACTTTCTGCATCGGCGGGGTGATGTCGACGCCGATGCCATCACCTTCAATAAATGGGATAATCGGATGGTCGGGTACGTTCAAGGAGTTATCCTCGTTGACCGTGATCTTTTCGCCTTGGCCTGGCACAACAATTTTCTTAGACATTTACAATAATCCCATTTGATTGATGCTGATCCTGTTCAACAAGCCTTATGGCGTAGTCTGTCAATTCAGTGCTCACGAGACGCATGAGACACTCAAGGACTATATCGCCATTCCGGGGGTATACGCGGCAGGCCGACTTGATACGGATAGTGAAGGTTTGCTTATTTTAACCGATGACGGGGCGGTGCAGCATCGTCTTTCACATCCCCGACATAAAGAATTCAAGACCTACTGGGTACAAGTGGAAGGCGAACCCACGGATGAAGCGCTTGCACCCCTGAGAACCGGCGTCGATCTCGGTGATTTCTTCACGCAGCCCGCCAGGGTGAGACGGATAGAAGTGCCAGCAGCTCTGTGGCCGAGGGTGCCGCCCATCCGAGAGCGTAAAGCGATCCCGACCAGCTGGCTCGAAGTGGTCATCGCCGAGGGTAAGAACCGCCAGGTACGTCGGATGACCGCCAAGATCGGCTTCCCGACGTTGCGATTGATTCGGTATGCCATCGGCGCCTACACCCTGGATGGCCTTGCCTTGGGGACCTGGAAGCAACTATGAAGATGATGCGGAGTGATGCGATATGAAACCAGTGGTGGTATTTCGGCATGCCTTGACCGAAGGCGCGGGCTATCTCGGGACTTTCCTGACACAAAAAGCGATCCCCTGGCATATGGTACGTATCGATCAGGGCGAGCCCGTGCCCGACAATGCGCTCGATTACAGCGGCATCGTCCTCATGGGCGGCCCCATGAGCGTCAATGACGACCTGCCTTGGATCCCGCCATTGCTGTCGTTGATACGGCATGCCGCCAGTGAGGATGTACCCTTGCTCGGTCATTGCCTGGGCGGGCAGCTGATCAGCAAGGCCTTGGGTGGGCGTGTCGGCCGGAACCCGGTGAAGGAGATCGGCTGGGGCGAGATCCAGGTCAGTGAGAACGAGGAGTCGCGCAAGTGGTTCGGCGAACTTCGCACCATGCAGGCTTTCCACTGGCATGGCGAAACCTTCGAATTGCCGCCAGGTGCAACCCATCTGCTGTCCAGTGCATATTGTCGCAACCAGGCCTATAGCCTCGGTAAGCATCTCGCTTTCCAGTGCCACATCGAGATGACAGCAGACATGGTAAAGACCTGGTGCGAGGTGGGGGCGGACGAGATCGCCGGCGCCATCGATAGTCCCGGGGTGCAAAGTGTCGACGATATCCACGCGCAACTGGCGGAACGCATCGCAGGCCTGAATGCGGTCGCACACCCCATCTACGAGCGTTGGATCACCGGCCTGAGGGCAACCTGACAAGCCGCGTGTGATAAACTTCAAGCTGAATTTAACCTGATTTGATCGAGATACTATGTCCGGCAACACCATCGGTACGCTATTCACGTTGACCTCTTTCGGCGAGTCCCACGGGCCTGGCATAGGCGGTATCGTCGATGGTTGTCCGCCGGGGCTGTCGCTGACCGCAGAAGACCTGCAAGCCGAGCTCGATAGACGCAAACCGGGGACCTCCCGTCACGTCACCCAGCGCCAGGAGTCGGATACGGTCGAGATCCTTTCCGGCGTGTTCGAAGGCAAGACGACCGGCGCGCCCATCGGCTTCCTCATCCGTAACCAGGACCAGCGCAGCCAGGATTACAGCAAGATCGCAGAGACCTTCCGTCCGGGTCATGCCGATTACACGTACTGGCAGAAGTACGGTATCCGCGATTACCGCGGGGGTGGCCGTTCCAGTGCACGCGAGACCGCAGTGCGGGTGGCGGCAGGCGCGATCGCCAAGAAATGGCTGAACGAGCGTTACGGGGTGACGATCCGCGGCTACATGAGTCAGCTCGGTGAGATCGCGATCCCGTTCGAAAGCTGGGATGAGGTCGACCAAAACCCATTCTTCGCTCCCAATCGTGGCATCGTGCCGCAACTGGAAGCCTACCTGGACAAGATCCGCGCCGAGCGCGATTCGGTCGGTGCCCGTATCTCGGTCATCGCACAAGGCGTGCCGGTCGGCTGGGGCGAGCCGGTCTATGATCGACTGGATGCAGAGATCGCCTACGCCATGATGAATATCAATGCAGTGAAAGGTGTCGAGGTCGGTGCCGGATTCGCCAGCGTGGCGCAGCGGGGATCCGTGCACAGCGATGAAATGACACCACAAGGCTTTGTCACCAATCACGCGGGCGGCATCCTCGGCGGGATCTCTACCGGACAGGATATCGAAGTGCATGTCGCACTCAAGCCTACCTCCAGCATCCCACAGGAACGTCGCTCCATCGACAAGCAAGGTAATGCCGTCACCATGCAGACCACCGGCCGCCATGATCCTTGTGTCGGCGTCCGTGCGACGCCGATCGCCGAAGCCATGCTGGCGCTGGTTCTGATCGACCATGCGTTGCGTCACCGCGCACAATGCGCGGACGTTACCACCACGACCCCCCGGCTGTAAGACGTATCGGGCGTAGCCAGGCTTCGCCTTCGACCCATGCAGAACGTACCCTACTGGCGGCTTTCAGGCTTCTATTTCGCCTATTTCGGTTTCGTTGGGGCGTTCAGCCCGTTTTGGGGTCTGTATCTCAAGTCGCTGGCATTCAGTGCCCTGCAGATCGCCATCCTCATGTCCTTGTTCCAGGTGGCACGTATCTTTTCCCCCAGCTTATGGGGCTGGCTCGCGGATCACACCGGCAGGCGCGTACCCATCATCCAGTGGCTTGCTGGACTGAGCCTGCTGGCTTATGTCGGCGTGTTCTTCGGCACCAGTTTCAGCTGGCTTTTCGCTGTGATGCTGCTTCTCAGTTTCTTCTGGAGCGCTTCCTTGCCGTTGATCGAGGCGGTGACCCTGGGGCATCTGGGAGATCGCTTCGATCGCTATGGCCATATCCGGCTGTGGGGCTCGGTGGGCTTCATCATCGCCGTCGTCGGCCTCGGTTATCTGATTGACCTCTCCGGCATCCAGTCCTTGCTCTGGGTGATCCTGGGGTTGTTGGCGACTGTCTCGCTGTTCTCGTGGAAACTGCCGGAGCCTTTCCCCGCATCCAAGCATAAGGATGATGGCACACTGCGCGACATCTTGCGCCGCCCGGAAGTCATCGCGCTCATGGCGGCGTGCTTCATGATGTCTGCAGCTCATGGCGTCTACTACACGTTCTACTCGATCTACTTGGTCGACCATGGGTACAGCAGCGCGCAAGTCGGCTGGCTGTGGGCCTTGGGCGTGATTTGCGAGATCCTAGTGTTCATCTATATGCCGCGCCTGGTGAAGGCTTTCGGTTTGGTCACGATCATGCTCGGCAGTCTGGCATTGGCGTTCCTGCGCTTTTTTGTCATCGGCTGGGCGGTGGAGGTCGTCTGGCTCATCGTCCTGGCGCAAACCCTGCATGCCGCTACGTTCGGTACCTATCACGCGACGGCTGTTGCGCTGACCCATCGCTACTTCAAGGGCAAGCATCAGTCTAAGGGACAAGGGTTCTATACGAGCGTTTCTTATGGCATGGGTGGCAGTTTCGGAGCGCTATTGAGCGGCTATGCATGGGAAAGCCTGGGACCCAGTTGGACATTTACGCTGTCGGGCGCTTGCGCTATGCTGGGTTTCATCATATTCGCCTGGCTCATGCCCAAGGGCGACTGAGGCGAAACGTCACTGGAGCTGGGAATGAAGAGGATCTGCGCGTTATCGATGTGGCTACTGCTGATGCTACCGCTCAGCGCTTACGCGGATACCGATATCAATGTCGTCGGCCTGTTCAACAACAAGGCCATTGTCATCATCAACAAGGGCAAGCCACTGACGCTGACGGCTGGGCAGCCCGCGGTACAGGGCGTGAGGCTGTTGCAGGCGGATAGCCAGAAGGCCGTGCTGGAAGTGGAAGGCAAACGCAGGGAACTGGGTATGGGGCAGGCCGCCACGGTCGCAGGCACCGCGGCATCTGCCATTCCGAGTGTGACCTTGTATGCCGATGCGCGAGGGCATCATTTCAGTGAAGGCCAGATCAACGGCGCGACCTTCAGGATACTGGTCGATACCGGAGCATCGGCGATCTCAATGAACAGCGGCGATGCCAAGAAGGCCGGCATCGATTACAAAAAAGGTGAGGCGGTGCAGTTGAATACCGCGAACGGCATCGCCAATGGCTATCTTGTCACCATCAATACGTTGCGGCTGCAAGGCTTGGTATTGAATCAGGTGGAAGGGGTCGTGATGGAGGGCACTTCGCC
>CBFGLF010000104.1:0-6077 GCA_965649545.1 uncultured Methylotenera sp.
ATTCTCCAGGATGAAGCTCAAGCTGGGCAGGCTCGCCTCGTAAGCATCGAAAGCAAGTAAGGCATGCTGGTCGTCTCCACGGACATGCATGCGGTCGACACTGCAGATCCTGCTGGCATCCATGCGCTGCCAAACACCCAGACTCTCCAGCCATTGCTTGTTACCTGGCGTGATGGCGTAGATACGCGAATCCCAAGCAAAGGGCTCTGGCGCAGGTGGCGCAGATTGGCTGTCGATAAGCGTCACCTGCAGGCCTTGTCGAGCGAGCGCGATCGCGGCTGCCATGCCGACGAGACCGCCGCCCACGATGGCCACCTCGGTATGCAAAGCCTCAGCCGTGCGAGCCATAACTCATCTTCCTGACAAGGTGATGTTTCAGGGGTTGCGCGATATCCAATAGCCCCAGGGCGGCCGCTCGCAAGCTGGATAAGCCGACTACATCGTTGGAGAAGGTGTTGACCAGGAAATCGGTGAATAGCACCCCGCCTCTGGTGTCCTGGCGTCGCTGGCTACGATAAGTCTCGAGCATGGCCTCGTCTCCCCAGGTTTCGGCGGGCGACGACTCGACTGTTCTCGCCAGCTCCCACGCATCCCGCAAGCCGACATTGAATCCCTGACCTGCGACCGGGTGCATGGTCTGTGCCGCATTGCCGATGATGACCAGATGAGGCGCAGTGCTGGGCTCCAGATAGGATAGTCGCAACGGGAAACTGAGGCGCTTGCCGACCGTCAGGAAGCGCCCTACCCGATCGCCAAAATGGGCATGCAGGCTATCCAGGAAAGCCTGGTCATCCAGCAACCGCAATTTCGCGATATCCTCGGACTCCCCCGTCCAGACCAGGGAGAAATCCCGGGGTCCGTTGGGCAGTAAGGCCATGGGGCCCGCCGGCGTGAAGCGCTCGTATGCGATATTGTCGTGCGGCAACTCGCAACTCACCATGGAGACCAGGGCATCGTGGCCGTATTCCTTGGTCTTTCTGGCGACGCCCGGGATCTCGCCCAAGCTGCGTCCACCGTCAGCCAACACCGCCAGGGCCGTCTCGATCGTCCTTGCGTCGCCTGCATGCGTGAAATCGATGCGGGCCGCATGGGTGCCTGGCTGCAAGCGCTTTGCCTCAGCCCCGTAGACTATGTGAACATCCGATCGATCCAAAGCGGCATCCAGGGCCTGGCAAAGCGCACCGTAAGCAAGCACATAGCCCAGGGCTTCCTGCCCGTGGTCCTCCGCTTTCAACAGGCTTCTGCCGAAACTGCCGCGCTGGGAGATATGGATGCTATCGATGGCGGTTGCCTTGCCCGCGAGGTCATGCCACAGGCCCAGATGCTCGAGGATCATGCGACTACCGAAGGAAAGCGCCAGCGCACGCTGGTCGCCATGGGCATCGCCGCGCGCACGTGCCTCCAGGATGGTCGAGCGTATCCCTTGTCGATGTAAGGCCAGCGCTAAGGTCGCGCCGACCGGACCGCCGCCGATGATGGTGATCGCGACATCTGCACTCATGCGCGGGCCATCAGCGTTTCGATGTCGAAGATGGTCTTTGGCGCCCCGATCGTGAGCACTTCACGCCCTGATTCCGTAATGGCCACATCATCCTCGATACGGATACCGATGTTCCAGAAGTGCTCCGGTACGTCATCTGCTGGACGCACGTAACATCCCGGTTCCACCGTCAACGTCATGCCGGGCTGCAACAAGCGCCACTCACCGTTCTTCTGCTTGTACTCCCCTGCATCATGGACATCCATGCCAAGCCAGTGCCCGGTGCGATGCATGTAGAAACGCCGATAATCGCCGGACTCCAGCACGGCTTCCGGGCTGCCTTTGCAAAGCCCGAAATGGATGAAGCCCCGAATGAGCACGTCCAGTGCCGCCTCATGGGGCATGTTCCAGTGGGCGCCCGGCTTGGCAGCTTCGATCGCTGCTGTCTGTGCCGCCAGCACCAATTCGTATAGATCCTTTTGTGGACCGCTGAACTTGCCGCCGACCGGGAAGGTGCGAGTGATGTCGGACGCATAGCCCCGTAATTCGCACCCCGCGTCGATCAGCAGCAGATCGCCATTCTTGAGTTGTCCGTCATTCTCGACATAGTGCAATACACAGGCATTGGCACCACCCGCCACGATCGAGCTGTAAGCCGGCGAACGGCTGCCATGCCGATAGAACTCGTGCAGCAGCTCCGCCTCGATCTCATATTCCATCATGTTGGGACGCACCGCCTGCATGGCTCGACGATGCGCACCTGCAGAGATCTGCGCGGCTTCGCGCATGATGCCGAGCTCGAAAGGCGACTTATAAAGACGCATCTCGTCGATGAGCGTACGTACATCCCTGATCCCATCAGGGGCGCTGATCCCATTCCGCCCCTGCTCTCGCAGATGGTTCAGCCATTGCGTGACGCGCTGGTCCCAGGCGGGTTGGCAGCCGAGGCTGTAAAAGAGCGTGGACTGGTTGGCCAGCAACTTCGGCGCGATCTCGTCCAGCTGCGAGATACTGTAGGCCTCATCGAAGCCGTAGCGCACCTTGGCGGCATCCGGCCCATAGCGGAAACCGTCCCAGATCTCACGCTCCATATCCTTGTCGCGGCAGAACAGGATGCTTTTCGGCTCCGGGCCCGCAACCAGTAGCAGCACGGCCTCAGGTTCATGGAATCCCGTGAGGTAATGGAAATAACTGTCGAAGCGAAATGGATAGTGACTATCGCGATTGCGTATGACTTCAGGCGCGGTCGGGATCAATGCGACTCCCTCGCCCATGTTCGCGATCAGTCTGGCCCTTCTTGTGCGGAATTCTTCGACTTCAAACATGCTGTGCTTTCAATTGTGTATCCAGTTCATGTAACCGCTGTGGCGTGCCGATATCGTGCCACACCCCTCGGTGATGTGTCGCACTCACCTTACCCATGGCGATCGCATCGCGCAATAGCGGTGCCAGCTTGGCGGACTGGCCGGGTTGGACCGACCGAAACAGGGATGGCCGATAGACGCCGGTGCCGGAAAACGTCAGCCGATGATCTCCTTCGGGTAGCAAGATGCCGTCCTGCAATACGAAATCCCCTGCCGGATGCTGGGGAGGATTATCGACCAAGACCAGGTGGGCAAGCCGGTCTGACTGCAAGACCGTTCTCAATCCCTTGAAATCGATATCGGTGAACGTATCCCCGTTGACGACCAGGAAGGGCGCGTCACCCAGTAGATGGAGCGCATTGGCGATCCCGCCTGCCGTCTCCAGCGCTTGGCCTTCCGCGGAGTACTGGATAGACAGGCCCCATCGCGCACCGTTCCCGAGGTGGGCCTCGATCTGCTCGCCGAGATGGGCGTGATTGATCACGATGTGGTGAAACCCTGCCTCGGCCAAGCGTTCCAGATGCCAGACGATCAACGGTTTCCCGCCCACCGGCAACAGCGGTTTGGGCGTCGTGTCGGTCAACGGCCGCATGCGCTCACCGCGCCCGGCTGCGAGGATCATGGCCTTCATCAAAAGGTGTACCCGATTTCAGGCTTGTTATCGTGCAACCGATCGAGCAAGCGCAGCAATGGTCGCAGCTCCATATAACGCGCACAGACCCGGCGCAGGTAGTCCATCACCAGCGGCATGTCCTTCAGGTAGTTCTCCTTGCCATCGCGGTGATAGAGGCGGGCGAAGATGCCCAGGATCTTGATATGGCGCTGGGCACCCATCCATTCGAAATCTCGATAGAACTCCGAAAAATCCGCTGGCACCGGCAGCTGGGCTTTTCTGGCTGCCTGCCAGTAGCGCACCGCCCAATCCAGCATCTGCTCCTCCGGCCAGGCGATATAGGCATCCTTGAGCAAGGACACTAGATCATAGGTGATAGGGCCATAGACCGCGTCCTGGAAATCCAGCACCCCGGGATTGACATCGCAGACCATGAGATTGCGTGAATGGTAGTCACGGTGCACATAGACCTGGCCTTGGTTCAGGATGTTGCGATTCAACAGATCGAAGGTCTTTTGCAGCACCTGTTTCTGATCGGCATCGAGCTCGATGACCAGATGCTTGGTGACATACCAGTCCGGGAACAGCATCATCTCGCGGGTGAGCAAGGCTTCGTCGTAGTCCGGTAAGACACCGTGCTTGCTGGCCGACTGCAGCTTGACCAGCGCGAGGTAGGCGTCACGATACATATCACTGGCGTTGTCTGCAGAAAGCGCATTGAGGAATGTGCGGTCACCGAGGTCAGTCAGGAGCAGGAAACCTTGCTTCAAATCCTGTTCGAGCACATGCGGGACATTGAGGCCCGCCTTGGCGAACAACTCGGCGATACGCACGAAGGGCTCGCAATCTTCGTGCTCCGGCGGCGCATCCATCGCGATCAACGTATGGGTGCTCAGGCTCACACGGAAATAGCGCCGGAAACTGGCATCGGCCGAGGCTGGGGCCAAGGTGAAGCTTGCGTCCGCCAGCACTTGCTTGAGCCAGTTTTCTAGTTGTTCTAATCGGGTTTGCATGACGTTCCTGAGGTTAGTGGATACACGCGTATAAAGCCTGTCGCGTTCAAATTATGGATTGCCTTCACAGCGAATTTGTGCGATTTTATCACCCACAAAAGAAACACGCGCTCACAGCATCACGCTGATTAAAATTACATGGTAAAAACTGCTGTTAAAACCCTCACCGTTGCGCTTGTGTTCTTGATTCAGGTCCATGCCCATGCAGAAGAGACGGGCACGCAAATCGAATCCAGCAAGGCCCCAGAAGCTCCCGCCATCACGCCTGACTCAGCGATCGTCGAGGGCGACAAGCTCGAGCTCTATTTCGATCGTAAACTGAAATCCATCGGCAACGCCGCCATCCACAAAGGCGAACAGAACATCTACGGCGACTTGATCGAGTACGACGTTCAGAACGAGAACGTCCATGTCCTGGGCAACGCCCGTCTGGAGCTCAAGGACAGCCAGGTGCTTGGCCCGGAGCTCAATATGAAGCTGGGCGAGACCGTGGGCGAGATGAAGAACCCCACCTTCACCTTGAAGAAACAGTTCTCTAATGTCCTGCAATTGGGCAGGTCGCGCACCAATGCCGCCGGCGCCAGCACGACCACCGTCACGGATGCGCGCACCGGCACTACCAGCCAGCAGATCGAAGATGAAAATGCCGACGATGGCTTGGGTGTAGGAAAACGATCCGGCGACTCTCGTGGGGATGCCAGCATCGTGTTCTTCGAGGGCGAGAACAAAAAGCGCCTGAAGAATGCCAGATACACCACTTGCTCGGCGGACCGCGACGACTGGTACCTGAAAGCCGGCGAACTGGAGATCGATGGCTACACCAAGACGGCGGTCGCGAGGAACGCCAAGGTCGAGTTCCAGGGCGTGCCCATCCTGTATACGCCCTGGATGAACTTCTCGTTCGCCAACCAGCGCAAGTCCGGCTTCCTGGCGCCGACCTGGGGCTCCACCTCCTTGAGCGGTTTCCAGGTCGTCACCCCTTACTATCTGAACATCGCGCCAAACATGGATGCGACCTTTGGCCCGCGCATCCTGAGTAAACGCGGGGTGCAACTGGTGAGCGAGTTCCGCTATCTGGGCGAGTCCTATTCCGGCCTCAACAATATCGAGTACCTGCCCAGTGACAGCACCACGGGCGAGACCCGCTACTATGCCAAGCTCCAGCACCAGCAGAATCTGGGCGGCGGTCTCTCTGGCGGCTACAACCTGGAAAAGACCTCGGACGATAAATACTTCTCGGAGAATCTCTACTATTCGAGACTGTCGACCGGCATCCGCAACACCAGCCGCATCTTGCTGCCGCAGAACGCCTACCTGAATTATCGATTCGGCGAGAACTGGCTACTCAGCGGCCTGGTGAGCAAATACCAATCGCTGGTCGATGGCGTCGCCCCCTATGAGCGCCTGCCGCAGCTGACATTGACCAACAACCAGGATTTCGGCGCCGCGACGTTCGATTTCACCGGCCAGTGGGTGCAGTTCGAGCGCAACAGCCGGGCGCTGACGACGTCCGTCTCCGGCAGCCGTTTCGTCGCCAACCCGAGCGTCAGCATGATGTTCGCCAGGCCCTTCGGCTATGTCAAACCCAAGCTTGGTGTGCATCACAC
>CBFGLF010000105.1:0-6077 GCA_965649545.1 uncultured Methylotenera sp.
ATCCCCCCGATCACACACGATGGAGACAATCACCGCATTCTCCAGCCCCTTCGCCAGCTGCAAAGCCGCATGCAAGGCGCCGCCTGAAGAGATGCCGGCGAAGATGCCTTCTTCCGCCGCGAGACGGCGCGTCATCTTCTCCGCGTCCTTCTGGCTCACGTAGACCAGCTGATCGACACGGCTGCTGTCGTAGATGGTAGGCAGGTATTCTTCCGGCCATTTGCGGATGCCGGGGATCTGCGCGCCCTCTTCCGGCTGCACACCGATGATCTGGACGTTCGGGTTCTGTTCCTTGAGGTAACGCGAGGTGCCCATGATGGTGCCGGTGGTGCCCATGCTGGAGACGAAGTGCGTGACCTTGCCTTCGGTGTCACGCCAGATCTCGGGGCCGGTGCCCTCGTAATGCGCCAGCGGATTATCCGGGTTGCCGAACTGGTCGAGCACGATGCCCTCGCCTTCGGCCTGCAGCTTGGTCGCCACGTCGCGGGCCAGTTCCATGCTGCCGTCCTTGGGCGTCAGTACCAGCTCGGCACCGAAGGCTTTCATTGCCTGGCGGCGCTCGATGCTCTGGTTCTCGGGCATCACCAGGACCATCTTGTAACCCTTCATGGCGGCCGCCATCGCCAGTGCGATGCCGGTGTTGCCGGAAGTGGCTTCGATCAGGGTGTCGCCGGGCTTGATGTCGCCGCGCGCTTCGGCACGGGCGATCATGGACAAGGCGGGCCTATCCTTGACCGAACCGGCGGGGTTGTTACCTTCCAGTTTGACCAGGATGGTGTTGCTGGTTTTGCCGGGAATCCGCTGTAACTTCACCAGCGGGGTGTTGCCGACAAAATCTTCCAGAGTTTTCCAATTCATATGCTTCGTAATTCCTTCGTTGCCTTCGTCATCGGCTTCTCGCCGTACTTCTATGTACTGCCTTTGTCGCCGCTTCCTTGGCGCCTCGGACTTATGTCGCCTATGAACCGGATCTCTTCAACGTTGATAAATATACGGTGTAAATGGCCAGGCCGATGAACGCGACCAGCGATAACTGCGGGATGGTCAGGCCGAACATGGTCCAGTCGATGGCCGAGCATTCCCCCGTGCCCTTGAACACCAGATCGAGCGCACGCTTGAGCGGGAAGGTCTCGAAGATGTAATCGAAGCCGGCGCCGCATTCGGCCATCACCTTGTCCGGGTTGGCCTGGATCCACATATGACGAAGCGCGATACCGGCGCCCGTGAGGGCCGTCAGGAATTGCAACAGGCCATAGACTTTACGTCCAAGATTGCCCGGATTGTGCAGCGCGGCCAGCAGGAACAAGACGCCGATCACCATGTAGGTGATGCGCTGGAAGATGCATAGCGGGCAAGGCTCCAGGTTGTATTGTTGCTGGATGTAAAGGCCGTAGGCCACGAGCCCGAAACTGGCGATGAACCCCAGGAAATAACCGGAACGACCGCCAAACAATTTATTCATCATGGTTAACCCTTATAATTTGCCCATATTGTAACGGAATACCCCAATTGGCCGATAACCCTACCCGAGTGCTCAGCGTCAGCGAACTCAACCGCATGGCGCGCGATGTGCTGGAGCGCAGCTTCCCCTTGTTCTGGATCAGCGGCGAGATCTCGAACATGACGCGGGCCGCGTCTGGCCATTGGTACTTTTCACTGAAGGATAGTTCGGCGCAGGTGCGCTGCGTGATGTTCCGCGGCCGCAACAGTTACCTCGACTGGCAACCGCGCGAAGGCGACAAGGTCGAGGCGCGCGCCGTGGTGACGCTGTACGAAGCGCGCGGCGATTTCCAGCTCACCGTCGAATTCCTGCAGCGCGCGGGCTTGGGCGCCCTGTTTGAAGCGTATGAGCGCCTGAAACAGAAACTGGAAGCCGAGGGTCTGTTCGACCCGGCACGCAAGCAGCCTATCCCGGAACACCCACGACGCATCGGCATCGTCACCTCGCCCGATGCCGCCGCCTTGCATGACGTATTGACCACCTTGCGGCGGCGCATGCCGAGCATCCCGGTAGTGATCTACCCGACACCGGTGCAGGGCAAGGAGGCCGGAGCGAAGATCGCCGCCGCGATCGATGCCGCCAGCGCACGGAACGAATGTGATGTCCTCATCATCTGCCGCGGTGGTGGCTCCATCGAAGACTTGTGGCAGTTCAACGAAGAGGTGGTGGCACGGGCCATCGCCGCCTGCTCTATCCCGACCATCAGCGGTGTCGGCCACGAGACCGATTTCACCATCGCCGATTTCGCCGCCGACCGTAGGGCACCGACGCCCACCGCCGCTGCAGAGATGGTGGCGCCGGACCGCACGACCCTGCTGCGCCAGCTGCAACAGGTGCAACAACAGATGGCCCGGCAGATGGGCTATCTGCTGCAGCGCCGCATGCAACAACTGGATTACCTGGCCAAGCGCCTGCTCTCACCCGCGCAGCAGATCAGGAACCAGAGCGGGCATCTGGATCAGTTGCGGCTACGGCTCAACACCGCCATGCGCTCCCGCTTGCAGCGGCAACAGCAAGCCTTGCTAAGGCTGGAACAGAACCTTCATCACTTGAACCCGACCGGCGTATTGCGCCGCGGCTATGCGCTGGTGCTGGACGCCGAGGGTCAGGTGATCCGTGCCAGCAGCCAGTTACAGACCGGGCAGCAGGTCAGCCTGACGCTGGCTGAAGGTAGCGCCGACGCGGCGATCACCCAAGTCCATCCCTCTAGCGCCGAACCCGCCGACCCCAAGCCTTGAGCACTGATGGCCTGAACGCTGATAGAATGGCGTATCCCATCCTGAATATCCCTTGATGCAGCCATCGAGCGTTAGCAAGTCGCGTATGCCTTTATTGGCGCTGGTCGCCCTCGGCGTGGTGTTCGGCGATATCGGCACCAGCCCGCTCTACACCATGAAAGAGGTCTTCGCGGTCAGCCCGCATCCGGTGCCGCTGACGCACGACAACGTGTTCGGCATCCTCTCGCTGATCCTGTGGTCGCTGATCATGGTGGTGTCGGTGAAGTACGTGGCCTTCATCATGCGTGCCGACAACCATGGCGAAGGCGGCATCATGGCGCTGCTCGCACTGGCCAGCCGCAATGTGGCAGGCAACGTGAAGAAACAGCGCGCCATCATGATGATCGGCATCCTCGGTGCCTGTATGTTCTACGCCGACGGCATGATCACGCCGGCGATCTCGGTGCTGTCGGCAGTGGAAGGCCTGGAAGTCGCCGCCCCCGCCTTACACCCCCTCATCGTGCCCGTCACCCTGGTGGTGATCTTCCTGTTGTTTTGGATGCAGAGCCAAGGCACGGCGCTGATCGGCGGCTTCTTCGGCCCCATCATGCTGGTCTGGTTCGGCACGCTGGCGACCCTTGGTATCGTCAATATCCTGCATGAGCCGCTGGTGCTCTATGCACTCAATCCCTGGTATGCCGTTCAATTCTTCATGGAAGCGCCGTGGGTCGCCTTCGTCGCCCTCGGCTCCGTGGTGCTGGCTGTGACCGGCACGGAAGCGCTGTATGCGGACATGGGGCATTTCGGGCGCAAGCCTATCCAGCTCGCCTGGCTCGCGCTGGTGTTGCCGTCGCTGGTGCTGAATTATTTCGGCCAGGGCGCCTTGATCCTGCACGACGCGGCCGCCATCAAGAACCCGTTCTACCTGCTGGCGCCGCAGTGGATGCTCTACCCGCTGATCGTGCTGGCGACGACCGCCACCGTGATCGCCTCGCAAGCCGTGATCTCGGGTGCGTTCTCGGTCTCGCGTCAGGCGCTGCAACTGGGCTTCATCCCCCGCATGCATGTGCAACACACCTCGGAACAACAGAAGGGCCAGATCTACATGCCGTATGTGAACTGGGCGCTGATGCTTGCCGTGATGGCCTTGGTGGTTGGCTTCGGTTCCTCCGGCGACCTGGCGGCCGCCTACGGCATCGCCGTCACCGGCGACATGGTCATCACCACGCTGCTAGCCGGCGTGGTGTTTCACGGCATCTGGGGCTGGAGCCTGTTACGCACCGGCCTCTTGTTATCGCTATTCCTCGTCATCGACCTCGCGTTCTTCAGCGCCAACGTGCTGAAGATCCCCGATGGCGGCTGGGTGCCGCTGATCATCGGCATCGTCATCTTCACGCTGATGTCGACCTGGAAGAAAGGCCGCGACCTAGTGTTCCGCCGCCTCAAGCATGAGGCCATGGACCTCGAGCCTTTCATCGACGCCATCGGCGGTCACCCACCGACCCGCGTCGCCGGCACCGCCGTCTTCATGACGCCCAATCCCAATGGCGTACCGCATGCCCTGCTGCATAACCTCAAGCACAACAAGGTGCTGCACGAGAAAGTGATCCTGCTCACGGTGAAGATCGAGGACATCCCGTTCATCGATCAGGAAGAACGTAATGTGCTGGAGAAACTGCCGCACGAGTTCTACCGGCTGACCATGCGCTACGGCTTCAAGGATGAACTGGATATTCCGGCAGACTTGTCGCGATGCCAGGGTTGCCATATCGAAGTCGATGCCATGGATGTCTCCTACTTCATCGGCAAGGAGAACCTGATCGCCAAGCACGACACGGACATGCGCTACTGGCGCCAGAAACTCTTCGTCGGCATGTTCCGTAATGCCGACAGCGTCACCAACCATTTCAAACTTCCCCCGAACCGGGTGGTCGAACTGGGTGCGCAACTGACACTGTAGATTTTATAATGCGTTCAACGCTTTGACTTCCTCATACGTTATCGGAATACCAGAATCGAGATGAATGCCATGAACAAACTATCCCTAGCCCTGTTGAGTGTCTTTGCCCTGCAGATCGCCGGCTGCGCGACCACCACCAAATCCAGCGTCTCCGGCGTCGAGCGCAAGCAATTCCTCATGCTCTCCGAGAAACAGGTCGAGAACATGTCGGTCCAGGCCTACACGCAATCCCTGCAGGAAGCCAACAGCAAGAAAAAGCTCAATACCGATGCCGCGCAGGTACAACGCGTGAAGACCATCTCCAACCGCCTGATCGCGCAGGCCCCGATCTTCCGCGCCGATGCCAGCCAGTGGAAGTGGGAAGTCAATGTCGAGGATAACGACCAGGTCAACGCCTACTGCATGCCGGGCGGCAAGATCATGGTCTACAGCGGGCTCATCGAAAAACTCAACGCCACCGATGACGAACTGGCTGCCGTGATCGGCCATGAGATCTCCCACGCCCTGCGCGAGCATGGCCGTGAGCGCATGTCGATCGCCGCGGTGCAGCAAGTCGGCCTGGTCGGCCTGGCCGCATTGGCCAGCACTTCCAAGAGCCCGAATGCCGCCGGCGCGGGTGTGCAAGCTGCAGCCCTAGGCTCCAACCTGTTCTTCGCCATGCCCAATGGCCGCGAACAGGAGCGTGAAGCCGACCGCATCGGCCTCGAACTCTCGGCACGTGCGGGTTACAACCCGAATGCAGCCGTGACCCTGTGGCAGAAGATGAGCGCGCAGGGCGGCAGCAAACCGCCCGAGTTCCTCAGCACCCACCCTTCCAACGAGAACCGTATCGCCGATCTCAAGAGCCTGATCCCGGGCGTCATGCCGCTCTACGAGCAGGCCAAGGCCAAGAAGTAAGCACGGCCATAATAAGCTGTTGATTCCTTAAGCAAGCAAGAGGCGGAGTTTCTCCGCCTTTCGGGTAAAATAGCGGTTTTGATTTTTTCACGGAAGCCGTTATGAGCCTGCAAACCATCATTGAAGACGCATTCGAGCGTCGCGCCGAGATCACCCCAGCCACCGCCAGCAAGGAAGTCAAAGACGCCGTGTTCAGCGTCCTGGCCGACCTCGACGCCGGCAAACTGCGTGTCGCGGAACGTGTCGCCGGTACGCAGGAATGGACCACCCACCAGTGGATCAAGAAGGCCGTGCTGCTCTCCTTCCGCCTCGAAGACAACGTGCTGCTGGACGACGGCGTGACCAAGTATTTCGACAAGGTACCGCCAAAGTTCGCCAACTACACCGAAGCCGACTTCAAGGCCGGCGGTTTCCGCGTGGTGCCTAACGCGATCGTGCGTCGCGGTTCCTTCATCGCCAAGAACGCCGTGCTCATGCCTTCCTATGTCAACATCGGCGCCTA
>CBFGLF010000106.1:0-6059 GCA_965649545.1 uncultured Methylotenera sp.
CGCTGGCGCATGATCAGGTCCTTGAGGATAGGCGGCAGCCCCAGGGATTCGAAGGTCGGGATCACGGCCTTGATGGCACGGATGACCATGGCGACGTCGCCGCGCTGGCGGAAGACGTTGACGCGGAAACGCGCTTCGTCGATGCCCTTGGCGCTGTAGGCGAAATTCATCTCCAGCGTCTCTTCGAACTCCTTGATCTGGGCGGGCGACATCAGCGCATAGGCGATCTCCTTGATCATGCCCGGCGCCATCACCTGGTTGTTCACCGGCAGGGTCTTGCCTTCGATCTCGATATGGATAGGCGCGTCGGTGCTGAAGAACAGGTCTGAACCGTTCTTGTCGACCATGAACTTGAGGACTGGTGTGATATCGATCGCCGCCATACGTTTCCCTGAATCGTCGTTATTTTTTCGCTGACTTTATCACAAACCTGCGGACTGCAACGCCCGTTATGCCAACCGCTTGCATCGCTTGCGCTTGCACATATCGAGTGCATCCTGCCGCCGTTTGCACCATGGATACCCCAAAAATCGGCCAAATAGAGCGCTAGAGGCATGGCACAAGGTTTGCTGGACCTTTGATAACAAATATAAAAGCGATCCTATGAAACTCTACTTGCATATACCAACGGGGAAAAACCTGGTCGCATCGAAAGAAGATGCAGCGGGTGCCAGCAGTGCAGTACTGACACTGGCGTGTGACGACGATGCGGAGTTGCTGGCCACGCTGGACAGCATTGCGGAGACCACGCCCGCAGCCTTGCTCGAGGATGCCTTCGTCATGCAGATCGACGACTGCACCGCGATCGCACCCGAGGCCGCGCTGTCCTCGACCCTGCCTTTCGGCATGTACTACGCCAGAAAGAAGCACCCCTGGCTGCTAGGGGATATGCCGAACTCGATCCAGATGCATTTCCAGCCCATCATCGACTTCTCGCAGAAAGGCAAGATCTTCGGCTACGAGGCGCTGTGCCGCGTCATGGGCCCGGACAACAAGCTCCTGAGCGGGGAGGAAGCCTTCAGGCTCGCGCGACAACTGCATTGCACCCATGTGCTCGACAGCCACTGCCAGCTCAAGGCGCTGCAGGGCAAGGCCGCCAGCATCGAGAAGGGTACGCCGTTGTTCATCAACGTCCTGCCGCAGACCATCATGCAGCTGCACTGGCTGCAAGGCTTCCTGCAGCAGCTGAACACGCTGGGCATCGATCAGCGCGACATCATCATCGAGATCATGGAGAGCGAAGAGGTCGAACCGGAGCTGCTGGCCGAGTATTGCGACAGGATCCGCACCCACGGCCTGCGCATCGCGCTGGACGACATGGGGTCTGGCTTCAATGGCCTGCGCACGCTGGCGGCGGTGAGGGCGGATTTCATCAAGATCGACCGGGCTATCGTACATGAAGCGCAGGGCAGCCGGGTCCGCACCGTATTGCTCGAAGCCATCATCTCCATGGCACAGCGCCTGGGCTGCACCGTGGTCGCGGAGGGCCTGGAGCGCGTCGAGGACATCACCTTCTGCCAGGACCTCGGTCTTTCCTATGCGCAGGGCTATTATTTCGCCCGGCCCGCGGTGGTGCCGCCGGTGCATATCAACGCCTTGCCGGTGCGCGACGAGTCACACCGTTCGCACATCCCAGACGAGTTCCGGCTGACCGAGTACGTCAATCCCGGCATCACGCTGGATATCAATACCCCACTGAAAGAAGCCAAGGGGCTGTTCAAGACCCATCCGGACATGGCGATCGCCGTCGTGCTCGATCACGGCCGCCCACTGGGCCTGCTCAAGCGCGGCAAGCTGTTGTCAGCGCATCACGGCAATCTGGGCGCCTGCTGCGAACCCTTGCCCAAGCTCGTCACGCACACCACACCGGCCTCCCTGCTGGCGAGAAGCCTCTATCTCGAGCGCAGCGAAGCGGCACCTTGGGTGCTGGTCAGCGACGAGGGCAATTACCTCGGTATCCTGCAGCCGATGGAGATCATGGCACAGCTCATCTCGCGCAAGAGCACGACCGGCAGCCTGCACCCCCTGAGCCAGCTGACGACCGGCCCCAGCCTGCGCCAGGCGCTGGATGTCAGCCTGCGCAACAATCCTTCAACCACGCTGGTCTATATCGATCTTGATCACTTCAAGGCTTACAACGATCGTTACGGCTTCATCCGCGGCGACGCGATGATTCGCCTGCTGGCCGAGATCCTGCGGCTCATCTTCCTCGGGCAGTCCTACACGCTGGTCGGCCATATCGGCGGCGACGATTTCGTGCTGATCATGGAACGCGAACAGCCAGGGCTGATCCCGGCGCTGCTTGGCGTCATCAGCCGCTTCCAGGCATTGGCGATGCACCTTTACGACAATGCCGACCTGGAGCGCGGCTTCTTCACGACCGACGACGGCAAGGAGCACCCGGTCGCCAGCATCTCCATCGCCGTGGTCAACGGCAAGCAGGGCCACCCCAGCAACAGTGTTGCGGCGGCGGAACGTGCGGCGATGCTGAAGAAGATCGGCAAGGCGACGATAGGCAGCATCATCGTGGTCGAGGACGAACCGCCACGCCTGGTCGAGCCGACCGAGGACTTCTATTCCGACTGGCAGGAACGCGCGATGGAGGCCTTGCGTCATATCGCGACCCTCAAGCGCTCCAGCGACTCGCATGCATTGGACGGTTGTTTTGCCGAACATCGCTTCTTCGAGGTGATCTTCGAACTGGACGCGGAAGGCCGCCAGCGCTACCCCAACTGGATCAACCCGACCATGTACGGCAAGATCAAGGCAGGCGGCTCAGGCATCGACCGCGCCACCATGGCCTACTACCGGAATGTCACGGAAACGCTGCAGCCGTACTTCTCCAGCATCTATCTGTCGACGGCGACCGAGGATTTCTGCCTGACGATCTCGATGCCGTTGCTGGACGACAGCGGGCTGCTGGATGGCGTGCTGGTCGCGGATATCAATATCGCCGCCATGGCGATGCTGAGCAGCGCACCGACCCTGCGCGTCCATTGACTCTCGCAGGCCTGCAGGAGTCAGGTGACGCTGAATGCCTTGGGCGGTTTGCCGTCGATGTAATTCTGGTACATCTGCCGGTAAGCCTGCTCCAGCGCGGTGGTGAACGCCGCCGTGTTGAAGAGCGGTATCTCGGATGAGTTATGCAGCAGGCGTTCCCGGTAATGTTCGAGCAGACCGGGATCCGTCGCCAACTTAAGCGCCAGCGTCTCGTAGGCTTCCAGTGATCCGGTGACGAGCTCAGGCAGGTTGGCGGCGCGCAGCAGGCTGGCGGCGACCCGGGAAGCGAAGGTGTCGCCGGCAATGGTCACCACGGGCAGGCACATCCACAAGGCATCGCTCGCCGTCGTATGGGCGTTGTAAGGCACCGTGTCGAGGAACAGGTCGGCGAGGTCGTGGCGAGCCAGATGGTCGGCGATAGGGACGCGGGGCGCGAAGACCAGGCGCCCACCGTCGATGCCCTGTGCTTCCGCCGCATGGATCAGGTTCTGTTTCGCCCAGACGTTGCACTCCAGCAGCCACAGCACGCTATCGGGCACGGCGCTCAGCAGCCGCATCCAGCACCCGAAGACGTCAGGCGTTATCTTGAAGGTCTGATTGAAACAACAGAAGACGAAGGCTCCCTCGGGCAATCCGTAATCCGCCCGCAAGGGCGATTTTCCGATGGGGCGGTTGCGGTCGTTGGGCTGATAACTGTGCGGCATCAGGACCAGCTTCTCACTGTAGTCGGCGGCGGATGGGCCGGGCGTGATGAAGGCGTCGCTGATCAGGTAATCGATATAGGGTGCGCCCATGGTGCCGGGGTAACCCAGCCAATTGACCTGGATAGGCGCAGGCCGCATCGCCAGGATGCCGCTGCGACTGCTCTGCGTGAAGCCCGTCAGGTCGACCAGGATGTCGATCTGGTCCGCGTGGATCTTGCGTGCCGCTTCCGGCATCGACATCGCACCGATGTCGACGAAGTGGTCAAAGGCTTCGGCCAGCCGCTTGCGCTCCTTGGTCTTGTCGTCCCGCGCATAGGAGTAGGCGAAGATCTCGAATTTCTCGCCATCATGCAGTTCGATCATTTCCGTGATGAGAAACGCCAGCGGATGCAGCCTGAAATCCCCGGAGAGATAGCCGATACGGATCTTGCGGCCCGGCGTTTTGACGTAATTGAAGGCGAGATTCCTGCCCAGCTCGATCAGCGACTGGTGACGATTCCTGGCCCATTGCATGGCGCAGCGTCTTTGCTCGGCGGCCGTGGTGCCCGGCATGGCGAGGAACGCGAACGGCGAGATGAGGGCCTCCGGTTCATCGGCGACCCATTGCCGGATCTCGCTGACGTGCTCCGCCAGATCGGTCCAGTCGCACATATGCTGTTGCTGGTGCACCATATGCACCTTGGCGTGATAGAGCTTGGGGTCAAGCTTCAATGCCTGACGATAGGCGGCCACCGCCTCATCCAGCCGGCCCAGTTCCCTTAACACGTTGCCCAGGTTGTTCCAGGCATCGGCATCGTCCGGCACACGCTCGATATAGCGTTTGTAGTGGGCCGCCGCTTCCGCAGGCTTGCCTAGTTCTCGCTTGGCGTTCCCAAGGTTGTACTGAAGGATATCGATGGCTGGCGCCAGTGTCGCGGCCTCCTGATAGCAGCGTTCGGCATCATCGAAGCTGCCGTGGCTGAATCGTTGATCGCCTTGGGCCATCAGGGCGGACACCAGGGCCTGCCGCAACTCGGCCTCCTGCGGGTAGGCACGTAATACGCGGCGGTAGCAATCGGCGGCGTCCGCGAACCTGCCGGCTTCCTGATAGGCGTTCCCCAGGTTGTTCTGGATGCCGGCATCCTTGGGAGCGAGGCGCAGGGCTTCTTCGTAGCAGGAAAGGGCGTCTTCCGTACGGCCCGCAGCACGCAGGGCAAGGCCGCAATTGTTCAGGTAGTCGGCATTCTCGGGATCGATGGCGATGGCCCGGGCGATCAGGTTTGCGGCTTCCTCGTGCCTGGCTGTCTGATGGCACAACACGCCAAGCAGGTGCAGGGCATCCGCATGCCTGGGTTGCTGGCTGATGAGTTGTCGGTAGGCGGATTCTGCCTGGGCATACTGCCCATCGCGATGGAATCGGTAAGCGGTCTGGAAGAGGTCGTTCAGCGTTGCCATGCGCAGGATTCTACCTCAAGGCTGTGCCGAGAGGCCCGACACGAGCCGTTTCAGGCCCATGTTGCGCAGCAGGAACCGGTTGGGGTCGAGGGCCGCCAACAACTTGTCATCGACAGGCGCCGGTTCGCCGCAGAGTGCGCTCGCCAGCATCTCGGCACAGAGCGGCGCATTGATGAGGCCCTTGGAGCCGTGCCCGGTGTTGACGTAGAGACCCGGCAGCCATGGGAGGCTGGCAGGGTCGGCCGTGTGCCTGGGCGGATTGGCCAGCAATGCGGCGCTATCGAGCACCGGACCGGCCATCGGCAAATAGTCGGGCGTGGCGCAACGCAAGGCGACGCGCCCCATGGGTGCTTGAGTATCCAGGCATGCGTGCAGAGGCGGGCACAACCTGCGCAGCATGGCCAGATTGGCCTGGTGGTCGCTATCACGTACATCCAGTGCCGTGTCATCGGGGGAGAAGGTCGCGCCGATCACATGCCGACCGTCACGGGCGGGGCTCACGTAGCCGTCGCTGCATAGCACGGTTTTGAGTCCGCGGCTGGCTTCGTTCGCGTTGATGAAGGTGAGCTGCCCCCTGACCGGCTCCAGCGGTAAATGGCTGGTCTGTGCAAAGGCCGAGGTCTCGTTGGCGCCGGCGACGATGACCACCGGTGCGGAGGCGATCAGTTGAGCCGCATCCCATACTTGCCAGCCGCCTGCCGTCTGCCGCAGGTCGAGCGCATGGCGATGCGGCATCACGTGGATGGCAGGGTGTGAGGCGAGCGCCTGGCAAAAGGCGACAGGGTCGACCCAGCCAGCCTCAGGGAAATACAGGGCGGAATGCTGCAGTGGCATGCCCGCGATGGTCGACGCTTCGTCGGCATCCACCAGGCGCACGACATCCGGCGGCAAGCCGCGCGCATTGACGGCTTCGCAACGGGC
>CBFGLF010000107.1:0-5994 GCA_965649545.1 uncultured Methylotenera sp.
CTGGGTTCCCCGGTCGCGCTGTATCTTGCTGCGGGCGGCGTGGGTCAACTGACCATCTGCGATGACGATACGGTGGACATGACCAACTTGCAGCGGCAGATCATCCATACCACGCAGTCGGTCGGCGTCAACAAGGCGGCTTCCGCCCAGCAGACCCTGCAGGCGATCAACCCGGAAGTCACGGTGCATACCATCCAGCAAAGATCGACCGAGGCGCAGTTCGAGGCATTGGCCGCGAAGGCCGATGTGGTGATCGATTGCAGCGATAATTTCAATACCCGCTATGCCTTGAACCGCATCTGCGTGAAATTGCGCAAACCGCTGGTGTCGGGCGCTGCGATCGGCTTCGAAGGGCAGGTGACGGTGTTCGATCTACGTCACGACAGCAGCCCGTGTTATCACTGCCTGTTCCCGGATACGGGTGGCGAAGAGGGCATGCGCTGTGCGGAGAACGGTGTCTTCGCCCCGCTGGTGGGCATGATCGGCACCACGCAGGCGGCGGAAGCCATGAAACTGCTGCTAGGGTTGGGCGTGAGCCTGGAAGGGCGTTTGCTATTGCTGGATGTGCAGGCGATGGAATGGCGCAGCATCAAGCTGAGCCGCGATCCATCGTGCAAGGTGTGCGGCCATGCGGCTTGAAGCGATCAAGCGCCACATGGCCACCGTCTGAGTCTTTAGTTCTTGCCGCCGGGACCCGCCAGGTACCAGGCGATCAGCCCCACGACCGGGAACAACAGCACGCCGACGATCCACAGCGCTTTCTTCAATGGTTCTGCACTGCTTTGTGCGATCTTGATGATGGCGTAGATATCCGCGATCAGGATCAGAATTCCGATGAGGCTTCCCATGTTGGCTCCTTAGGTGGTGGGTAACTGGATCACTTGCCGCCGACCAGCGCCTTGACTGCGCTGACCACATCGCCCGGCATGACGACGATCTTGCTGTTGGCGGAATTCGACATCTTCTGTAGTGCCTGGATGTAACGGTCGCCGAGCAGGAAGGTCGCCGAGCTGTTGTTCTCTTTCACCGCTTCCGAGATCAGGCGGATGGATTCTGCCGAGGCCTTGGCCGCGACCTCTTGCGCCTCGGCGTCCTTGCGGGCGGCTTCCAGGCGCGCTTCGGCGTTGAGGATCAGCGATTGCTTCTCACCCTCGGCACGCGTCACCACGGCCACCCGCTCGCGTTCAGCGGAAGCCTGCTGTTCCATGGCGTGCTGCATATTCTGCGAGGGTTTGATGTCCTGGATCTCGACCGATTTCACGGTCAGGCCCCAATCCGCCGCTTCGTCGGCGATGGCCGCTTTCAGTTCGGCCTTGATGCGGTCGCGCGAGGTCAGCGCATGGTTGAGGTCCATGCCGCCGATGATGGAACGCAGGTTGGTCTGCACCATGTTGCGCATGGCTTCATGGAAGTTCTCGATGCCGTAGACGGCGCGCTCGATGTTGCTGACCTTGATGAAGGCGACGGCATTGGCGAGGATCACCGCGTTATCCTTGGTGATGACTTCCTGTTCCGGGATGTCGAGGATGATGTCCTTGGTGGTGACCTTATAGCTCACCTTGCTGAAGATCGGGTTGATGACGTGCAGGCCCGGGCCGAGCACGGCACTGAACTTGCCGAGCCGCTCCACCACCCATTCCTCGCCTTGCGGCACGATACGGATACCTTTCCAGATCAGGATGACGACCGGGATCAGTAATACGAAGGTGAATTCTGTCATGTGAGTTTCCCCTGGTTAATGTGTGTCGGATAGTTTCTGTACGCGCATGGCGTTGCCTTCCACGCGGACGATGGCGGCATCGTCGCCCACCGCGATCTCATGGTCGGCGATGGCCATCCACTCGCGGCTGCCCATCACGCCCTGTGGAAAGACGATCTTGCCGTTCTGGCGCGGGCTGACGGTCTCGGTGATGGTGCCGACGCGACCGACCTCGTCGCCTTGCGACTGGCCGATGCGCAGGTCGGCGCCTTCTTTCTTGTAATGCAGTTTCCAGATGGCGAGCGAGCTCAGGGACAAGGCGGCGAACATCACCAGTTGCACGCTGAGCGGCAGGTTCGGCAGGATCATCAATGCCAGGCTCACGCACAGCGCTGCGATGCCGAACCAGAGTATGTAGAAAGTCCCGGTCGCCATTTCCACCGCCAATAGCACCAGGCCCAATATCCCCCAAATCCAAATCGTACTTTCCGGCATCATGATCTCCACATGGTTATCGTTGCTTGTTGCGTGGTTTCGTCATCTTACGCGATTCCCGTCCTGGTCGATGACCGGTTCGCCATCCTCCTTGCTGAACGGCCCTTTCTGCGGCGCAGGCAGGATATCCAGTACCACTTCCGAAGGCCGGCACAAGCGCACGCCACGTTCAGTGACCACGAACGGCCGATTGATGAGGATGGGGTGGGCGAGCATGGCGTCGAGCAATCGATCGTCGGTGATATCGTCGCGCAACAGCCCCAATTCCGCGCACAACGCTTCCTTCTCCCGCAGGGCCTGACGCACGGTGAGGCCGGCTTGGCGGATCAGCGATTGCAGCTGTTCGCGGTCCGGTGGATCCAGCAGGTATTCGATGATGGTGGGCTCGGTGCCGCTGTTGCGGATCAGGGCGAGCGTGTTGCGGGAGGTGCCGCATCTCGGGTTGTGATAGATGGTGATCGTCATGATGGAGCGTGATTTTTTCAACGGGATCATGCTAACAGAATTCAGCGACTATTGAGCTCGCATGGAACCGCTGAAGGCCGGCAGGTTCCAACCGCCACAGCCCAACGAGTACTGTCCTGAAAGCATGCGAAGCCCCATCCACATCGTCTGGTTCAAGCGCGACTTGCGCATCCACGATCACCTGCCCCTCGCAGATGCCTGTCGTCACGGTCCGGTGTTGCCGCTGTTCGCATGGGAACCTGACGTGATCGGCGGCGAGGACTACGCGCGCCAGCATCAACTGTTCGCCGAGGAATGCCTGCTCGAACTCGAGGACGATCTGAAGGGCTTGGGCCTCGCCCTCATGCGTTGGCCGGCGGGCATCCTCGATGCGCTCAACAC
Source organism: uncultured Methylotenera sp. (assembly GCA_965649545.1). GTDB lineage: Bacteria > Pseudomonadota > Gammaproteobacteria > Burkholderiales > Methylophilaceae > CABHOJ01. The sequence continues at coordinate 3,041 of CBFGLF010000107.1, forward strand.
CATCCGTCGCCAGTACCCCATCGCCGGCCTCTGGAGCCATGAGGAGACCGGCAACGACGCCACCTATCGCATCGACAAGGCCGTGATGGCCTGGTGTCGTGTGCATGGCGTGACGTGGCATGAGTACCCGCAGAACGGCGTCGTGCGTCGGCTGGGCAACCGCGACCGTTGGAACGGTCATTGGGAGCAGCGCATGCAAAGTCCCCAGGCCAGATTGCCGCTACAGATCGCGGCGGCCCCCGGCACCTTCCAGTCGCTCATGCCGCCACCAGTCGCCGCCGGCGAAGATAAACCCAGGCGACAACGCGGTGGACGTACCCGCGCGTTGGACATCCTCGACAGCTTCCTCGAACAACGTGCATCCCAGTACCGTCCCTGCATGTCCAGTCCACAGACCGCCACGCGAGCCTGCTCGCGGCTGTCGCCCTATCTCGCTTGGGGCGCGGTCAGCATGAAAGAGGTGGTGCAGGCCACCCGTGCGCGTCAGCAGTCGCTGCAGGATCCCGGGGTATACGCCCCGCGTGGACTGTCATCTGGATTGCGGGCGTTCGAAAGCCGGCTGCACTGGCATTGCCATTTCATGCAAAAACTCGAGAGCGAGCCGGCGATCGAATTCCAGAACCTGCACCGCGCCCACGACCAGCTGCGGGAGATGCAACCATCGGAAGGCGAGCAGCAGCAGCGGCTCGCCGCGTGGTGCAGGGGCGAGACCGGGTGGCCGTTGATCGACGCCTGCATGGCCATGCTGCGGGAGACGGGCTGGGTGAATTTCCGCATGCGTGCCATGCTCATGAGCACGGCGTCCTACCTCTACTGGCTGCACTGGCGGCAGCCCGGCTTGCATCTGGCGCGTGAGTTCATCGACTACGAGCCGGGTATCCACTGGCCGCAGGTACAGATGCAGTCAGGCACCACCGGCATCAACGCCTTGCGCATCTATAACCCGGTGAAACAGGCGAAAGACCAGGATCCGACCGGGGCCTTCGTGCGCCGCTGGCTACCCGCGTTGCAGCACGTGCCGGATAGCTGGATCTTCCAGCCCTGGCTGATGCCGCCGTCACTGCAATCACGTACCGGCTGCGTCATCGACCGCGATTACCCGGCACCGCTGGTGGAGGTCGAACAGGCGACCCGGGAGGCGCGTGCCAGGTTGTTGGCGGTTCGGCGGGCTGGGGAGGCTTTGGCGGAATCCCGCGCCATCGTCAAAAAGCACGGCTCGCGTAAGGGCATGCCCGGCAGCGTCCGTGACGAGAACGGTCGAGAGCATCAGGCGCAACGCAAACGTCGCAGTACCCACCCACAACAGAAAGAACTCTTCGAATGAGCACCGCGAAACGACTCCAGCTACCGTGTGACCGCAACGAGCGGCTGCGTTACGTTCGCCAGCAGTTTCCCGAGGCTGGTGGTCCTGACTTGAGCCAAGCATGGCCGGGCGGACGCGTCGAAGCGCTCAGGCGACTAGAATCGGCGGATGGGCAGGCCTACGAGCGTAGCCGTAATTTTCTCGATGGCGCGGTCACCCGTCTGTCGCCCTATTTGCGGCATGGTTGCCTGACCTTGCGCGAAGCCTTCGACCATGTCCATCGCACCAGCGGCGGGCGTGCGCAGAAACTGCTGTTCGAGTTCGCCTGGCGCGACTACTGGCGGCAGGTCTGGTACCAGCATGGCGATGCCATTCTCTCCGACATGGAAGTCGCCAAGGTCGCGCGGGGTACACGCCCTGTCCCGCAGGACGTGCTGGAGGGCGAGACGGGCCTGCCCTGCATGGATGCGTTCATCCATGACCTGCAAGGGGATGGCTATGTGCACAATCACGCCCGCATGTGGTTCGCCGCCTGGCTCCTGCATTGGCGCAAGGTCGACTGGCGTGCGGCTGCGGATTGGTACGTAGCCGAACTGCTGGATGGCGATATCGCCTCCAATCATCTTTCCTGGCAGTGGGTCGCCTCCACGTTTTCCGCGAAGCCTTACTATTTCAACAAGGAGAACCTGGCGCGTTACAGCGGCGAGCGGTTCTGCCGCACCTGCCAAGCCACATGTCCGTTCGACGATAGTTACGAGGCACTGCAAGCGCGACTCTTCGATGGCCCAGCGCCCGTGTCAGCCAAGCATTACCCGATCCGGGCGGTCAGTTCCGCGGCCACTCCCCAGGTGGCTGAAGCCCTGGTGCTGTTCCACGACGAGATGTTGTCCCCAGCGCATGCGTTGTTGCGTCATCCCGGCCCTAAATGTTTCGTGTTCGACCCGGTGTTGCACGGCGGTTGGTCGCTCAAGCGACTGCAGTTCGTCGCCGACTGCCTGAGCGAAATGGAGGACGTCCAGGTCTGGCAGGGAAGTCTAGACGCCGTGTTGCGGCAGTATGGGACTGCCAGCGTGGTCACCCAGCGCACACCGCAGACCGACCTGATGGCACTGTTGCAAGGCTGTGAGGTCGCCTGGCAGGCTGAACCCGAGTTCGCGCCGGTGGAACTCGGCGAACGGCAGCTGAAGCGCTTCTCGCGATACTGGGAGAAGGTCGGCCCGCTGCTATTGGGCGACAGCGCTTACCGCAAGCCCTGAACGCTCTGGTTTGCTGTGCGACAATAAGGTTATCGTCATTCATGCTGAGTCACACTCATGAACACTACCCTGCGATCCCCCGTCACCGACCTCCTCGCGCGTGAGGCCATCGATTACCAAGTGGTCGAGATCCCGCTCAGCGAGGACAAGAAACCCGTGCGCAACCTGGAAGAACTGCTGTCCGCTCGAGGGCTGGACCCGAAGTCGGTGGTTCGCAGCGTGCTCTTCCGCGCCGAATCAGGCCAGTTCGTGATGCTGGCGGTCGCCGGTGGCGGCCGCGCTGATTGGGCCGTGCTGCGTACCCATCTCAACGAGCGCAAGGTGCGCATGGCCGAATTCGACGAAGTCCCTGCAGCCACCGGTTATGTGGTCGGTGCCGTGCCGCCGGTCGCCTT
>CBFGLF010000108.1:0-5991 GCA_965649545.1 uncultured Methylotenera sp.
TTGTTGGGTTGCGGCGTGATGCGCAGGTAAGGCTTGATGGCCTTGAACCCCTTGGGGAACTTGGTCTTGAGCACCTCCGGATCCTGCAGGGAAGGCACGATCACCACATCGTCGCCGTCCTTCCAGTTCGCGGGTGTCGCCACGCTGTGGTATTCGGTGAGCTGCAACGAATCGATCACGCGCAGGATCTCGTTGAAATTGCGGCCGGTGCTGGCGGGGTAGGTCAGCGTCAGGCGGATCTTCTTGTGGGGGTCGATGATGAACACGGAACGCACGGTGGCATTGGCCAGCGCGTTCGGGTGGATCATGTCATAGAGCGTGGCGACCTTCTTGTCCTCATCGGCGATGATGGGGAAATTCACCTCGCAACCCTGCGTCTCGTTGATGTCCTTGATCCAGCCATGATGCGACGCGACGGGGTCGACCGAGAGCGCGATGGCCTTGACGTTACGCTTTTTGAATTCATCGGCCAGTTTGGCGGTGGCACCGAGCTCGGTGGTGCAAACCGGCGTGAAATCGGCCGGATGCGAGAACAGGACACCCCAGCTATCGCCCAGCCACTGGTGGAAGGAGATGGGGCCGATACTGGAGTCCTGGGTGAAATCGGGGGCGGTGTCGCCTAAACGTAGCGTTGTCATGGTGGGTTCCTTTCGTGCTATGCGATTCGTGCTATGCGATATGAGCCGTGTGACTAGCTTTACAGCATGGCATGTACCTACCATGCAGGGAAATAATCTTTGATTTTATGGATATCGCTGGCCGGCATATGCCGGCCAGGCGTATGACTAAGCGCCGGTTCAGCGCAGGGTGCGCGTGAACATCGACAGGGCCAGCTGGTAGCCCAGCATCTGCAATTCCGGGTCGTAGCGTTCGCCCTCGTCACGCATGAAGGCGTGCTGGCCGTTGAACTCGTGCCAGGTGAAGGTGAGGTTGGCGTCGGTCAGTTGCTGGTAGACCTTGGCGCGACCGGCGGTCGGGATGTGGTTGTCCTGCTTGCCCCAGATCATCTGCAGTTCGCCCTTGATGTCGGCGAGACGTTCCATGCTGTGCTGGCCCGGCTTGTTGGGGATGATCTGCGTGTGCAGGTCGGTGGCGTAGAAGCAGGCGGTAGCTTTGACTTCGGGCTGCAGGGCGGCACGGAAAGCCAGGTGACCGCCGATGCAGAAGCCCATGGCGCCGATCTTGCCCGAGCACCATGGCTGCTTCTGCACCCATTCGATCATGGCGCGGTTGTCGGTATCGTAGCCTTGCACGTCCTTGGCGGCCTTGTCGGCGTTGCCCTTCTCGCGGCCGGCGTCGTCGTAACCGAGCACGGTGCCGATGGGGTTCAGTTCGTGGAACACTTCAGGCACCAGCACGGCATACCCTTGGCCAGCCATGATCTTGGCGGCGCGCTCGATGGGGCCGGTCTGCTGGAAGATCTCGGAATAGAACAGGATGGCGGCATATTGGCCTTCTGCCACCGGGCGGTGGACATAGGTGCGCATGGTACCGGTGGGCGTTGGCAAATCAACGATATGGCTTTGAATCAGCATGGGGCTCCTCGCGCGATCATTGTTATAAGTGACTTGATTAAGCAGCTATTTTAACGCGATGCGTGGCCGAACTCACGGTAATTTTCCGGCGGGCCGCTGGCTGAACCTTCGTTGCGGGCGTGCAGTCGTACGTTGGACGCCACTTGAAAGCTAACGCCATGAAACTGCACTTTGCCCTGATCGCCGTCATGATGCTGACCCTCTCGGCCTGCGCCACCAACACCAGCAAACAGGACACGCGCACCTGGACGAGGCTGGCGTGCAGCGGATTCCTGCAGTGGAAGGATTGCTGGGATAAAGCGCATGAGATGTGCCCGGGCGGTTTCGATATCGCCAACCAGGAAGAGATCCGCGGCCATCAGAAGCGCGAAGTGGATATCGCCTGCAAGCAGCCGTAATGTGTCGCTAGTCCTGACGTTGCGAGGCGGGTCGACTCACTCGACCGGAAAATCGAAGTAACGATCCGGATAGGGCTCAGGCTTGAGGGTGAAATGCCACCATTCCTGCGGGTAAGGCACGAAACCGTGTTGCACCATCACCGACTGTAGCAGCATGCGATTCCCCCGTTGCTGGGCGTTCGGCACGGTGGAGGTCGGCCAGGACGCCGGGCCGAAATAATCGTAGGTGCCGCCCATATCCAGTTCCTGCTTGCTATCGAGCGCGATCAGCGTGAGGTCCACCGTGCTGCCGCGGCTATGGCCGGAACGCTGCGCCAGGTATTGCTGCTTGAACAGTTCGGATTTATCGAGCTCCGGATAGTAGTCGGCCTTGTGCTTGGTATCCGTGGGATCCGCCGCCCAGCGCAGGAAATCGTCGACGGCGCGCTGTGGTCGGTAAGCGTCGTAGACCTTGAGGCCGAGCTTGAATTCGGCGAGGGCATTCTGTACCTTGAGTAGGGCATGCGCCGCTTCGGTCGTCAGGATGGCGCGCGGTTTGACGTAGCCGTCGATGGGGCGGCCGACGAAATTGTGGTCGGTGGTGTAGCGGAGTTCGAGCTGGATGGTCGGGATGGCTTCGTCGAGATAGACGAACCCGGCCGGCTTCTCGGCCAGCGCTGACAATGAACCGGTCAACATTGCCAACCCCACAAGGCAACGATAAAAAATGTTCATGGCATGCATGCTGCTTGGAATCCTTAGGGTAAAAACAGGTCTGTATAGCATGTTCATCGAGGATGCATTATGCGCGCAATCTTTTTAACCGGTACCTATCTGCTCACGCTGCTCACGGCCCAGTCCGCGCTGGCCGAACCCAGTGTGGATACGGTGTATAGCCTCAAGGCTTCTATCGTCAAGGTCAACACCGTGACCAAGAATGGCGGGCAGGGCGTCGGCTCCGGCGTCGTGGTCGCGGAGAACACCATCGCCACCAACTGCCACGTGCTGGCCGATTCCAACGGCATCAACGTCACCGCTTCCGGCGAATTCTACCTGCCCACCGCAGTGCAGGAGGACTGGGCGCATGACGTGTGTATCCTGCGTTTCCAGTACCTGCCTTTGAAACCGGCGAAGCTCGGCGATAGCGACCAGCTGCAGTACGAGCAATCGGTATTCTCGATCGGGTTTCCCGGCGGCCCGCCCAAACCGCTGACCACCTATGGCCAGATCAAGGCGCTGTATCTCATGGACGGCAGTTACGTCATCCGCACCTCGGCTTCGTTCATCATGGGGGCGAGTGGCAGCCCGATCTTCGACGACGAAGGCAAGTTGCTGGGCATGAACACCGTCAAGAGCCCGGGGCGAAATGCTTACTTCTACGGCGTACCGGTCAACTGGATCAAGCAGGCCATGAAGCTGCCGGAGAACCCGATCGTCGGGCAGCCGGGTACGCCGTTCTGGGATGCACCGGAAGACAAACGGCCCTTTTTCATGCGCGTGGTGCTGCCCTTGCAGAACAAGGAATGGCGTGACCTGCAGCAGATCGCGCAGGCGTGGCTGAAGCGCGAACCGGGCAACCTGGAGGCCATGTACTACGTCGCGCTGGCGACAGAGAACCTGGGGGATCAGCAGCAGGCCAAGGCCGGCTACGAAGCGATCCTCGCGCTGAACGCGCGCCACACCAGCAGTATGCTGGGCTTGGGTAGGCTCGCCAAGCAGGCGGGTAACCAGTCGGAGGTGGCACGGTTGAGCCTGCTGCTGGAAGACCTGGACAAGGATTCGGTCGAGGCCTTGAAAGCGCCCTGAGGCCGAGTCTGGCAGCCGGCAGGCCGCCAGAGACCAGCAGAGGATCTAGAGCGCCAGCGTGGCCTGAGCGGGATAGCAGGTCACCGCGGCGCCGACCCTGATCTCGCCGCTGGCAAGGATGCGGGCATTGAGGCCGCCATGCCCGCGCATGACGTTATACCCGCCCGGCCCCAGCACTTCCTCCATCCGCGAACACGGCTCGCAGGGGCCGGTGATCTCCAGCACGCAATCCCCGATCTGCAGCCGCATGGGCTGATCCTTGAACAGGCTGCGTGTCGCCAGCAGGTTGATCCCGGAAATGAGGAGGTTACGTCGTAGGAGCGCTGCATCGATACGATCACGCTTGAGCAAGGCGGCGATCACCGGCAGGTGTTCGGCCTGTAGCAAGGTCACCTGGCGATTGCTGCCGCCCGGTTGGGCCGATCGGCTGTCGGATTTGCGGTCCCCGCCCAGCCCCAAGCCTGCCTCGGCGGAGGTGTGTGTCGTCTGGATGACCGGCACGCGACGCGCCGGACGCAGATAGATGGCCTCGACCACGCCGGCATGCGGGAACTGCACGGTCAGCGCATGCAAATCCCCGCGATTGGCATCCACCACGCTAATTCTTCGCTATTTCTTTTTCGGGTTGACGGCCTGGCAAGCCTTGTAATCGACTTTCGGACCGTCACTGAGCGTGGCTTCGTTGCCGTTGATATCGAGCACGGCGATGCCGTTGGAGTAGCGCTCACCGGTGCCGCCGACCTTCTCCAGGCCGATCTCGCGATCCGGGTAGATGAGCCAGACGCGGCTGCCCTTGTCCATCAGGCGCACATAGAAACGCTTGTTGCCTTCACAGAGGTACTCGGTGGCGTCCGCCGGTGCGCGGGGGATCTCGACGATGGTCGGGTTGTCGGTGAAGGGGTTGTACTTGTCCATCGAGCTGCAGCCAGCCAGCAGGGCGACGAGTGCGAGAGGCAGCGTTAACGCTTGAAAATACCGGTTCATGTGCCATTCCATTATGCGAAAGACCCCTATCTTGCCAAACTAGTCCGTTCGGCTCAACCGACTTCGGAACTTTGCCTGCCGAATCGTCTTCGAACAGGTTCGGGGAAGTGTTTTGCCATATTTTCTTTTGAAGTCTCTAATCAATCTGAGGAGATGAATATGCAAACCTATCCGATGAAGATATTTATTGGCCTGATGGTGTTCATCATCGCGGTGGTGCTCGATCTCAATACCGCCAATGCCGCCGAGACTACGTTCACCGATACCAAGAATAACCAACCCTTGAAGATCAGCCCGGCCCTGTTCGATACCGAGCAATCCAAGAAATTCCTGGCGACCGGGCAGAACCCGTATATCGGTGATCAGCAGGCGATCGCCAGCGGCAAGAAGCTCTATCAATCCTATTCCTGCGGTCAATGCCACGGCGCCAATGCCGGCGGCCAGACGGCCAAGGGCATCACCGGCCCCAACTTCAATCATGCCAAGGCGGCCAACGACAAAGGCATGTTCGAGATCATCTGGGCGGGGACCAACGGCGGCATGAGCGGCAAGGGTAAAGGCGTGATGGACCCGACCGACCCCAAGAACGGGATGTCGCCGGATGAGGTGCTGAAGCTGATCGCCTGGGTCCGTAGTCAAGGAAAATAGCTGCGTAGCCAAGGGGAAATAGCTCAGCAATCGAGCGCCGGACTGGAACATCGCCAGCGATTGCGCAAGAATAGCGCATGAGCTGGTTTCTCTATCTGCTGGAGTGCAAGAGCGGCGCCTATTACGCCGGCATCACCAACGACCTTGAAGCGCGGTTCAGCGCGCACCAGCAGGGGACAGGCGCCAAATACACACGGGCCAACCCGCCGATTCGCGTGCTGGCGAGCAAACCGTATCCGGACCGTTCTACCGCCAGCAGCGCCGAGACCATGCTGAAACGCCTACCGAGGAACAAGAAACTTGCCTTCTTCGACCAATAGCCCGCATCTCTTGCAAGCCGTCGAAGCGGCGCTAACCGACGACTGGGACACCGCCCACAAGATCGCACAGGATTATGGCGATTCCTACGCCAACTGGATCCATGCCGTGCTGCACAAGATCGAGGGCGATGCGTGGAACAGCCGCTACTGGTACGCCCGTACCGACGGCAAGAAGTACGAGGATTTCAGCGATCCCAAGGCTGAGTTACGGGCGATCGCCGAAGCACTCGGCACCTAGCCGTTAGCGCGCACCTTATTGTTGTTCTAGGTAGCCCGCCCAGCGCATATCGACATCCAGTACCGCGGCTTCCTGCGTCATCA